>NZ_CALLJH010000002.1:0-308882 GCF_938091255.1 uncultured Chloroflexus sp.
GCGCAGATATTCCTCATCAGCCGCAACCGTTGAGCCATCAGCTAACGGTCTGGTCATACCATACAGACCGTGCAGATCCGGGCCTACGCCACCACCAGCCGGGTGACAACTCATACACCCAAGACTAGCGAAGAGCTGACCGCCAGCCGATGACGCTAGATCCCTCACTACCGACCCGTCATTTGTTGCCGAACTTCCCGATGATGATCCGTCGGTTGTCGTTGTACTACTTGACGTTGGTGCGGCGGAGGTGGACTGCCCATCACCAAGCGACTTAATATAGGCAACTAACTGGTTTAGTTGATCATTACTTACCTGTCCATCATACGAAGGCATTACCGGCCCGTAGCCAGCCGCAACTTTAGCCGTCGGATTAAGGATCGACTCGCGCAGGTAATTTTCATCAACCGCAACCGTCGAACCATCAGCTAACGGCCGAGTTGTACCGAACAGGCCGTGCAAGCTTGGGCCTACACCGCCGCCAGCCGGATGACAACTGACACACCCAAGACTAGCGAAGAGCTGGCCACCAGCGGCTGCCATCGGATCACCTGACGAGGCCGGCGCCACAACCGGTTTACCGGTGTCTATGGTGCCATCGGGTAACACGACAAGACCGGGAGTAGCCAACCAGCGCTCATAATCGGCCAATGGCAACGCAACAACCCGCCCTATCATCAGTGAATGCTCGGTACCGCAATACTCGGCACAGAAGAGATGATATTCGCCGGGTTTCGTTGCTTCAAACCACATCACTGTGTAGCGACCGGGCAAGACATCTTGCTTCACCCGAAACGCTGGGATGTAGAAGCTGTGAATGACATCTTGTGATGTCATGATCAACTTCACCGGCTGACCAATCGGGACGTGCAATTCGTTATTTTCGCGCTTGCCATTCGGATGCTGTACGTGCCACATCCACTGCTTGCCGATCACATAGATATCAAGCGTGCGCGCAGGCGATGTGCGCATCTGCACGTACAAAAATGCGCCCCAGAAGAAGACTAGCATGACTAAAGCCAGTGGAATCAATGTCCACGTCAGCTCAAGTTTCAGGTTAGAGTCAACCGGATTGCTGCGATCAACCTTCTGGCTCCGATGATAGCGAACGATCAGGTAGAGAATAACGAACGGCAACACCCCAGCGAAGATCAGGCTTAGGGCCACCAGAAAGAAGTAGAGTTGGTCAACCTGCGATGCAAAGGTTGACGCCTGATCGGGAAATAACGGAAAATCGCGCATACCTCTTCCTATCTGGGGGCACAGCGGCCCCGGTCGCTCCTACCACTAGGCCGGCGCCGCTTCACGCGGCGGCGGCAGATTGCCGCCAGGAGTCGAACGGCTTAACACTACGATTAGCGTAACAATCCCGATGACGGTCAGAATACCGGCGATTCGCACAATGGTCATAATGGTCGGCGTATATTTGCCGGTGATCGGATTATACTGATAGCAGAGGAGCAATATCTGATCGATTGGATTGCCCACCTTGCCGGCTGATGCCTCGACAATACCGAGCCGGACATCAGACACATTAAACTCGATCCCAAAAAAGTACCGCGCAGTTTTTCCTGCTGGCGTCAATACCACCATACCGGCAGCGTGCGCATACTGCTTGATCGTCTCGTCGTAGAAATACTTGAACCCAATCGCATCAGCCACTCGCCGAATCTGTTCTTCGCTACCAGTGAGAAAATGCCAACCATTTTCACTGCCGGCACGAGCATAGCGCTGGACGGTCAATGTCTTAACGCCTGCTGCCATCATTGGCGTCTCGAGCGGATCGATGCTGATATTGACTACCTGAAAATCACGTCCCGCTGTGAGGGGGACTTGTTGTAGCGCAGCCAGCACTCCTTCGCGCACAAACGAGCAGAGCATGGGGCACTCGTAGTAACTCATGACGAGAATGACCGGCTGACCAGCAGCAAAGAATTGACCAAGCCGCACCTCAACCCCTTGCTCGTCTATGAAGATAGCATCGAGCGGCACCTGCTCGCCCATGCGCTGCTCGAAGGCAACGCCATCAGTCGGATTGGGCTTAGTACCTTGTGCCAACGCCACTACCGGCGTAAGCAAGAAGGCTGCCAACCAACCGATCACCGTCAGAGCAATCCAACCTCTCATATACCTGCTCTCGATCTCGTAATGACTGTAAGCTATTTCACCGCATCTAACCCATGTTCGAGCAACAGTTCCATTGCACGCTCGATCGGAATATGAGCCCGTTCGGCCTGCTCATTCACCCAGCCATAACTTTCGAGTCGCGCAGTCGCTTCAGCAATGATCCGATCACCGTCAACCCGTGGATTTTGCTCAAGCCGTGGCGCCGGCGGCAATTGTAATTGGGTCACTTCGCTATCAGAAAGAGTATTGCTCGCATCGGTAATTGATCCTGCGGTGATAGCCAACAAGCCCCCCATAAAGACGAAGGCAAGGATCAGAACGCCAAACACCATCACCACGCCCCAAATCACCGGTTGCGAACGCGCGTCGCTTATTTCGTGATTGAGGGCCAAACTCTCAGCAGAAGGACCTTCACTGTGCGCATGAGCGTGACTCATGTTCAACTCCCCTCTAGCGGTGGCACACGAAACAGTTGGTCAACCGGCCATCAGTGGGAATTTGGTACTCAATTACCAGTTGCTGCCGTTGGGCCAGTGACAACGCATTCACATCCCACTCCATATTGAAAACCTCTTCGCGCGGGCGAATGTGATCTTCCGGCGCACGATGGCAACCTAAGCACCATCCCATATAGAGCGGTTGGGCTTTGGCAGCCAACTGTTGCTGGTCAATCCGGCCATGGCACGAGCTACAGCCGATACCTTTAGCCACATGCACCGAATGGTTGAAGTAAACAAAATCGGGCAGATCGTAAATCCGGTTCCACACGACCGGCTCGCCGGTCTGATAACTGGTGCGCACCACCTCTAGCAACGGGCTGTTCGTCCAAACTTGCGAGTGGCACGACATACAGGTTTCGGTGGCCGGAAAACCGGCGTGTGCCGCCTTCTCAACCGTCGCATGGCAATAGCGGCAATCGATCTTCAACTCGCTGACGTGGTGCTTGTGGCTAAAGGGAACTGGCTGGGCTTTAGCAACACCAACATCAGTGTACCACGGCGAAAGGTAAAACCCGACCATGGCGGCAATGATGCCGATCACCAGCATCACAAGGCCAAAGAGGCTGGCCAGAAAGATCGCGTTGGCATTACGCGGAAAGATTTGGGCAGACATAGGTTGCGTCTCTCGCTCTCTAGCCTAGCGGCCGGCTCTGACTTGCTGCAACTCAGCCTCGGTCAATAAGGCAATATCGGCATTCTGGCTCAATTGCAAGGCGCGCACATACGCGGCAATTGCCCAGCGATCTTCGGGTGGAATACGTGACGCATAGCTATACATTTTGCCAATCCCGTTCGTGATGACGTCAAAGAAGTAGCCAACCTGTACTGTCCGCAACCGATCGCTATGCAAACTTGTGACTGTCATTGGGCCACGATACGCGATAACCCCCTTACCATCGCCAACCAATCCGTGGCATGGCGCGCAGAAGGCGTTGTAGCGCGACTGGCCATGTGCAAGCAGCGCCGCGTCAAGCTTGATCTCTGGCGGCAATTGATCGGCCAATTGCCCCTCGATCCGCCCAGTCATCAACGGCGATTCAGGGTTATAGCTGTTCATCGGCACCGTATTGGCTGGCGGCGGCTGCATTGCTCGTCCGTCTGGGAAGAAGTTGCTGACCGCGTTCGGCTTATACTTTGGCTGATCGTACATATCAACGTGACAAGCGACCAGCAGCAAACAGAGCGGCAACCACGCGAGCCGCGCTACTCGGGTAAAGAACGATCTACGGATAGCGTGCATCATAGGCGATAACTCATTTCTACCATTGGCCAGTTGCTTCGGCCAGCCTACTTCTACCCGGCGTGACCACTGCCATCAAGCGCCTGATCAGGATTCCGTACTCGCGCTAGATAACTCGTGCGCGGTTTGAGATTTAGCTCATCGAAGACGGTATAGTTATGCGGCTGCTGCTTAATCTGGGCCACCCGGCTGTTTGGATCGTTAATATCGCCAAAGATGATCGCTTCGGTCGGGCAGACCTGCTGGCAAGCGGTGGTGACCTCGCCATCGCGAATTGGGCGATTACCCTCAACTTTGGCCTTAATCCGCGCCGCGCTGATCCGTTGTACGCAGAAGCTGCACTTCTCCATCACGCCACGGTTCCGCACCGTCACGTCAGGGTTGCGCATCAGTTTTAAGCTCTCGCTGGTGAGATCGCTGTACTGCAAGAAGTTAAACCGGCGTACCTTGAAGGGGCAGTTGTTCGAGCAGTACTTGGTACCGACACAGCGGTTATAGACCATATTGTTGATGCCTTCGGCGTCATGCACCGTCGCTGCAACTGGGCAGACCAATTCGCACGGCGCTTGCTCGCAGTGGGCACAGGTCATTGGCATCATGTAGGCTTCTGGATTATCGAGGTCTGCGCCAGCGTAGTAGCGATCAATCCGAATCCAGTGCATTTCGCGACCACGGGCCACTTCCTGCTTGCCAACAATCGGGATATTGTTTTCAGCTTGGCAAGCCACGACACAGGCGTTACAGCCAATGCACGCCGAGAGATCGATCACCATGCCCCACTGGTTGCCGGTGCTGTAATCAAAACCGGGCAAGAGCGATTGGTATTTTGGTTTTTGTTCGGGTGAACCGTATTTCTCGGTGTAGACCTCTTTGGCAATGTACTTCGGATCTTGCTTAAAGCGGGCAAACTCACCAACCCGCACTACATCACGCCCTTCCAGCGTCCAGTGATCTTGCGTGCTGACCAATTGATAACGTTCTTGAGTTGCGCTCACGCTGACGTTAGTCACGAACCACGGACTATCACTCTGCCGCAAGCGGTAGACGTTGAAACCGGCTCCTTTAGCAACCCGCCCACCGTGAGTACGACCATAGCCGAGGGTTACGGTAATGGTATCATCAGCGTGGCCGGGCACAATCCAGATCGGCAGCCGAAGCGTGCCGACCGGTGTGGTCACATCTATCATCCGTCCGTTCTCGCGAATGAGACGCTCGAGCGCCTGCTCACGCGCGCGACCGGGGGCAGCGAGATTTGCCGGATCGAAGGGAAGACGCAACAAACGAATGGCAGTGCGCGGGCTAACTAATGCGGCATTATCCCACGTGAGCTTGGTCATTGGCCGCGGCAGCTCTTGCAACCAGCCATTATTTGCGAAGCGACCATCCCAGATCGCCGGATCAGGACGGAAATTCAACTCAAGCTCGCTCGCTGGCGCTGGGGCTTGCAAAGACAAGTCAGGCACCAACTCAACCGACAGCGCTTCAAACCGCGAATCGGCAATGACGCCGGTGCTAAGCGCCCGCTTGAAGAAATCATCGAATGCAACCCCTTCAAGGCCGGTCTGCTGCTGCCAGTAGTTACGGACAATATCATAGTCAGTCGTTCCGACAGAACCGTTCAATAACGCCAACAACTCGTGAGCAGTGCGCGAACCGTAGAGCGGCATAATCAGCGGTTGAACGATACTCGCCGTGCCGTCATAGCTACGCGCGTCCGACCACGACTCGAGCGAATGAGCTAGCGGAATGAACCACGTCGCCATCGCCGCTGTCTCATCTTCGTAAGGATTGAGCACAACGATCTGCTTGGCCAGCCGCATCGCCTCGGCAAAACCAAGATCGGCCGGCGCAGTAAAGGCTGGATTGCTATCAATGATCACCAGTAACTCAACGCTACCGGCGCGCAAATCGTTCACTAATGTCGCGAGATCCTGCGGATCGGACGGCTGGGCGACCGGATCGGTATACTCAACCGTCGTGCCGACAGCGCCAAGCTGCACATTAATCGCATGCGCAATCGCATGTACCACCGGCGGTTGTTCTTCACCAACCACAACGACCGCTCGATTGCCGGCACGACGCAGATCGGCAGCGACCACCGTAGCCCACTTCTGCTGTGCTTCGCTAAGACCGGTCGGCGGAGCAACTGCCGAAACACCTAACTCATTCGCAACCGCAGCGGCCAATTGGCCGATCAGGCTTGCCTTCACCGCCAGCCGGTGATCGGCAATTGCGCCAGTGGGCGAAAAGACCGGCTCGGCAACGTACAACCGACTCATCGCCTCGGTATTGGCGCGAACACGGCGGCGCTGCATCAGATCGCGAGCGTAGCGCACACGCCCCGGCCCCTCGCTGACAACGTCGGCATCGAGCGCCAAGACAACCTCGGCCTCGGCAAAGTTGTAGCGCGGTTCGTATGGCTTGCCGAAGGCCAACCCAGTGCCGGCATAGGTATTGCTACGACCAACCGGATCGTGTTGCACCCAACGCGCCGCCGGGAAATTCGTCAGCAATTCAGCAATCTGGGCTCGCAATGTCGGCGAGGTAATGGTCGGCGTCAACAACCGCATCCCTTGACCTTGCAAGGCGCGCTGCACCTGCAAGGTCTCGGTAATGGCGGTGACGAAGCTTTGCCACGTACTCAGCAAGCCACTCCGACGCACTGTCTCAGGCCGATCGGGATCGTACAGGGCGAGCAGTTCTGCCTGCGCAAAAGCATCGGTTGCGCCAAGGCTGGCCGGATGGACCGGATTACCCTCGATCTTGATCGGACGTCCTTCCCGGCTCTTCACCGTCACACCAAGGGCAAACCCATCAAGCGTCACAGCGGTCGCGTAATAGTTAGGAATGCCCGGCATCTGATCGCGTGGTGCGCGGGCAAATGGGGCAACCTTTTCTTGCGGCTGCCTCATTGCAAAGGTACAACCCGACAAACCGGCAAGCGCCAGCGATGCCCCCATCAGCTTGAGGAAGGTGCGGCGTGAAACCGGATCAGCTAGCTCGCTCGCACCTTGCGGAAATTCACGCGCGACTAGCTCACGGAACGCAGGCGTGTCGACCAATTGGTCGAGCGAACGCCAGAACTGTTTGCCGCGCGCCTGTTGCAGTTGAGCGCGCACGGCCTCGATTTCGGACGCAGCAGGGTGAAGATTGATCTCACTCATTGGCGTGGCCAGACTAGATATGGGGCGAATCCTTCATCCGCACACAAACTTGTGAATTTAAGCACATTATATCGCTGCCACATTATAGCAGAAGCCGTGGATTGATCAACACTGTGCGTTCGGTTCCTGTTACATCACGCTGTCACATCGGCTAGGCTTGACAAGTGTGGTCGCACTCGATCCTAGACCGCTTTACTAAGATTGTCACCTATCCTGTTTTCTGCTGTGTGATGAGATTTGGTAGCGGTATTACAGTACTGACGCGATATTTGTGCCAATTGGTGCAATTATAATAACATACGTTGAACTATCTTCGCAACATGAACAAGCCCTGTGCAACTCTCGCATGGCTGCACAGGACTGTTAGAAATCACTTGCTCAGATTGTTAGGCAGTCGTTGCAGATTTTCGATACGCTTCATCGAGCAATTCGATAATATATCGCACCTGCACCTTCTTACCACGCCGACGCAGCTCGCCAGCCAGTTGGAGGGCGCAGCCGGGGTTGGCCGTCGCAATAATTTCAGCTCCAGTTGTCAGCGCATTGTCGATTTTACGTGCGCCAAGGCTCATCGCCATGTCAGGCTGGGTGACATTGTAAATACCGGCACTGCCGCAACACAACGACGACTCAGGCATCTCTTTCAGCGTGAGGCCGGGGATAGCCGTGAGCAGCGCACGCGGTTGGGCACTAATTCGTTGGGCATGCACGAGGTGGCATGGCTCTTGGTAGGTAACGGTGAGATCGAGCCGACCCAACGCTGCACGGTTGAAGTCGATGCCAGCGAGAAATTCATGCACATCCTTCACCTTCGCGCTGAACCGTTCTGCCCGCTCGCGCCACGCCGGATCGTCGTGCAAGAGATGGCCGTACTCTTTGAGGGTGCTGCCGCAACCGGCGGCATTGACAATAATGGCATCTACTCCCAAACCTTCAAACGCGGCAATATTACGCCGGGCCAACTCGCGCCCGCCATCGAGATCGCCGCCGTGGGTATGCAGCGCACCGCAGCAACCTTGATCGGGTGGGACGATTACCTCACAACCGTTCTTGCGTAATACACGAATTGTCGCCTCGTGAACGTGAGCGAAGGCGGTACTCATAATACAGCCGGTGAGTAGAGCGACGCTGTAACGCCGTTCGCCTTCAGCAGGCAATATCTGTCCCTGCGGGACGCTGAAGTGGTCGCTGATCGGGGGCAACATTGCCTCAGTGTCGGCTAACCCAAGCAGCTTGAGGAGACCGCTCTTGCGCGCCAGCCACTGCGCGCCGCTGCGCTGGTAGAGGCGCATCATCGCTGAAAAGAGGCGGAAGACCTCCATCCGCTTAAACAGCACCCCAAAGACGGCGCCACGCAACGCGCGTTGCCAGAGCGGACGCGGCGGCAACTTCGGCTCCGGCGCCCCGGGAGTCGCCGGCGGGCCGGCCTTGCCAGCGCGGGCTTGCTCAATTTGAGCCCGGCTCGCTTCAAGGATCGCGCCGTACTGCACCCCCGACGGGCACACCGCTTCGCACGCCCGACAGTTAAGACAGAGGCTCATCTGCTCTTGAAAGACCTCGCTGGCGAGGCTGATCCGACCTTCATCTACCGCCTTCATCAAATAGATCCGGCCACGCGGTGAAGCCATCTCAAGGCCGGTCTCGCGGTAGGTCGGGCACGACGAGAGGCATAACCCACAGTGAACGCAGGTGTTGATAATGTCAGAGCTGGGTTTATCTTTTGCGCTAAAGCCGATCATCAGCGGAATGACCGGCTGCGATGCAGGCGACGAAGGTTGAGTCACTGTCACAGGTGTTTCTCCTCTGATGAACACTAATCAGCAAACCAAAATGCGCCCGGATGCATCCGGTGATAGGGGTCAATCGCAACTTTGAGCGCACGCATACGGTCAAGCGCCGCCGGCGGCTGGCCCCACACCGGCGCCGGCGGGGTGAGCGCAGGTGGGGCGACGAGCAAGCGAGTATGCGGAAATGCAACGACTAACTCGGTGTGATAGGCAGCCACTTGCGCTGGATCGCCGGTCACTTGAAGGTAGATGATGCCGTTGAGCGCATGAGCGGTGACGGCAACCGCCACCCGCTGGCGTTGAGCAGCCTGCTCGATGGTCTGAATAGCCGCAGCAAAACGGGCCGGCCAGACGCTCAGCCGCAGCAACGCCAGATCGGCAACCGGCGCATAGCGAGTGACGGTCTGCCGCCAGAACGCGGCCTCATCGGCAGTGCGGACAACCGACACTGCGCCGCCGCGCTGCTGAGCCAGCGCCGCCGCTTCGCGCAGATGGCGCTCGACCGCCGCCGGATGGCCTTCGGCCCGCATCGCCACCACCACACCATTGCTATCGGCCAGATATTCGACCGCTGTGGGTAACAACCGCGAGGCGGCCAGCGCGTCGAGCAGAGCGCATGCCGTCGCCGAATCGGGCATCTGCGCAAGCAGGGTCGCGCTATCTGGCGGCTGAGGAAAGACCTTAAGCGCTACCGCAGTGATCAGGCCAAGGGTACCGGCGCTGCCAACGTAGAGTTTCACCAAATCATAGCCAGTGACATTCTTGACCACCTGTGCGCCGAGCCGCACCAGTTCGCCATCGGGTTCGAGCACATCGAGCGCCAGCACCCAATCACGGAACGAACCGTAACCCAAACGGCGCGGGCCATCGGTCGCCATCGCCGCCAGACTGCCGATGCTGCGCTGCGGATCAGCAATATCAAGCGGAAGCATCTGGTTATGCGGCGCTAGCAATGCCTGCAACTCGGCCAACGAGGTACCGGCGGCCACCTTGATCGTCAGATCGTCTGGCTCGTAGAGCAGTGGCCCGTGCCAGCGCAAGGTTGAGACCGTTACTGCATCCGGCGCACAAGCCGTCGCGCCGCCGGTCGGAATCACTGCCACGCCAGCGTGATGGCAAGCATTGAGCAACTCGGCAGCATCAGCCGGCGTGTCCGGGGCGACAAACGCACCGGGAGCCGGCGCAGCGGCAGCGCGGGCTGGATCATGCTGTTGCAAGCGGGCAGCGCGCGCAGCAGCCAACTCGGCGGGGGTCGTGTCAGCGGGAAAGATCTTGGCCGGGTTAAAACAGCCGGTTGGATTGAAGACCTGATGAATCGTAGCGTGCAACTGCAACTCAGCCGGTGAGAAGAAGCGCGGCAGATACTCGCACTTTTCCAACCCGATGCCGTGCTCACCGCTCACCACACCGCCATGTTCAATGCTCAGTTCAAGCACACTTGCTGCCAGATCATGCGCCCGCCGGCGCTGATCAGGGTCACGCGGATCGTAGAGCACGAGCGGGTGCAAATTACCATCACCGGCATGGGCGACATTGCACACCTCTAGCCGGTACTCGGCGCGCAACCGCTCGACCTGCTCCATCATTAGCGGTAATTTGGTGCGCGGCACTACCGTATCAACCAGATAGTACGCCGGGGCAAGGCGACCAATCGCGCCGGCTACCGACTTCCGCGCTGTCCAGACCCGGGCCTGTGTTGCCGGATCGCGGGCCGGGCGCAGATCAAAGGCGCCGTGCGCGCGGCAGATGGCGATAATCTGATCGAGCTGATCGTCAAGGCCATCATTGACACCATCAACTTCGATAATCAGCGCGGTCGTACCGGTCGTTTCGGGCAGACCCAGTTCATACGCCTGATTGACGGCCCGGATCGCGTTGTGATCCATCAATTCGAGCGAGGTCGGCAGCGAACCGGCAGCAATCACAGCGCTCACTGCCGCCGCCGCCGCCACCACCGACGGGAAAAGCGCCAACACCACTCGCACCGATTCAGGCAGTGGTGTCAGGCGCACAATAGCCGCCGTCACCACCCCTAGCGTGCCTTCGCTCCCAGCAATGAGACCAGTCAAGTCATAGCCAACCGGATCAAGCACGCCATCGCCCGTCCAGTAACGTTGGCCGGTATGATCAACCACCTCGACCGCTAACACATGATTGCTGGTCACGCCATATTTGAGGCAATGGGGGCCGCCAGCGTTGGTAGCGATATTGCCGCCGATGGTGCTGGCCCGTTGGGAAGAGGGATCAGGCGCGAACTGGTAGCCACGAGGAGCGAGATAGGCATTGAGTTCAGAGTTGACCACACCGGGTTGCACCACTGCCAAGCGCGAACGCAGATCGACCGACAGAGTTTTATCCATACGCGCAGTGCTGATCATCACGCCGCCACGCAGCGGCACTGCGCCGCCGGCAATCCCGGTGCCAGCGCCACGGGCCACGATCGGCATGCCAGCGCGGGCAGCCAACCGCACCGCCTCGGCCGCCTGCTCGGCGGTGGCCGGCAGCACTACCACGTCCGGCGGATGCGAGACCAGCATACTGCCATCGGAGTCATACGTCAGCAGCGCTTCGGGGGCAGTAACAACGGCATCAGCCCCCAGCGCAGCGCGGAGATCATCGATCAAGGTTGCCGGTACAGCAACAGACACTATAGATACTCCTTATGATATGCTCAGCGTTTGTGCCTCTATGCTACAGTCTTGCCCCTCGGTTTGCCATCGTCGGGCCGGGTGTTCGGCCCTAAAGGGCCGGGCTATCCTTATGCAGCCCGCTGACGCAGGCTGAATGTGCGATACGTTGTGTACGTGCTCGGGTGCCCAACCTAGAAGGACGGGATCAGCCCGATCCGTTGCGTGGGCGAGAGCTTGAGCCGGGTTGTTACATCTATCCTGCTTGATCAACCACAAACCGGCCCGGATTGAGCAGATCGGCGGGATCGAACTCCTGCTTGATTCGGCGCATCAGATCAAGGTTAGCGATGTGCGTGCCGAAAGCCGGCAGCTCGGCGATCAATGCCAGCGGCGCGGCGAGCAACATCGTCTGGGGCGCGGCTTTGAGCAGGGCAGCGTGCCACTCACGCAACGCTTCCGCCGGGCCGCGCACACGCAGATAGGCCACACCGTTCAGTGCGCGCGCCGTACCTTGCATCGGCAGATTGGCGCGCTGGGCAGCCGCGCGCGCCGCTGCCAGTATATTGCTCAGATCGGCAGGCAGGCAGGTCACACGCACTACCAGCTCATCAGCGGCGAGCGTTGCCGTCTGCGGTACATCATTGATCGCGTTCCAAAGCTGTTCATGGGCGGCGTCGCGCAGCGATTCGGCGCTAACGCCGGCTTGCCGAGCAAACGCAGTGACATCGCGCACATGGCGCTCAACCGCCGCTGGCAAGCCCTCGCTGCGCACCGCCACCGCACACGGCGCACCAGCGAGATCAACCCCCTCAAGATACTCAACGGCCACCGACACCAGTTGGCTCGCAGCAATCGCATTGACCAATTTCCACAGCGGGGCCGGAGTCGCGGCGCGGCAGAGGATGCTAGCTGCAGCCCGTGGCTGCGGAATCAGCTTGAAATTGGCTGACGCAATGATTGCCAGCGTACCGAAGCTGCCGAGATAGAGCTTCATCATATCGAAGCCGCTGACGTTCTTGACCACCATCCCGCCAGCTTTCGAGACGCGCCCAGTCGCTTCAACGACGCGAATGCCGATCAGCAAGTCGCGAGCCGAGCCATACCCCAACCGGCGTGGGCCATCCATTGCGGTGGCGAGCAAGCCACCAATCGTTGCCTGCGCCGGCAACGGGCAATCGAGCGGCAACATCTGGCCATTGGCAGCCAAAGCGGCGCTCAGTGCGCCCAAGGTCATACCAGCCTCGACCGAAATAGTCAGGTCGTCAGGGGTATAGTCGAGAATACGGTTTAGGCGACTGGTCTCTACAATCACAAACGGGCGAGCCGGCGGACGGCCCCACGTCTGCTGGGTACCACCGCCCCACGGTACAATCGCCATTGGTTCGGCAGCGAGACGGGCCACCGTCTGGGCCATCTCTTCGAGTGAACCGGGAGCAATCGCCAACAATGGCGTTTGGCCGTAGATGCGGCGATCGACAGGATGTTCACGGACGTACTGCTCACCGCTTATTGCTATGAGATCGGCGCGCAACAGTGTGAGGTTCATGGGCTTAACTCGACTTCAAAGCACTCCACGCCACCCCTGACCGGCGCAGCGCAGCCAGCTCGCCGCAACCGCGCCCCTTAGGGAAGACCTTACCGGGATTAAACAGATCGTGCGGGTCGAAACTCTGGTGTAACCCGGCCATCGCCGCTAGATCATCCGTCGTAAAGAGCAAGGTCATATAATCTTGCTTCTCCACGCCGATGCCATGCTCACCACTGATGACGCCACCGAAATCAATACTCACCTTCATCACACTAGTGGCTGCTTCAAGCGCGCGCTGATTTTGGGAACGATCGCGGCGGTCAAAGAGGATAATCGGATGCAAGTTACCATCGCCGGCGTGGAAGACATTGGCAATCGGCAGACGAAACTCGCGCGAAATCCGGCCCACTTCATCCATCGTCTGCGGTAGTTTGGTGCGCGGCACCACTGTATCAACCAGATAGTAGGTCGGCGCGAGGCGGCCCATCGCGCCAAACGCATTCTTGCGCGCCGCCCAGACCTGATTCTGCTCGGCCATCGTGCGGGCCGGACGAACATCGATCGCGCCGTTGCGCCAACAGATCGCGGTAATATCGTGCAGCAGCTCGTCGAGACCATCTTCGACGCCGTCAACCTCGATCAGCAACGCAGCACCAGCGGCTTCCGGCAGCCCTAACTTGTACATGTCATTGACGGCCTTAATCGCTAGCCGATCCATAATCTCTAGCGCCGCCGGCAACAAGCCGCTCGCGATCACTTGTGATACCGTGTTGGAAGCGCCGGCAATATCGGGGAAGAGCGCCAACACTACCCGCACCGCTTCGGGGAGCCGGGTTAGGCGCAACCATGCCGCCGTGACAAAACCGATCGTCCCTTCCGAGCCAGTGATCACGCCAGTCAGATCATAGCCGGGGGTATGCGCACTGCCATCACCCGTCCACACAATCGAACCATCGGGCAACACAACCTGTACGGCCAACACATGGCTGGCGGTAATGCCATACTTAAGGCAATGAGGGCCGCCGGAGTTGTTGGCGATATTGCCGCCGACAGTGCAGGCTTTTTGCGACGAGGGATCGGGGGCGAATTGGTAGCCGAACGGTTTGAGATACTGTGACAGCTCCCAATTAATCACACCGGGCTGGCACAACACACGGCCATTGGCGGTATCAACCTGTAAAATCTTATCCATGCGGGCAGTAGAAATGACAATGCCACCCTGCATCGGGGTTGCGCCACCCGAAAGGCCGGTGCCAGCGCCACGCGGCACGACTGGCATGCCGGCGCGAGCGGCTAGCCGGACAATCGCTGATACTTGCTCGGCACTAGTTGGCAAGGCCACCACGTGCGGCTCGTGGGTATCCATCACGCAACCATCAGCATCGTAGGTCAGCAACGCATCGGGTGTGGCCACCACGCCGCGCGGGCCAAGAATGCGCTCAAGTTCTGCGATCAGTTCAGCACGGTTCATTCCGCACTCCTGCGGCTAGCGGGCCGCACCTTTGATTTTTGATAGGAAAAACTTTTGCAAGTGGGTGCTATGTCTTAGTATACCATGAAATATGGTAGGGATACGGTGGAAGTAGGGCTATGAGCCATCGCATTGGGGTGAGGGTTTGTTGACCGCGGCGGGTGAAGAGAACGCAGAGAGTTGTGAGCGCGGCTAGACAGTTGGGCAGGTCAGGGTGCCGCAGAAGGTGCGAAACGCGCAGCGGGGGCCCTCACCGGGCGGTGTAGCAGTTGCAGCCTTTGCGCCTCGGCTCTTGAGTCCACTGCGCCGTGCGATAGCATAGCTCGAACTGCACGAGTTAAGGGTATCATCTATGCAATTACCACCTTCACTACAGCGCGCCCTAGAGCGTGTGATCGCCACCCAGCCGGCGGCGACGCTTGAGCAGACCGCCACTGCATTATCGAATCGCTACCGGGAAGCGAGCACCGGCAGCACGCCGGTCATCACTTCGCCGCTTGAGGCAATAGCGTATGCGGCATGGCGCATGCCGGCCACCTACGCCGCGCTACGAGCTGTGTTCAAGCGGTTGGCAGAGGCACAACCCAATTTTGCTCCGACCCGCATGCTCGATGTTGGCGCGGGCAGCGGTGCCGCAATCTGGGCCGCTGCCGAACAGTGGCCGTCGCTGCGCCGGATCGTCGCGATCGAACGGCAACCGGCCATGGCGCGCCTCGCTGAGCAATTGGCCGCCGGTGCCGATCTACCTCCCATCACGTGGCAGCGCAGTGATGTGCTTGCCCTCGACCGGCTGCCAGAAAGCGATCTCGTGGTCGCCGGGTATGTCTACGGCGAGATCGAGCCGGCGGTGCGTATACTATTGCTCAGCCGGCTCTGGAAAGGAACAAACGGTGCGTTGGTGATGGTTGAACCGGGCACCCCGGCAGGCTATGCAACTATGTTGAGTATCCGCAGTGAACTGATCAAACGTGATGCCAAGATACTAGCGCCGTGCCCGCACACCGGTGAGTGCCCGCTCGCCGCCCGTAATGATTGGTGTCATTTTGGGCAACGGATTGCGCGGCCTGCCTTCCAACGTCGCCTCAAAGGCGCCGCAGCGCCGTTTGAAGACGAAAAGTTCGCTTATCTCATTGCGGCACGCCGTGGCGTGCCGCCGGCTAACGGGCGGATCGTGCGCCACCCCGTTACCCGCAGCGGGCGGATCGAACTCCAAGTTTGCACTGCGCAGGGCCTGCAACACATCACCATCACTCGTAGCCAAGGCGACGCATGGCGACGAGCGCGCGACAGCGCATGGGGTGATGGGTGGCAAAACGAGCATCTGTCTCAGGCTATAGGCGATAGTGAAGCAGAGTGATATAATATTAAATACCCGGTGCGATCTGTCGCCTCGGTGTACGCATAGGATACCACCATGGCCGGCACTCGCACCCACCTCCTTTTCTTCGCCGTTGATGATCTGCGGGAGTCGCTCATCCAGACGTTTGTTCCTTTTCCCCAGATTAGCTATTCCTTCGCTCCTACGCTGAGCGACCTGATCACCCATCTCGAAACTCAACCATCGGCCCTAATCGCCTGCCGGCCAGCCGCGCGCTACAGCCTGCCGGTAGGCATTGCGCTCGTGCTCATCTGCACCTTGGAAGAATATGATGTCACGCATTTTGTCAACGAGCAGGCAATTGTCGATCTCGTGATCGAGAGCGATCTGGCGCGCCTGCCATTGATCGCGCAGCGCGAGGAGCGGATGCAGCGCTGGGCCGACCGCGAAACGAGCCGGTTGCGCACCGTCGTCGAACATGCGCCGCACGGCGTGATCGAAGCCGAGCTGGTCAGCCGACAGGTACGTTGGGCCAACCGCGCTATGCACGTACTCTTCGGATATTCGGCAGCGGAAATGACCACCCTGCTGATCGAAGAGTTACACCCAAGCGAATCCCGCTCAGCAATCATTGACGCCTTTCAGCGCATGAGCACCGGCGATGACGCACCACTACTCAATACCATTTGTCAGCGGCGCGATGGCACAATCTTCTACTGCAATATCGCACCGGGAGGCACTTATGGCAACGGCCAAACTTTTCTTTTTGTTTTTTTCACCGATGTCACCACTGAATACGAAAGTTTGCAAACGCTTCAGATCAATGCACGCCGGCTCGAACTAGCGTTACGTGCCGCCAATCAAGGGTTGTACGATCTCGATCTGCGCGATGGCAACATCGTTGTCAATGATGAATATGCAACGATGTTGGGGTACGATCCGGCTGCGTTCACCGAAACCAACCAGCAATGGCGCGACCGCTTGCACCCCAACGATGCGACCGCGGTCTACCAGACCTACCTCGATTATATCAGCGGGCGCATTCCCGAATATCGGGTCGAATTTCGCTCGCGGATGCGGCAGGGAGGATGGAAATGGATCCTATCGGTGGGGGCGATTGTTGAGCGCGATACCGATGGCAAGCCGGTGCGCATGCTCGGCACTCATACCGACATCAGCGCCTTGAAACGACTCGAATTACACGAACGGCTCCGGGTCCAACTCTTCACCAGCCTATTAGGAGGTGAAAGTTTGCAAACCCTGATGAACACGTTAATCCAAGCCTTTGAAGAAGAACAACCTGACACCCGCTGCGCAATTGTGTTCTTCGACCTCGCCACCCGCCAGCCACACCACGTCATCGCCCCCAACCTGCCGTCTACGCTCAGCCAGATGCTTGAGCAGAGCCTTCAATCGGGGCAAGACGCTATCTGGTATCCGCTGCTCGCGCAGCAGCGCGTGATCGTGCCGGAATTGCACTCTGATTCCGGCTGGGCGCGTTTTGCGTCCGCTGCGCAAGAGAGCAGCTTGTCTACGCTCTGGGCGGAACCGATCCTCGGCGCCGGCGGCGCAGTGATCGGCGCTTTTACCGTTTGGTCGGCGCGGGCTACGTCACCATCCAGCGAGGATCGCACGCTCCTCCAATTTATCAGCCATCTCGCCGGGCCAGTGATCGAGCAGCATGTGATTGCTGAACGGCTCCGGCTGAGCGAGGAACGGTACGCGCTGGCTGAACGCGCGGTGCAAGAGGGCGTATGGGATTGGGATATTGTGAACGGCGTGACCTATCTCTCGCCGCAGTGGAAAGCGCTGTTTGGATTTGGCGAGGATGAGCTGCCCAATACCATCACTACCTTCTTCGAGCGCATCCATCCCGACGACTGGCCAGAAGTGACAAAGGCGCTCGATCGCCACATTGCCGGCAGCGAACCCTTCAACATAGAATTTCGGATGCGCTACCGCGATGGTAACTATCGCTGGATCTTGGCGCGGGGTGAAGCGTTGCGCGACGCTGACAGCAAGGTGACGCGCATGGTCGGCGCCTTGAGCGACATTACCGAGCGCAAACAGCTCGATGAGCGCATCCGCGAAACGCAGAAACTCGAAGCGCTAGGCTTACTCACCGGCGGGTTAGCCCACGATTTCAACAACCTGCTCGGCATCATCATCGGCAATCTTGATCTTTCGCTCAATGATTGGCAAGGCGATGAAGCGACGCGGCAGATGATCGAAGCCTCGTTGCACGCGGCGCTCCGTGGTGCCGAACTGACCAAGAGTCTCTTGGCGGTGGCCCGTCGGCAACCGTTAGCGCCGACCACTATTGATGTCAGTCAAGTATTGCGTGAATTTTTGCCGCTGATCCAAGTGACCGTCGGTTCGGCGATTAAGCTTGAGTTAATCGAGCAAACCACCTTGCCGGCCCGTGCCGACCGGGCGGGGCTTGAGGCAGCGATCCTTAATCTGGTCATTAACAGCCGCGACGCTATGCCAAACGGTGGCAACTTAACCATCAAAATCAGAGAGCAGCGCGTCACCAACGAAGACACGATGTTGCTTGCCATTCTTGCAACCGGCTGCTATATCGTGATCGACGTGATTGATACTGGCACCGGTATGCCGCCAGAGGTGGCCACGCGCGCATTTGAACCCTTCTTCACCACCAAAGAGCGCGGGCGCGGCACCGGGCTCGGGTTGGCGATGGTCTATGGCTTTACCCGCCAATCGGGTGGCACGGCGCAAATCTACTCGACGCCGGGGATCGGCACTACAGTGCGGCTATATCTGCCGTGCGCCGACCAGCCGGCAGTCGAGGAACCGGTTGTGATCGAGCCAACATCGCGCCGCGAGGCGCAGATATTGGTGGTGGATGATGATCCGGATCTGTTACGTATGACTGTCACCACGTTACGCAATCTTGGCTACACCGCTTTCGCCGCCCAAGATAGCAAGACGGCGCTAGAGATCCTGCGCAACGAGCAGATCGATCTCCTCCTTACCGATGTGGTGATGCCAGAGATAAACGGACGGGCTTTAGTGAAGCAAGCGCGGCAGATAGTACCGGCGATCAAGGTGCTTTATATGAGCGGGTTTGCCGCATTGCAAGGAATTGAGATTACCGATGCGCCGCTGATTGAGAAGCCGTTTCGGGCTAGTTCGTTGGAAGTGGCGGTGCAACAGGCGTTAGAGCAGTGATGGGCATTCACCGCGCGCCGCGCGCAATGACCGGGCTAGATGTCGTTGCGAGAGCCCCCAACCCTCAGCCCCGCCCCCTTCCGCGCGCATTCGCGGGGGATTGCTACACCTCGCGGCGGGCCGAGCGTTGCTCGGCCCCTACCGCGCCGCTCGCACTGACATCAGGAGAGCGGGAGATGGTGGCGCTTGCAATGGCAAGATCACCCAACCTTTAGAAGACACTCTCCGCGTCCCCTATCCGTCATAGGGTTCATGCCCCTGCAACCAACCTTTAGCGCAGCGCGCAGGTTTGCAAGACAGCCAACGCCGCCGCCGCCAGTTGCCGGCGATCAAATTGCTGTGTGGCGAGCGCTCGCGCATTGCAACCGGCTTGGCGGGTGAAATCAGGATGATCGCGCAAGAAGAGGATCTGTGCAGCCAGATCAGCGGGATCACCAGCGCGGGCATAGCGACCGCATTGATGCTCTTCAACCAATTGGCGCAACCAACCCGGTGTATTGACAATAGCCGGCTTCCCGGCGGCTAGGGTGTCGAACAACTTGTTAGGCGAACAGGTAGCCAGCACCGGCACCGCTTTGAAAATGGTCAGGCAGACATCGGCAGCGGCGACTAGATCGGCAACTTCAACTTTGGGCAAGGGATCGAGAAAGCGCACATTGCGCAGACCATACTCATGCGCTAATGCCTCAAGCTGAGAGCGCTGGCGACCTTGCCCGGCCAGTGCGATCAGCACATCGTCACAGCCGCGCGCTTGCAACACCCGCGCCGCCTCAATCACCTGCCGCACATCGTTGGCGTCTCCCATCGTGCCAAAGTAGAGAGCGAGAAAGGGCGGATTACCCAGCCGCACGCGCCACGCGCGGCCATCGCGCTGCGGGTGGAAGAGATCGAGATCGGCAGCGTTAGGTATGACGCTGATCTTTTCCGGCGCAACGCCGGCAGCGATGATCCCCTGCCGCATGCCGGGCGAGAGCGCGATAATGTGACATGACCGGCGGTAGATGGCGCGTTCGAGCCAGCGCGCAGCTAGAATCAGCAAGGGTTGGCGCAGCGCTCCCATCTGGATCGGTGCTTCCGGCCACAGATCGCGCACCTCGAAGACCAGCGGCGCACGATGCCAACGGCTAGCCACCATACCGGGAATGCCAATCGTCAGCGGCGTACTGGTAGCAAACACCACATCGGGCCGCTCGACCCGCAACACAGCCAGCAAGCTGGTCAGCGCAAAAAGGATAAAGGCAATAATCCGCTGCCCATAGCCAATCGCCGTACCACGGCTATAATCGGCATAGCCGGCCCGCACTTCGATGACATGAATACCATCAACGTCGCGCCGCCGCCACCATCCGCCTGACCACGGCGTCTGCCGATCGGCTGCGGTTATGAGCGTCACCCGATGGCCTTGCTGGATAAAAAAACGGGCAAACTCATACGAGCGGGTGCCACCAACACCGGCGCGGGTGGTGAAATATTGGTGCAAGTAGAGGATATGCATTATGCCAATGCCTCGAAGCCAACCGTCTGCACGCCCACGGCAGCCAACCGATCAACCAAACTCGGATCGCGCAACAGGGCATATTCACGCGCCTGCACCTCTGCCAACGCGCCAGAACGTTCGGCGGCACTCTGCAACGCCGGATGCACGACCAGCTCCACCGGTGCCACGCGCGCACGCGGCATCTGCGCCACCATCTGAGCCAGCGTTATCAGACCCGCTTCAGACTCCGGCAGACCGATCAGACCGGCCGGCATCCGCATGCCTTGGCGTACCGCCGCTGCCGCCCATCCTGCGATCACCTGCCCTTTAAGCCACGCCAACGGCTGAATCAGCCGATCTCGCAGTGACGCACCTCGTAGCGGCAGCCAGAGGCGCTGATGCGAGCGCATCGCCGGAATGGCGAGTTGGCGTGCAACCGCGACCGTTAATGAAAAGAGCTGCGGCAAGAGATGAATATTCTGATGCGTATTCCAGAAATCAGGCTGGCCAGCCACCAGCGCCAACCGGTCATACTGCGCGCGCAGTTCACGCAGCACATGCTCCGGCGCGATTCGACCCAGCAACCAACGCCGGCGAAAGGCGGCTGCCGGCCAGAAACGCCCCTGCCCATCAATCAGACTAGCCACCTGATCGGGTGGTGCGACCGGCCTGCCAGCCGTCAGATTCCAATGCAACCCAATCGAGGCATCGGGAAACTGTTGTCGCAGGCGGCTCGCCTCGCCATAGCCCGGCATATTCGCCATCACACACGTTGCCCGCAGTGCGCCGGCGGCCAGACATGCTTCGATGGCGGCATTGATACGTGGTGAAGCGCCGTAATCATCAGCCGTAATGATGAGGCGCAGCGGATAACGGTGATAGCTCATAACAATTCGTGGTACAACGCAAAGAGATACTGCGCTTCCCGTTGCCAGTTGTACTCATGGATCACGCGCCGGCGACCCTCAGCGCCCATTGCCCGGCGCAAAGCCGGGTCGTCGAGCAAGCGGATGATCGCATCAGCATACGCATCGTAATCGTGCGGCGGCACCATGATCGCGCAGCGGCCATCACCGGCAAACGGGCGACTCGGCGGCAAATCACTGAGCACGACCGGCATGCCCAGCGCCATAAATTCAAACAGCTTGGTCGGGATATTGTGTTGAAACTTGGGTAAATCAGGCAGCGGAATAAACCCGATTTTCGCTTGGCGCACCCGTGCTGCCACTTGATCGTGCGGCACCATCTGGGCATCGATCACGATATCGTCGCGCAACCCGCGCCGGGCAATCTCTGCCTGCGCCCACTCAGTCTCAAAACATTTCCCAAAGAAATGCCACCGCGCCCGCCGTCCGCGCCGGCGCAACGCCTCGGCGACCGCAAAGGTCACTTCGAGGTTGTAGCGCGGAAATGTGCCGTGGAAGACTAGATCGAACGGGGCATCATCGGCAGGCGGCGGTTGTTGCAAAAAGAGATCGAGGTGAGGAAAGTTGTGAATAGTGATCACCCGGCGAGCACGAAACCGGCGCAGATAGAGATCGGCCACCCCGCGATCGGCCGTGATGATTGCATCAAAAACGCGCGCCGCCAACCGCTCAAGCGCCTCCATGCTGACCAACAACGGGCCGCGCACAAGCGGGTGCAGATAATATTTCTGGCGCAGGTAGGCCGTATTATTTTCGTGGCTGTCAAACACGACCCTTGCTCGCGTGGTCGCCTTCAACCAAAGACCCAGCGGGATCAGTTCAGGATCGTGGAGATGATACAGGTCGGCCCGCAATTGGCGCGCCAACTGCGCCGCCTGCCACACTCGCCGCCAACGCCGTTTGAGGCCCAATGCCAACTGTTGCTCAGCCGGCACGCCCACGCTGTGCAACTGCACCCCTTGCCGCTCCAGCTCCGTTACCGGCAACGGCACGAGCAAATGCGTTTCATAGCCTGCCGCAGCCAAACTCGCGCACTCGCGGTAAAAAATGCGCTGATCAAACGGCTGGTGAACAGTCGAGATATGCACAATCCGGCGCCTAGCCGTCAGAGACCGCTCAGTCGGGCACGGAGCCGTTCGGGCAACAGCGGGATCATTGGGTAGATAAGAGTGCGGTTGAGCCATCGCATTCCCCTGAAGATCATCTCATACGCTTGGCGTTCCCACGGTGCATAGACCGTTGCCAACGCGCGCGCCCGTTCGGCATCACGCCGCGGTGAGCGTTGGCTGCTGATTCCGTCGCCGGCAAAATGCGCAATCTCTTTCGGCAGATGGCCGTAGCGCACCCGTCGGCGCAAGATCATATCGAGCAGATAGGCATAATCGGCGAGGATGCGGTAATCGGTTGCGAACGGCTGGGCGGCATAAATCTCGCGGCGCACAAACCAGCTCTGGTGGCAGATCATTTTGCGATAGAGCCAAAACCGGTTAAGCCGATCAGGATAGATGATCAAACGGCCTTCACCGGCACGCCCGCGTCCAAGGTAGGGATGGTGGCCAAACGAGCGGACATCGCCGTACAGAAAATCGGGTTCGCCATAGCGGGCTAGCGCCGCAGCGACCGCGCTCAGCGCATCAGGCCCGGCAAACCTGTCACCGGCATTCATAAAACAGATGTAGCGCCCGCGGGCATGGGCAATGCCCTGATTCATCGCCTCGTAAATCCCGCTATCAGGCGCAACGATCACACGCACGCCGAGCGCCCGCAACCGTTCTGGAGTGCCGTCGGTTGAACAGCCATCCTTCACAAAATACTCAACATCGCTAAAATCTTGTCCTAACACGCTGCGCGCCGTCTGTTCGGCATCGTCTGCACAGTTGAGGGTAATCGTAATAATGCTAAAGAGCGGTTGGTTCATGCGGTATCTCCTGAACGCAGAGAACGCTGATAGCGGGCAAGCTGCTCTTGATAGCGCCGGCGATGTTCAGGAATAAACTTGCGTTGCACAGCAGGCGGCAACCGCTTCACCACCGCAGGCGGGGTTTGCTCACGCACCCATTGCACCACCTGCGCGCGCGGTCGCCACCACAGCAGATAGATCAAATGATCTCGCCATGTCCGCAGCCATTCCCGCCGGGCCGCTGCCTGCACCATCTGCGCATAGCGAGGATCGGCGAGTAAACGCTCGATATCATCGGTGCGGCGCAATTCGGTCGTGATCCTGCCAGCCGCAAGATCGGCGCGCAAATCAAGAATGGGCTGCGGATGCTGGCCGGTAAAGCGAACGAGCCAATTCTGCGTGCCATACTGATCCATGATGCGCAATCCATTCGATATATTGACCTCTTGCAGCAAATCCAAATTCTTTCGCAGCCGTTCTCGTTCTCGTGGCCAAGGCTGGTTCTGATAGTACGCGCCTTTGCGAGTGAATTGATGCGGAAAGACCAAATAGTAATGGTACATCCACACACCAAAAGCATCAGCGTGATAGATACGACGACGAGTAATATTGCGCCCCCGCTCATCAACGATGGTTGGCGGACGATGGCTATCATAGACATAACCCGGACGCCAGCGGAACACCCGTCGGTATCGGCCCCACGGTTCACCTTGGTATTGGCGATGCCAGAAAAGGCCCCCGTCGGCGACATAATCGAACCCGCCCCAGAAGTTGTAGGCGCGAAAGCAGAGGCAGGTCGTATCGGGATGCTGGTGGAGAAAGGCCATGACCCGCTCGATATCAGCCGGATGGTAAAACTCATCGACATCGATCTGCCACAGCCAATCGCCGGTCGCCCGTTCGGCATAGGCCCGGCTCTGCTCATCCTTTTCGCCCGGCCAAAAGCCGTTGGGATGGCCGCACATCTCGGCTGTGACAATGATCAGTTTATCGTCGGGATCTTCTTCGGCTTTAAAGCGATACAACGCTTGCAAGGTGCCATCGATCGAATGGCCGTCGGGCGTAGCGGCGTGGGTTGCGCGCGGGCTTGCGCCCTCGGCCACAATAATCTGGTGGGCAAACGGATAGATGGCACGCAGGTTGTAGCGCAGAAACGGCTCGCCATTGAGTACGATCATGCCGAAGGTTATACGCGTTTCATGACTCACGGTTGCACTCCTGCCTGTAGCTCACGCTGGCGCGCATACGACGGGATTGGTTGCGGTTGCGCCGCTGACACCCCCACCACGCCGGCGCTCAAAGCCCACACTGCCCACATCGGCCAGTGCAAATGGGCGGTGGACATGGTGTTGCCTGAAGCTTGCCCATGCACGAGGGCAAAGATGACAACGGCAAAGAAGGTTGCCTGCCAGATGCCACGATCATCGGCGGCAGTCTGCGCCCAAATCGACGGCAACCGTCGCCCGGCCCAAATCAAATAGCCAACAAAAAAGACCATGCCCACAAGCCCTTGATCGGCCAGTGTCCCAATAAACAAATTGTGCGACCAAAGCTTCTGCTCAAACCCCCACCCCCACACCGGCGAAGCGAGGAAATAACTCCAGCCGATCTGCCACAGCCAGCCCCGATCGGCGAAGACATTGAACGAATCGCCCAATCCGTTCTCGCCCTCCCGGACAATCAAATGCGGCGCCACTTGATAGATCCAAATGACCGCAATCAGCGTCGTCGCGAGCGCCACTGACACCCGACGCAGCCGTGCGCCCCGGCGCACCACGACCCAAGCAAAGATCAACAGCGACGCAATCCCAATACCGCTGAGTGATTGGCGCGCCCCGGTGAGGAAAATGCCGTAGCCGCAGACGATGGTTAACGCTAGAAACGCCGCTATGGCAAGCAACCGGCGCGCTTGCAAGAACAGACCGACCCCGCACAGAAAGGCAACGCCGAGATGGTGCGAAAAGTGATGGTAATTCCGGATGCCAAGGTTGCGGTACGGTAATGACGACAAGCCGGGATCGGTTAGCAGATGGTCGAGCGGCACATTGATAAACTGTAATGCCGCGTACAACCCGTATACGCTGGTCAACAGATAGGTCAGAGCAAACCGGCGGGCAGCAGCCGCATCGCGCACCGCCAAGAGCGCAACCAGCGAACCGATAATAATGTAGAGTATGAGCGAACGGGCAATTTGCATCTTATCGCTCAACCCAAACTGGAAGAGGACACAGAGCGCCCACCCCCACCACAATCCCATCCACGGCACGATCCACCGATCGCTTGCCGGCAAGATTCGCTCGATCGTGCGATCGAACTGGCGGGGTAGCAACGACCACGATTGCGTAGTGTGCATATACCGGATCAGCGCCAGCACTATCATCGCCAACAGCGGCCAGACGGCTGCGATCGGTCCGACAAACACGGTACGCGCCCATAACGAGACCGACAGGTAGAGTGCCAGCGGAATCTCTGGCCGACCACGCCAGATCGCATAGCCGCAGACCAAGCCGAGCACCGCGAGTGCAAATGGATTTAGTGCAATCGATCCGTCAACAACCATAGCAACACCACGCTAGCACTCAAGTCCATAGCTCAAGTAGAGACGCCTGCGCACCCCAGCGTGCTTTTTCCATAACCACCAGAGTACACGCAGCCCAGCGTATTGTTGCGCGCTTAACGGTCGCCCATACCGGCGCAATAAGAGCGCATGCTCGCGCCGCCAGATGGTCAGCAGCGTCGCAGTCTTCGCATCATCGTGCAGACGAAAATCGCCCAATGGCGGCCCCGGCAAACGCCGACTCGGACCGGCGGCGCTCAGGCGAATGAAGAGATCGCGATCCATGCAGAAACGCAAGCTGCGATCAACGCCACCCACTCGTTCGTAGACGCTGCGCCGCCAGAAACAGCCTTGTTGCGGCCAGCGATGCACCCCTAACCACGCGGTCAGCGTCGGGTTGGGCGGCAAAGCAAAAATTCGCTCGATAACTTGCCCCTGAGCGTCGATAAAATTGACATCACCACTCGCAAACGCCAACCATGGCCGATCGGCAAAGAAACGACCGACCCGTTGCAAGGCTCCCGGCAGCAAGCGATCATCCGAATTGATCCACGCCAGAATCTCGCCAGTGGCACGGGCAAAACCATCGGCCAACGCCGCCGACTGACCACCATCAGGCTGCGATTGCCAATACGTTAGCCACGGCTCATAGCGCCGGATAATCTCGACGCTACCGTCATGGCTGCCCCCATCCATCACGATATATTCAAGATTGGGATAGCCCTGCAAGAGAACGGAACGGATTGCCTCTTCGAGGTAGTGCGCTTGCTGGTACGACGGGGTAACAATCGTGATCCGTGGCCATGGCCGGCCATTCGGCAGCAACGACGGCGCCGGCGGCGTCGCCACCGTCCACGGCCAGCCTTGCCGCGTTGAGAGTGGCAGCGCGCTCAGGGACGGAGTAGCATACGTCGTGACAAGCATATCACCTCGCTTCTCCTACCACGCGCATCGCTGTCGCTGGTTCACGATTGGCGCGATACCACTCGATCGTCGCCCGCAAGCCGTCGGTGAAGGTCGTTTCCGCCCGGAATCCAAACCGTTCCCATGCCCGCGACACGTCAAGCTTACGCCGCGGCTGGCCGTTTGGCTTGGTCGTATCCCAGACAATGTTGCCGCGAAACCCAGTCAATTCTGCAATCAGCATAACGAGATCGCGGATGCTGATTTCATAGCTGCTGCCAATATTGACCGGATCGGGGTCGTTGTACCGTTCAGCGGCTAACAGAATACCTTCGGCAGCGTCAGCCGCATAGATAAACTCGCGCGTCGGCGAACCATCGCCCCAGACCACAATCTCACTCGCACCCTGTTCATCAGCCTCAATACATTTGCGGATGAGGGCCGGAATGACGTGTGAGGTTGCGAGGTCGAAGTTATCACGCGGCCCGTACAGATTGACCGGCAAGAGGAAGATCGAGTTAAAGCCGTACTGCTGGCGATAGGCTTCACCCTGTACCAACAGCATCTTCTTGGCCAACCCATACGGCGCATTCGTCTCTTCGGGATACCCATTCCAGAGATCATCCTCTCGGAACGGCACCGGCGTATACTTCGGGTACGCGCAGACGGTGCCAATCGTGACAAACTTGGTCACCCCAAAGCGCCAGCTCTCGTGAAACAACTGCACGCCCATCATCAAGTTATCGTAGAAAAACTCGGCGGGATGGTCGCGATTAGCGCCAATGCCGCCGACCCGCGCCGCCATGTGAATCACAATATCGGGACGTGCATCGTGCAACAACTGCCGGATCGCTTCTACCTGCCGCAGATCATACTCGTGGGAGCGCGGTACGAACACGCTGTTGGCGCCACGCTCGTGCAACTTCTCGACCACATATGAACCAAGGAAACCGGCACCACCGGTCACGACCACGCGCTTATCTTGCCAAAACTGATGACTATCGGGCCAGCGTTGCGTATCGAGCTGCATAGGCACCTCAGTTGAATGGATAATTGCTTACTGGGATGGGTGCAGCGGCGCTAGGCCGCCTACTGGACGATAAACTGCGCGTTGCGATATTGGCTATCGAGCGCGTCTTTGATCACGCCATTCAACAACACTCCTGCCACCTCGCGGATCCCCTCCTCGACGCTGATGCGAGGCCGAAAACCGAGCTGTTCGCGAATCTTGGCGAATGAAACACGAATATCACGCATATCGCCGCCAAAGGTGAGGTCTTTATACTCCACGATCGTCCCCGTAACATAGCGTTGCACCAACGCCACGATCTCATCTTTGGTGTAATTCCCCTCGTCACTGCCGACGTTAAAAATCTGGCGATTGATCGTCGCCGGCGGCGCCATTAAACCGAGCAAAATTGCATCGCAGACATCACGCACATGCACGAACGAACGGGCATACCCGCGCTGGTAGATGATCAGCTTGCGGCGCGTGATGGCTTCGAGCACGAACTGGTTGATGATCAGATCAAACCGGGTGCGCGGCGAGATCCCAAAGAGGGTCGCAAACCGGAAGAGGACCGGGATCGTCGTCGCGCCGGCAGTCTGGTCACGCAGAAACTGCTCAGCGGCGACCTTGGTCTCGGCGTAGAGCGATTGCGGGTTGAGCGGCGACTCTTCCGTTACCGGCGTGCCATCTGGCGACAACCCATAGTTGCTGTAGGTTGACGCGAAGATCAACCGTCCGACCCGCGCGGCGTCAGCCGCAGCAAAGACCCGTTTCGTGCCCTCGAAGTTGTAGCGCCATGCCACCTGCGGCCCTACCATCTGGCAGGCCGGAAAGCCGACAATCGCAGCTAAATGGACGACCGCATCAAAGTGAGCTGGCGGCAGATCACCCACAGCGATACCCTCAGCGCTCGCCCGCAAAACAGCCGGATCGCAAACATCACCTTTAGCAAAGCGGAACTGCGGATGATGCCAGTACCCAAGCAGCGACGCGCCGCCGAAGAGCAGATCGTCAACCACCGTTACCGACCAACCCTGCTGCAAGAATACGCCGGTCAACAGGGAACCAATATACCCCGCGCCGCCAGTAATCAGTACGTGAGGCGTTGTATCAGTTTTCACGGCTTACCTTCCCCTGTCGAAAACATCTGTTCAATCGCCAGTCTCGCCGGCAATCTCACCCGGCTGCGCCAGCGCAGTTGGCGCCGCTGACCGGGCGAAACGAACCTTCATCGCTGGCCAACGCCAGCGCCGCTTCACCCCATTGAGCACAACTCCCAAACATGCCACCTTGGTCTGGCTGAGCATATCGAATGTTCGGCGCAACGCCTCCTCGTTGGTATGGTTCGCGCGCACGACGAGCAATGTCGCGTCAACTGCACCCAGCAAGAGTGCGGTATCGGCGAAGGGGAACAGCGGTGCTGTGTCGATAATGACCACATCGGCAGATTGACGCAACGTCGCCAGCACCGTTTCCAATTGGGGGCATCCCAACAGTTGAGCCGGCAACCCACTCATCATCCCTGCTGTTAGCACATACAAATTTGGTTGCGGCGTCACCTGTAAAAATGACTCCAAGGGCCGTACACTCACCCGCAGCAGATTGGTCAAGCCGCTCTGATAGGGAAGGTTAAAGAAGGTATGCAAGGTAGGGTTGCGGAGATTCGCATCAACTAACACTACCCGGCGTCCCGTCTGCGCCAAGGCCACCGCCAGATTGGCCGCCGTCAAACTCCGCCCTTCACCGGGCGCCGCGCTAATTACGGCAATCACCTGCGGGCGTTTAGCAGCCTCCAGCCTATCAAGATAGAGACGAAACGTCCGGTAGCTTTCGGCCTCTAGCGCAGCCGGATTACTTAAGGTAATCAATTGGGCCGCCGGCGTATTGCCTTTGATAGTACCGATCGTCAAGAGTGGCCGCCCGCCGCCCCGTCGATCGAGATCGTCTTCATCGTTGATGCGGGTATTGAAATAGTCGTACAGAAACCCGATCGCAATTGCGATCAAGATCGCAATGACCACGCTCAGGATGATGTTGCGGGTATAGTTAGGGCCAACCGGCTGCGGTTCAGCATAGGCTGGATCAACCACGATGAGGATCGAATGCTCGGCAAACTCAGCATCAAGCAGATCGCGCTCGAGAGCTTGAAACGAGGTGACAATGGCGTCTGCCAGTGCAACCGCTCGCTGCCGGTCAGTATCTTGAACGGTCAGCAGAAACAACTCTGTTTTGCCCACCTCAGTAATACTGGCCCGCGCCAACAATTGCGAGGCGGTTATGTTTCCGACCATTGCTGCCGCGCGTTCGAGCACTGGCCGCACCAACAAAAGCTGGCGCACCGTGAGCGAATAGCGTTCACGCCCCCGCAGCTCGTCAAACGTTGGCGGACGGGTATTGCCCTGATTCTGATTGACCATCAGCATCGTTGAGGCAACGTATTGGGGGGGTTGTCGTTGGGAAAAGACAAAGCCCACGCTGGCGCCAATAACGGCGAATAGGATAATGAGCCATATCCAGCGCCAAACAAAAAGGAGATACTGTTTGAGTTCCAAGCGACCCTCCAAGCGATGTGGGCGTTGCTATTGGCACAGTGAGGTGCAATAACATACAGCAAGCTCCGGTCTGTGGGAGGGGGGAATTGCTGGCAGCAAGGAGAACAGACCGCTTAAGCTAGCATATTTAATCTTGTGTTCCGCATCCTAGTTGTAACGATCTCATGTGACAGGAAGATGTCATCACTCAAAGAAGGTTATGACAAAACCGTCACATCCTTGAGAGATTATCTCAATTGAAAAACGCTCCAAAAACTTCATCAAACTGTTTACGGTACACGCCGCCAACACACTGTAATGCCATCTTAGGAAGGTCGCTGATTGTAGCGATTGTTCGCGCGTGCTGCGCTTTCGTTCGCCTCTGCCACAATCCGGTGGTACAGCTCAAGATAACGCTGGGCCTGCACCTCTTGCCGATATTCGGCAAGCGCAATCTCGCGACACATGCGGCTCATCAGCAGACGCTCATCTTCATTGCGCAACAGCCGGCGGATCGCTTCGCGCAGCGCGGTGACATCACCAACCGGCGCTAACCAACCCGTCTGGCCGGGACGCACCAATTCGCCGATCCCACCAGTATCAAACCCGACTACTGGGGTCGCGCAAGCCAACGCCTCCAGCGCCGTGCTAGGCATATTATCTTGCAGAGAAGGGATGACGAATAGATCAGCGGCGCTATACGCCAATGCTAACCGAGGATCATCAGCGATCACACCTAGCGCGTGGTGCCGGATCGGCGCCGCGATCGGCGGCGGGTTGCGCCCAATCGAAACCAACAGCAGATCGGGTTCATCAGCGAGGCCGGCAAGGGCAGCGGCAAGTTCGGCGAACCCTTTCCGGCGATTATTGACCGAAACCGCCACGAACAACACAATCCTCGCGTGTAGCGGTAAACCCAACGCAGCGCGCGCGCTTGCGCGGTCGTTCGGCGCAAACACGGCGGTATCAAGGCCGTTTGGAATGATATGCACCGGAAACCGGCTTAAGAGCGAGCTACGCTGCACTTCAGCAGCCATCCACCGGTTGAGCGCCACGATATGCAGCCTCCCAGCAGGCACCGCCGCCAGCGCAGCTCGCTTTCGCTGCCAGATCTGGCGTGAGAGATCGTGTTCATCACGCGAACCGAGTTGCGGGCAAGCGCCACATGCGTCTGCATAGCGACCGCAACCGTCATCGTAATGGCACCCTCCGCTAAAAGGCTGCTGATCCGAGAGCCGCCACACCACCGGCGCACGTCGCGGCGCCAACCGGAAGAACGAGGTGTAGTCAACAAAACCAGCCACCCAATGCAGGTTGATCACCTCACACGGCGGCAGCGCGCGCACCACCTCACCGCCGTACCGGCTGCGATCATCGCTAAACTGCTCAAACCCATCAGGGCGGGTCTGGTGGTACGGTTGAAACGCGCGCCGGATTTGCCAACCCCGCCAGCGCCGCAGCCAATGACTAAACCAATGCACCGCCGATGGGATGGCCTGCACTGTCGGATCGTCACTGCGGCGGTTGGCGACCACCATCGTTGATTGGCAACCACTAGCCAGCAACGCCCGATGGAGCCGGTAGGCCGCCCGCGCTGCGCCGCCGCTGATGTCATTCGTGCTGAGATGAACAACCCGCATGCACCTACCGCCTTGCTAGCAAATGAACCGATGCCTCGCGCGCAACGCCGGCGTTATGATGGCAAGCGCGCGCTTATGCCTCGAGGAATCCCTGCTCTTCGAGATAGCGAATTATCTTGCGTGCATTCTCTTCCGGCATCACATCCGTGGTTGTCAGCACCAGCTCAGGATTGAGCGGCGGCTCATACGGATCATCGATGCCGGTAAACCCGCGCAATTCACCACGGCGCGCCTTGGCATATAACCCCTTGACATCACGTTGTTCGCAGACTTCGATCGGCGTATCGACAAACACTTCGATAAACTGGTCGCTGCCGATCATAGCCCGGCACTCATTCCGTGCTGTTCGATAGGGGCTGACCGCAGCGCAAATCACTGCGCCACCAGCCTTAACTACTGCACTGGCGACAAAGCCGATCCGCAAGATATTGGTATCGCGATCCTCACGCGAAAAGCCTAATCCCTTCGACAAATGGGTTCGCACTACATCGCCGTCGAGCACTGTCGGCATCCTGCCCCGCTCGAGCAGCAGCACGTTGAGGATCGCGGCAATCGTTGACTTGCCGGCCCCGCTCAAACCGGTAAACCAGACACAGAAGCCCTGCCGGTGACGCGGCGGGTACATTTGACGCAGAATTTCGGCAGTCTCAGGGCGGGTGAACCATTCAGGCAGCAAGCGCCCTTTGGCTAGATACTCATCACGTACTTGCGTGCCTGAAATGCTGGCAATCTCGGCTCCCGGCGGCGCTTCATCCAACGTGACATACCGGCCTTCGCGCTTGAGATAGACAAGCTCGGTGAACGGGATCATCGTTACCCCTACCTCAGCGGCATACCGCGCCAACAGCTCTTGCGCCTCGTAGGGGCCATAGAATGGCTTGCCGTAACTATCGTTGCCCGGCCCGGCATGGTCGCGGCCAACAATAAAATGGTTAGCACCATAGTTCCGGCGAATGATCGCATGCCAGACAGCTTCACGCGGGCCGGCCATGCGCATCGCTAACGGCAAGAGGCTCAACAGCGTGCGCGATGGGTCGTAGTATTTGTCGACCAGCAGCCGGTAGCTGCGCACGCGGGTGAAATGATCGACATCGCCGGGCTTGGTCATCCCGACTACCGGATGGATGAGCAGGCTGCCATCAACCTGCGCGGCGGCCCGTTTAGTCAGCTCTTCATGGATCCGGTGCATCGGGTTGCGGGTCTGAAAAGCCACCACATTGGCCCGTCCCATCGCGTTCAAAAGCCGGCGCACTTCGGCTGGGGTGTGGCGCAGATCGGTAAAGTCATAGTAGCGCGGCAAATTCAACACGCGCAATCGTCCGGCAGCGTAAAACTTGCCCCACCGCACCATTTCGGCCACCAATGGATGGCGTGGGTCGGTCGTTTTTAATACGGCCAACGCTTCCCGCTCGGCATCCCAGCGATAAATCTCGCTTAGCTCCATAATCGCCAGCGGATTGTTATGCACATCGCGCAGCAAGATCCGATCGCTACCAAAATGGCTCTGCTCGACCGGTAACGTCACCGGGATCGGCCAGAGCGTGCCGTCAGCTAGGCGCATCTCTTCAAGCACCCGCTCGTAGTCGGCTTGACCCATAAAGCCGGTTAGCGGCGAAAACCCGCCCGTAGCGAGCAATTCGAGATCGCAAAGACTGCGCATCGAAATCTGGATTGAGGGCAAGCGGGTCGCTTCTTCCAACAATGCAGCACGCTCCTCCACTGGTACGACCAGATCGATCAAGCGTCCGCCATAAGGCGGGATGAGCAGGGGATCGTGGTTCATCATGTGAGTCTATCCTAATTGAGGCTGTACTATAAGGCACAGCATGTCGATACGTAAGTATTGTGACGTTTCGCCTATCTGCAACCACAACTCGCGCACCAGCTTGCTAGTGCGGAGCAATTCAAGCACGGTTACAAAGCGATAGATTGCATGCAATTGCGCCAACGCAATGCCCAATGCTTCGCTCAACAGACGGTGATCAACCGCCGCTGGATCGCTTGGTGTAGCGATCCGGTCATACAGCAAAACGATGCTGCCCGGACGAACGTGCGTAATCAACCGTTCCGCTCACCGCTCAGATGGTTGGGCCAGCTAATCTTCGATATGTGCCGTCCAACCGCCAATATCACAGCCAACCAACCGCGTACCAAGCCACGAGCTGTACCAATGGCTGCCGTCAGGCGGGCGAAAGAGGGACGCACCGTATGGTGCCACCGCCTGCTGGGTTAAGCGCAGCTCACGCCAACGTTGAGCGTAGGAAATCTTGGTCATGCGCACGCGATGAAAGGTGTAATTGCCAATTGCATAGCCGCCCGCCGCGATTCGGGCCACCAGATCGCGCCGCTCGACTGCATGTTGCCCGACCAGAAAAAAGTGGCGCGCACCTGATGCACACCTAGCCGATCGAGGATGAGCGGCGGTAAAACAGGTGCGCCCCATCAGCAAACGTGAGCGCTACCACCGATGCAGTCGTCTCGCCCCGTACCAGCACACCAAAAGGGCGTTGCGCCAACGGCGCTAGCCAACACCGGACCGCCCTTGGGCGGGATTGACCTGACGATTGTGGGGAAGCCATCACCCGGTTACTCCTCAAGGTGCAGTGCTTGCAAGAAGTGCTCCGGCAATGTAACTGACCAGCCTCTCGGTCCCATCAGCCACCGCTTCACTGCCGGTTGCGTAATACCACAGTAGCATTCGCCAGCACTACAACACGACAATCTTTGCCCGTAAGGGGCCTTGGATCGATCGGGTCGCATTGCGCGTATCCACCACCACCGGCGCCAACGTCACGATCCGCTCGTAATCAAACGCGCGATGGTTCGTGACAATCACTGCGCAATCACATTGGCGCAAGAGATCATCGGTTAACGGCACCGTGCGCATCCGGCGACCATCGTGCAGCTCGAATTCGTCAATATGCGGATCGCACGGAATCACCGTAGCACCATCAGCCACCAAGAGATCGTAGACTTTGAAAGCCGGCGACTCACGGTAATCATCCACATCGGGCTTATAAGCCACGCCAAGCAACACAATTGCGCTGCCATTGAGTGGCTTGCGCGCGCGATTGAGCGCACGCACCACCAGATCACGCACGTGGCGCGGCATCTGCGTATTAATCTCACCGGCGAGCTCAATAAACCGCGTAGTGAGATCATACGCACGCGCCTTCCACGTTAGATAGAAGGGGTCGATCGGAATGCAATGGCCGCCAAGGCCCGGGCCGGGCGTGAACTTCATAAAGCCATACGGCTTGGTTGCCGCCGCTTCGATCACCTCCCACACATTGAGGCCCATGCGATCGCACAGCAACGCCAGCTCGTTGACCAGCGCAATATTGACCGCGCGAAAGACATTCTCGAACAACTTGGTGAGTTCGGCCACATCAGGCGAACTGACTGGCACCACCCGGCTGGTAATGTAGCCGTAGAAGGCGCTGGCTAGCTCGGTGCAATGCGCCGTCACCCCACCGACGACCTTCGGCGTATTTTCAACGCTAAAGCCTTGGCTGCTGGTCTGGCCGGGATCAATCCGTTCAGGCGAAAACGCGAGAAAAATCTGTTCGCCGACCCGCAACCCGTTGCGTTCAATCCGCGGCAAAATTAGCTCGCGGGTTGTGCCGGGGTAGGTGGTGCTCTCAAGGATAACCAATTGGCCGGGCCGAATGCTGGCCGCCACATTCTCGCTCGCCGCTTCGATGTAGCGCATATCAGGCTCGCGGGTTGGATTAAGCGGCGTAGGCACACAGATAACGAGAATGTCACATTCACGCATCCGGCGCACATCAGTCGTCGCCTCAATCAGGTTTCGTTCACGCAGCGCGACCAATGCGTCACTCGCGACATCGCCAATATAACTCTCGCCGCGATTAATCCGTGCTACTCGCTCGGCGCTGACATCAAAACCCAAGACCGCAAAACCGGCCCGGCCAGCCCGTTCAGCCAGCGGCAAACCGACATACCCAAGGCCAATCACGCCAACTTTTGCGCTACGACCGTGGATACGATTCATTAATTCGTGAACCATGAGCGACAATCTCCGTTTGACGGTGGCCTCATTCCACAGCCGCTCATTATAGACGAGATGGCCAATCCGAACGCAAGCCTAGCGCTGCGCATCAACCAAGCGGCGTATAGGTCGTCTGCCATGGCAAGAGCGGTCGTACCACCCCAGCAATGTTACCGCCCCAATCACCGCGCGCCGAATCGCCTTCAAGACTATCGATCACTTGAAACGCGACCGCATCGCGTTCGGCAAATTGACCCATCGGCGGGTCGAGTGTCGTCAACCCGGCTTCGACGTACAACAACCCCTCAGCTAAGAAATTGCCGGGGATCGTCACCCGCGCCCAATAATGGCCGGGAGGACGGGGCCGGCGACGCCAAGCCGGATCAAGATCAAACGTGGTTAAGACTGCCACACTATCTTCGTTATACAGGCGAAAATAGGGCTGCAACACGTACCCACCGATCGTGACAACAAACTCCATCTCAAGCGTCACCGGTGTGCGAATGTCAATGGTATCGCTGATGTCGCCATCAACATCTCGCACCCGCACCGCTCGCAGATGGGCAATATCGTGACCCGGCGCTTTGTCACGGTGGGGCCAGACCCGCTCGGCGATCGAATGCTCGCCTTTGCCAAGATACACGCCCACAACCTGCTGTGCCGGTCCATCAGCCGCTACCTTCCCCTGATTGAGCAAAATCACACGCTGGCACATGCGCAAAATCGACTGCATACTGTGCGAGACAAACAAAACCGTCCGCCCCTGCTGGCCGACATCTTGCATCTTGTTGAGGCACTTCTTCTGAAAGCGGGCATCGCCAACCGCCAGCACCTCGTCAACAATCAGAATTTCTGGTTCAAGATGGGCAGCAACCGCAAACGCCAAGCGCACGTACATCCCCGATGAGTAGAACTTGACCGGCGTGTCGATAAATTGCTCGACCTCGGCAAAATCAACGATAGCATCAAAATTGCGTTCGATCTCGCGCTTACGCATACCAAGAATCGCGCCATTCAGATAGATATTCTCGCGTCCGGTCAATTCGGGGTGAAAGCCGGTGCCAACTTCGAGCAGCGAGGCTACCCGACCGTACAGTTCGGCCCGTCCGCGCGTCGGCTCGGTAATGCGTGAGAGCACCTTGAGCAACGTGCTCTTGCCGGCGCCGTTGCGGCCAATGATGCCAACCAGCTCACCCTGTTTAATCTCAAACGAAACATCGTCGAGCGCCCACAGTTCCTTGTACGCACTTGCGGGGCCTTTGCGAAACCAATCCGTGATGGTATCGCGCAGAGTGGTGTAGCCGGTAATCCGATGCTTGACAGCGCCGATCCGGTATTGCTTCGCCAGATGTTGAGCGCGAATTGCGTAACTCATAGCGTTAGATCAGGTCTGCGAATTTGCGTTCTGCCGCTTGGAAATACAGCCATCCGGTCATAAAGATGGTCAGAGCAACCGTCACCGAGATCAGCATCGCCAAACTCGGCGCTTGCGTACCGAGCAATGCCCAGCGAAACCCTTCCACTACGCCAACCATCGGGTTGAGAGCATACACCAACTGCCACGGCCCTTGGATCAAGCTGGTCGGGTAAACGACTGGCGTGGCAAAGAGCCAGAGCTGGATCATAAACGGCGTCGCATGGCGCACGTCACGGTATTTGACGTGAATGGCCGATAACCAGTAACCGACGCCGAGCGCCGTCAGCATAGCCAACACCAAAAACATCGGCAAGAGGAATATGGCTGGCGTTGGCGGCCATTGAAACCAGAGCAATAACACCAGCAGAATGACAAAGGCTAGTCCAAAATCGACCAAGCCTGAACCGATAGTCGCTGTGGGAATGAGGATGCGCGGGAAGTACACTTTCCGCACAATCCCGGCATTGATAACCAGACTGTTCGCCGCCTGCGTGACAGTGTTCGCAAAGAACTGCCATGGCAACAAGCCGGCAAGATTAAAGAGCGGGTAGGGTATGCCGTTGGTACTGATCCCGGCCAGCCGGCCAAAGATCACGGTAAACACGACCAGTTGCAAGACCGGCTGAATAATCGCCCAGCTTGCTCCGAGCAGCGTTTGCTTGTAACGCACCTTCACGTCGCGCCAAACAAGGAAGAAGAGCAATTCGCGGTAGAACCATAGTTCCCGCCAGTTAAACTGCCACCAGCCCCTCTGCGGTTCGATAATCGTTGGAGTATGTGAACTATCTGATGGCAGTGTGGAGTTTGTCACCCCGGTGATCGATGTGGTCGGCGGTTCCAATGCTGCCATATATGATGATATCCTTGCGACACGTCCATTCGGGCCGCAACTAATCGCGATGTGAGCAGGGGCGGATGTTGGCAGGTCGGTTCACATCAACCAAACGATACTAATAAAGACGTTGTAGCTTGCCTCTTTGCGTAGCATAGCCGGTTCTAGACGATTGTGCAATTACAATTTCGTCAATCATACCAACGCTGTCAATCAGCAAGCAAGGATTAATCAGGCGCAACCAGTTGGGCTGTAAATCTGGTATCATACCAATAGCACCTTCATCACACCGCTACTAACAAAAATGAAAGGTAGTCTATTCTATGGCTTATGCAGCCCTGATTGGCGCTGAAGTCAAGCGCCGTGAAGACCCGCGCCTTCTTCGGGGGCAGGGCACGTATGTGAGCGACTTGCGCCTGCCGGGGATGTTGTATGTCGCCATTACCCGCAGCCCGTATGCCCATGCCCGAATTGTGGCCATTGATAAGGCAGCCGCGCTAGCGATGCCTGAAGTGGTGGCTGTCTACACCGGTGCCGACCTACTCGACTACTGTCAGCCGCTCCCACTGGCAAGTTCAGGGGAGGGGGGCAGTGGGCCACAACGCTACACCGGTCGAACTCGCTACGCTTTAGCAGTTGAACGCGCACGCTATGTTGGCGAGGCAGTCGCCGCCGTGATTGCTCGCACCCCAGAGGCTGCGCTCGATGCGGCACTGGCCTTGCCCATCGAATGGGAACCGCTGCCGGCAGTGGTTGATCCGCTCGCCGCCATTGCCCCCGACGCGCCGATCATCTTCGATGGCTTGCCCGACAATATTGATCATCGCCGCCGCCGCCAGAAGGGTGATGTCGAGGCCGCGTTCGCCGCCGCCCATCGCATTGTGCGCCAACGCATGGTCAATCAGCGCCTGCTCGGCTTCCCGATGGAGGGGCGCGCAGTGGTGGCCGCCCCTGATCCGGCAAGCGATGGCGTGACCGTATGGACGAGTACCCAAACGCCACATCAGGTGCGCGGCGAGATCGCTAAGGTGATCGGCCTCGACGAAAATCGGGTGCGCGTGATCGCACCGGATGTTGGCGGCGGGTTTGGCGTTAAGATCGGTATTTACCCCGAAGAAGCTATCTTAGCCGCACTAGCCCGTCAGCTCAATGCCCCGTTGCGCTGGATCGAGCATCGTCTCGAAAACGTGCAAGCGACAACCCACGGACGCGGGCAGATTTGTGACATCGAGGCTGCTGTTACTGTCAAAGGCGAAGTGACGGCATTGCGGATGCGGATTGTGGCCGATCTTGGCGCGTACCCGCTCGCCCCCGGCTTGCCCGATTTGACTACCGCAATGGCGGTTGGCGTTTACAAGATTCCCGTCATCGATCTCGAAGCGATCTGTGTCTACACCAATACCACACCGGTGGCCGCCTATCGTGGTGCAGGCCGGCCTGAAGCTGCCTATTACATTGAGCGACTCATGGATCTGGTCGCGGCAGAGCTAGGGTTAGACCCAGCGGAAGTACGTCGACGCAACTTTATTCCGCCCGATGCCTTCCCCTACAAGACGCCGACCGGCCTAACGTATGATAGTGGCGAGTATGACCGCGCCCTCACCAAAGCCCTATCGCTTGCGAAGTACGAGCAGTTGCGCGCCGAGCAGTCCGCCCGCCGCGTCGCCGGCGACCGTATGCTGCTTGGTATCGGCATTGCCTGCTATGTCGAAATGTGCGGCTTCGGCCCCTATGAAAGCGCCCAAATCAAGGTTGAACCGAGCGGTACGGTAACGGTCACGACTGGCATTTCGCCGCACGGGCAAGGCACGGCGACCACGTTTGCCCAGATCGTCGCCGACCAGATCGGGGCCGATTTCGAGCGGATTGTGGTCAAACACAGCGACACCGCAATCACGCCGATGGGGGTTGGTACAATGGGATCGCGCTCGCTGGCCGTTGGCGGTGCAGCGCTGGTGCGGGCTGCGGCCAAAGTACGCGAGAAGGCGTGTCAGATTGCTGCGGCGATGCTCGAGGCCAGTGTGGCCGACATCGAATTGCACGAGGGCCGCTATCGCGTGCGTGGTGTGCCTGATCGCGCATTGACTCTCACCGAGATTGCACGTCGGGCGTACAGTAACAAGTTGCCGCCCGAACTCGACCCCGGCCTCGAAGCGGTAGACTACTTCCGTCCGCCCGACTTGATTTATCCCTTTGGTGCGCACGTCGCCGTAGTCGAGGTTGATCGCGAAACCGGCCACATCCGTATCCGCGAGTACTACTCGGTTGATGATTGCGGGCCGCGCATTAGTCCGCTAATCGTCACCGGTCAGGTACACGGCGGGTTGGCCCAAGGTATTGCCCAAGCCCTGCTTGAAGAGGTAGTATACGATGCCAACGGCCAGTTGCTTAGCGGCACGCTGATGGATTACGCGCTGCCGCGGGCCGATCTCTTCCCGCCGTTTACGGTTGACAAGACCGAAACGCCGACTCCGCTGAACCCGCTGGGGGTCAAGGGGATCGGCGAAGCGGCGACGATTGGCTCGACGCCGGCTATTGCCAATGCGGTGATCGATGCGCTGGCGCCGTTCGGCGTGCGCCATATCGACATCCCGCTTCGTTCGGAAAAGGTGTGGCGGGCGATGAATCTTTTGTAAGGCGCAAAGCGGGCCGAGGCGCAGAGGAGGTTTAACGCAAAGGACGCAAACGCAAAGGGCGCAAAGGGCGCAGAGGTTGCGAAAATGGGAAAGAGCGCGTCCTGCCTATTAACCCTCTGCGTTCCCCGCGCCCGCTGTGGTATACCCCTAATCGAGGAGATCAACCGTGTCTAACATGCTCCGTGAATCACCATACCCGATGGTCAGCATCGCCGATGCCACGGCGATGATCATGGCGCACGCCCAACCACTGGGCGGCGAAGAGATTGACGCGCTCACCGCGCTGGGCCGAGTGCTGGCCACCGATATTGCCGCGCCAGAAGACATTCCCGACGTGCCCAAAGCGGCCATGGACGGCTACGCTCTCCGGGCCGGCGATGGCCTCGCCCCACGCCGCGTGGTGGGTGAATTGACCGCCGGCGGCGATACGACGGTGGCGCTTGGCCCCGGCGAAGCGACCCGAATTATGACCGGCGCACCGATGCCACCCGGCGCTGACGCAATGATTCCGGTTGAGCTGACCGAAGAGCGTGATAGGATGCTCTATATCAAGCGCGAGCTGAAGCCCGGCGACTATGTGCATGTGGTCGGGCAAGATGTCGCTCGCGGTCAGATTGCCCTTACCACTGGCACGACGCTGGGCGCGGCTGAGATTGGCATCCTCGCTACCCTCGGCATCACTCGTATCACTGCTTACCGCCGACCACGAGTCGCCGTGCTCGCTACCGGCGATGAGGTGGTCGAGCCGGGTGAAACCCGACCGGGCGGCGCAGTGCGCGATAGCAATCGCTACGCGCTGATGGCGGCTGTACGCGAAGCCGGCTGCGAGCCGATCTCGCTCGGCATTGCCCGCGATGACATTGCCGTGCAGCGCCAAGCCATTTTGCGCGGCCTTGAGCAGGCCGATGTCTTGATCACTAGTGGCGGCGTAAGCATGGGTACCCGCGACCTTATCAAGCCGCTGCTGGCCGAACTCGGCACCGTTCACTTTGGCCGCATCGCCTTCAAACCGGGTAAGCCCACCACCTTCGCCACTGTGAACGGCAAGCTCGTCTTTGGTCTGCCGGGATTCCCCGTCTCGTCATTGGTCTCGTTTGAAGTCTTTGTCCGTCCGGCCCTGCGCGCGCTGCAAGGCGATGCTAACCCGTTCCGCCCGCACGTCGAAGTGACGTTGGCAAGCCCGATCACCCCGGCCTCCGACCGGCCTGAATACCAGCGTATCATCGTCACCTACCGCCAAGGCCGGCTCTTCGCTACCAGCACTGGCGGCCAAAGTAGCTCGCGCATCCTCTCGCTGCGCGGGGCCAATGGCCTCCTACTCGTGCCTGCCGGCGAGACCGTCTACCCGGTTGGCAGTGTGCTGCCGGCGCTGATCACTGGCCCGCTTCTGAGCGAAGGATAACCCGTGGAATATGATGCCGTGTTACTCAGGGTATGGCAGCAAGAGCCGGAACCATGGCCCGGTCCGCTGACCTATCTGGGGTTGGCGTTGTTGCTGGTCGCTGTCATTATGACGCTGTATAGCCGGCGTCGCAAATAACGATTGCCTTGGTATGGCATGCGGCAGTCTTACCGTTCTAGACGTTGGCGTGCGGCAGTGAAACTGCCGCATCCCCTCCCCGGTGCTCGTGCTCGCCAAGTAATGGTATGATTGAGCCTTACTCACGCCCGCCTAATCGCCTGAGCGCAACGAGCGACAAGATGCAGATACGTGTACCCAAGGCTATCACCATGACAACTACCCTCACCGTCACCACCAGCACCACCCAATACCCGGTCGTCATCGGCGCAGGAGTGTTGGCGACCCTCGCCGACCGGCTGGCCGCGCTCGGCCTGCGCGGTACGTTGTGGCTGATCGCCGACGAGCATCTGGCGGCGGTCGCCGAGCAGACGGCAGCAACGCTGCGCGCCGCCGGCTACTGCGTGCATACCATGACCGTTCCGTCGGGGGAAACCAGCAAGTCATTCGCCGAACTACACCGGCTCTACGATTGGATGATCGGGAACGGTATTGAACGGCGCGATACGGTACTCGCGCTCGGCGGCGGCGTGATCGGCGATCTGGCCGGCTTCGCCGCGGCGACCGTCTTGCGCGGCGTCGCACTGGTGCAATTACCAAGCACTTTGTTGGCAATGGTGGATGCGGCAGTGGGCGGTAAGACCGGGATTAATCACCCCTTGGGCAAGAACCTGATCGGTGCGTTCCATCAACCACGATTGGTGCTAGCCGACACTAACCTGTTGGCAACCCTGCCACCCCGCGAACTACGTGCCGGCTGGGCCGAGGTGATCAAGCACGGTGTCATCCGCGACGCCGACCTGTTTGCCGCCCTCGAAGACCTCGCTGCCGCGCGCGGCTGGCACACCACCAACCCCGCTAGCTGGCATGCTGCCGATGCCGAATTGACAGCGCACCTGACCAACATTATCGCCCGTGCTGTTGCAGTCAAGGTTGAGGTCGTTTCAATCGATGAATTCGAGCGCGGCGAGCGGATGACGCTCAATTATGGCCACACTATCGGCCACGCGGTCGAGCAACTGCTTGGCTACCGTCTGCTGCACGGTGAATGCGTTGCGATTGGTATGGATGCAGCGGCGCGGATCGCGGTCGTGCTCGGTATGTGTGCGCCAGAGCTAGTCGAACGGCAACGCGCCTTGCTCGCCGCTTACGGCCTCGCCACTACAATGCCGCCAGATATTGACCGCGCTGCGATCTTGGCTCTCATCACGCGCGACAAAAAAGTGCAGGCCGGCAAGGTGCGCTGGGTGTTACCAACCGCCATCGGGCAAGTCACCGTGCGCAGCGATGTGCCTATCGACGTGATCGAGGCGGTGTTATCGTCGGCGCCGGTGGCGTAGGGATAGAGCGTTGCTCTATCCCCCTACGCTACCGCTTTCGCCTGCACAATCTCGCGCACCGTCACAAAATTCTCGGCGGTGCAAGCCAGCAGAAATGGCGGCCCACTCTTGCGGTAGAGGGTCATTTGGCGCTGCCGTTCATCAACTTCAACCTTCGCCACATCGCACCAGCGAATCGCATCACCAGTGCGCATCAGCAACCCTGCCCCCATCGCTGAACGCCGGCCACTGAACAGCAAGCCAACTCGCACCAGTTTCAAAAAGGCGTTCGTGCGCCCGCTGACTTTCGCCTGTACACCCTCTTCGTCAAGCTGAAAATGCTGCTCGTACCCAACGAGGGTGAACACCAGCATTACCACTACCAATAATCCCAGAATCACGCCGCCGGTCACCGCCATGACCTGCAAGGCGACTTGCCACCGATTCTGCTCGGTAATGGCAGCCAGAAATAGCCCTAGCAACACGATCGGGACACCAAATGCAATCCCAAGTTGTTGCCATATCAATCGATTCCGAAATGGCGACGCATTAACGTTCCATTCGAGGAGTAGTTTGGCATGATTCACAGCAGCCTCTCTTCCCGTGCAGACCGGTTTATGGCCTGCACGATACATGAACGAGAGACCGCTGAAAAGGGGAACGTTGTCAACCGTTAGCAGATATGTTACGACGGTGCCTGACGCTCTCATCCCATTTCCAGCTCGCGCCGGCCTAATGTGCTCATACGACCCCACATCACTGCCAACGCTGCCACGGCAAACGGCATCAGCTCAACAGTTGCCATCAACGCCACATCCTCGGCAAGCGTCGTCTCTTCGTCGAGGAAGCGCAGCACACGCTGGATCGGGTTATGACGGAACAGATTGGCAAAAAAGCGATGCCCCGGTGTGCGGCCCGCATCGAGCACATTGAGCAGCACGCTATCCATCCACGCATGGCGGTTGAAGCGCGGTTGTGGGTAGAACGGGTGGCCGTGCTTAAGCAAACTCTCAACAATCTGCCGCGTCTGCCATTGAATGCGTTGGAAGGTATAGCCAGTAGACGGCTTGCTCATCCCGCCGGCGGTGCCGATATTGAGCACGTGAGGGCTAGGACGCAACGGCAGCGGTACATCGCTCATCGGGATGACGCCATATTCGATGTGGGTAATCTCGTACCGGTCGATCCCTAACTGTTCAGCAATGTACCGCTGCAAGCCGGCTTCATACTCGGCTTGGCTGACCAATTGTGGCGAAAAGATAGTGTACTCGACAAGTGCAGTATGGGTATCGAACGGCAATACGTAGCCAAACCGCACATCGTTTGACTGCGGGATGCGAAAGTCCATAAAGGTAGCTGCTTCGGCGTCGAACACCGGTTGCGGGGTCGTGATCACCCACCCTTTAAAATGCTGCAACCACGAATGATAGCCGGGAGGCGCTGGCATCGGTCGATACACACTGTTGAAGCCAAATCGTGCCGTATAGGTCTTCCCGCCAACAGTGACCGCCACCCCGTTAGGCACGTCAATAAACCGCTCGACCGTGCCTTGCAGGCGGGTAATCTGCGGACGCTGCGCCATCCATTCTTCAACAAAACGATAAAAATCGATCCCCTGTATCAACTTGTACTGATACGGAGCGATCGCCAATCGCGCTGACCAGTGTTTGTCGTACAGCCAAAGATGATCCCAGCGTCGTGACACCACTGCTTCAAATGGGCCGGTTCCTATTTCCCAAAAGCACCATGTGCGATCGTTGCGCCGCATTTGGTTGGGGTCTATCAAGAGGATCGTGTGTTCGGCCAGTGCGCTCTGCCCAAGGTGATAGGCCAAACTGAGACCGGCGGCACCGGCGCCGGCAATGATGTAATCGTAGTCCATACGCCCTGTTCTCCCTGCGGCCATTTGGCCTGCCCTCTTTGCATTATAACCCGGAGTGCTATACTAAAAGCGGCAAGATCGACCCAATGCTGGTCGATTGGCCCATTCGTCGCCTATCTTTAAGAGGTTTTGTATGGGAGCAGTCATCAACGCCAGCGTTCGCCTACGAGAGGGCCTTCACTTTACCGCCGTCGCCAATTCAGGCCGCCCGATTGAACTCGATAGCCCCCATGAGGGCAATACAGATCTGGTCGGTCCTTCGCCAATGGAGACGGTGCTTATGGCGTTGGCCGGTTGTTCAGCAATGGACGTGATCAGCATTTTGCGAAAAAAGCGCCAACCGGTGGCCGGGCTGGAAGTGCGCGCCCAAGGGGTGCGCGGCGACGAGTACCCTAAACCGTACACCGAAATCGAGCTGGTCTACCGCTGCGCCGGTGAGGTTGATCCGGCGGCGCTCGAACGCGCGATCGAGTTGTCACGCGACCGCTATTGCCCAGTCTGGCGTATGCTTGGCGCCACGGTGGATATTCGCTATCGCTACGAGATCGTGCCGTCGTTGGATGAGGCAAACTAGCGCGTTCCAGTCGGCAGCACCGAGACGGCCCAGCGGGCCGTCTTTTTTACCCCACCACCCTTCGCCCGCTGTTCACGCTCCTGTCTACGCTCTTGTTGATGCACGCCTGTTATGCTGCTTGACGTGAACAAGCTATGCTGAACAGGAGCACTAACTGTATGACGTGGATTATTGACGCTTCCCACTCGACTGTGACCTTTTCGGTTCGCCACATGATGATCTCGAAGGTGCGTGGCCGCTTTAGCCGGTTTGACGGCACGGTCCATTTTGATGAGCAGAACCCGGCCAATTCGTCGGTCAATGTCACCATCGACGCGACCAGCATCGACACCCGCGACGAGCGGCGCGACGGTCACCTGATGTCGCCCGACTTCCTCGATGTCGCCAACTATCCAACGATCACGTTTGCCAGCAAGCGAGTTGAGATCATTGATGAGACGCATGGCCGCATTATCGGCGATCTGACCATCCGCGGCGTCACTCGCGAAGTGACTCTTGAGGTTGAATACAACGGCCAATCGAAGTCGCCGTGGGGCACGATCAGCGCCGGCTTTAGCGCCAGCACCAAGATCAACCGCAAAGACTGGGGCCTGACGTGGAATGTCGCGTTGGAGACGGGTGGCGTACTGGTTGGCGACGAGGTGACCATCGAGATCGAGATCGAGATCGTCAAGCAGGTGCCGCAAGAGGAGTCGGTCGCAGCGTAAGCCACTGGTCCATTATCCCGTCGCTACAGTGGGAACACAAAAAACTGGTATACTTGATCATGAAGCCGCGTGACGCGGCTTCGTTCGTGGAACATATCTGGTGAGGAGGCTATGTCGCTGCAACCTATCGTCGTCTACGGCACCAACTGGTGTCCTGATTGTCGCCGCGCTCAGCGTGTGCTTGACCAGCATGGCGCGCCGTATACGTACATCAACATCGAACACGATCCGGACGCAGCCGAGTTTGTCGTGAAGGTCAACAACGGCAATCAGAGTGTGCCGACGATCGTCTTCCCTGATGGTTCGATTTTGGTGGAGCCATCGAACCGGGCTTTGCAAGAGAAATTGAGCCAGTTGGCGTAATTGGTAGGGGCAGAGCGCTGCTCTATCCGCATCAGGCAGAGCAGCGCTCGTTGCTGAAGCGGGCACAGCAGCAGGGCACAGCGGCGCTGTGCCCGTACTGTTTCCTGTTTAGTGTTCCTCAGAACGTTTGGCTGTTTGTGCGCTGTAGGTGCTCTCGAAAATCTTATCAGCGTTGCCGGCCTCAAATCCTTCGCGGCGATGTTCGCGACGCAGTTCGTGCGATGGTAGATTAGCAAAGGCATCAAGCGGGCGCCGCTCGGCAAATTCGACATACGACCCCGCAATTTGGTGGCGCTCGCCGCCGGCGAATTCGGCCCAGATCATCTCGGCGACGGTGCTCGACTGTAACAGTTTGCCATCGGGGCTGACCTTAATCTTGCCGCCGGCGTCGTTGAGCTTGAAGCCGTGCCGTTCAAGGAAGGCGTTGAAATCGGCAATGGTGTTGTAGCCGTTAGGTAAATTATGCACCGTAATCGTAAAGTGATTGAGGTAGTAGCGGTTGTAGATCACCCACGCGGCATACTCACTCTCGACGGCCAAGCGTTGATAATCGGCCCACGTGGGCAAGCGCCAGAGCGGACGGTGCAGGAAGTCATCTACCCGCGCCGCATCATCCAAATCGAGCGAATCAACCGGATCAGCGGTCACTTCATCGGTATAGCTGCGAATAATAGCTGCCGCTTCCGGCGAAAGATCGCTAACACGCAACTCAGAGATGAAGATGCGCGGCAGATCAGGGCGTGGCGGAGAGTACCAGAAGGCATCGAGCTTCTTGGCCGGGAAGTGATAGCGGTCGCGCCGCTCGTAACCGTAGTGCAGAAAAATCTTCTCGAGCGAGCGAATGCCAAGCTGCGGTACTCCCATCGTGCGGAACGCGATATGGTCATTCTCGATCTCTTCAGGGGAAGCAATAATCCCTTCGGCGACCATCGCCTGCGCGATAGCAGTCACATCCGGCACCCGCTCACGGTAACGGCGCATCAGTCCAGCTAATACCTGCTCGAAGATGTAGATGCGGTCAGTGGTTGTCGTCGTCATAGCTCCTCGCCTACAATAATCACCACCACACCGGCGTGGTGGCATATTCATAGTGGTATCTTACCTTACCACCGGAGCTATGCGGTATCGGTCAAAAGTTGCACTCGACGGGGCCAAGCCATCACATATGGGCAGAGCAGCGCTCTGCCTCTTACGACACCGCCACCACCGAATAGATCAACGGCAGCCAAACTCGCACCTCGGTACCGTGGCCGGGACGTGAAATAATCGTCACCTGCCCATCGAGCGCCGCCGCCCGCTCGCGCATCTGGCGTAACCCCAAATGGCCAGCCGGTGGCTCTTCGCCGGGATTAAAACCAACCCCATCATCACGCACGTGAATAATCAGACCATGATCGCGCACGCCGAGTTTCACCCATACCCGGCGCGCTTGGGCGTGTTTCGCCGTATTGTTTAACGCCTCCTGCACAAACCGAAACGCCGCCAATTCCAATACTGGCGGCAGATCGGGCGGTAGTTCGTTCAAATCAATGCTAATATCCCAGTCGTTTTGCTCGGCGAACTCAGCCACAAACCGGCGTAGGGCACCGGTAAAGCCGAGTTGACCAATTTCAATTGGGCGAAGGGCAAAGATCGCGCGCCGCAATTCTTCTATCTGCGCCCGCAGATTGGCTTTGAACGTGGCAAATTCTTCACGGAGTCGGGCCGGGTCTTGTTCAAGCCAATCTTCCCACAAATTGATCCGCATGCGCATGAAAGCCAGCGACTGGGCCACACCATCATGCAGATCACGAGCGATACGGGTTCGTTCGGCACTGATTGCCCGTTCAACTGCTGCCACACTCGCGATAGCTCGATCACGCCGCCGACTATTTACGATCGCTTCAGCCAGCTCGCTGGCAACCGTCGCGAGTAAGGGTTGACGCGCTTCGTACAGTGCAGTTTCACCCTCCTTGAGAAACGCTTCGATCCAACCGATGGGCTGCACTTGCCGTTCGGCAAGGGGGAGAATAAGACAAGATGCCCAACCGCACAGGTGTTGCGGCCGCAATATCGTTGGCTGTGCCGGCAAGGTTGGCATTATCCGTAAGCCAAATGCCGCTCGTGCTCGTTCGAGGGCGCCAGCATCGATGCCGGTCACCCGTGCCGTATACGGCTGGCCCTGCTCATCGGTTAGCACAATCGTCGCTGCGGCAGCATCGACCAACCGCGCCGGCAGCGTGATCGCGTAATCAAGTACCTCATCAAGCGTAGCACTTGATGCTACGCGCTGGTTAATCTCGTACAACAGTTCTAGCCGCTCGTTACTCTCGCGCAACGCTTCGAGCATCCGCGCTTCGTTCGAGATCCGCTCACGCTCTTGCCGGATCGCCCAACTGAACACGATCCAAATCGCGGCAAACGCGAGCACCCCCCATACAATCGGATCAACCGCCCGCCCAGCCGGTGTCTCCATTGCTGTATCAAACAATAATCCTTCAACCAGCCGGGTGAGTGCAAACAGCAACCCGACCACCGCTGCAAACGGCCAGCGCAGCCGAACGAGTAATTCGATAGTGTTCCGCGGCGGCGATTTCATGGGTAGCTCACTAGCACTCGTTCAAACGCTCGATAGTGTAATGGCAACGCCTGCTCAAGATGTCGGTCAGCCACTGCCCATGTATGTGCGCCATCGGGCAAGGCAGCTACCGGCACAGCGTTTGCGATACCCAACGTCGCCAATGCGCGCAAGAGATACTCGCCGCGGTAGAAATTAGAACCCCACGGCTCGATATGTTCAGGGCCGTATTGTATCATCCACGTAATTCGTCGCAGTGCCGCCCGATCAGCTTGTAGTAACAGGCAAACCGGATTATGCATACGCATACGTTCCGGGTCACGCGGACGCCCAAGCGCCGGATCGAACATCGTCGCGTTGAGCAGGGTATCGTAGCGCCGCGCCATTCGCCCGCCGTCGCTGGCATACGGAAACGAGCCATCGTAGGCGCTGACGCTGACAAACAGCTCAGGGCGGAGCGCCACTGCCTTGACTGCCATATAGCCACCGAGCGAGAACCCGGTCAGTGCCCGCGCTGCTGGATGCGCACCGAATTCGCGCTCTAATAACGGCAACACCTCATCGAAAAAGAAGGTGGCGAAGCGGCCACTGCCAACACCGGGGGCATCGGCTAGCGCCGGCGCGACAAAATCGGCCAACAAACCGGGAATGCGATTATCGGCGCTCGCCAAACCGGGCATTGCCAACAACAACGGCCCCACCTCACCGCGCGCCCGTACCCGCTCGTAGACATCAATCGCGCTGCCGATCCGGCTCTCATCTTCACGCCGGTTGACCCACTCGCGCTCGTGGCCGCGCAGCAAATAGACCACTGGCAGCGGCGGCCCGTCTGGCTGATAATCTGGCGGCGCATAAACATACATCCGCCCGGTCACACCTAACGCTGCGCTCGGCCATTCCAACAGGCGAGCGCGTGGATCAATCTCCATACTCCTGCTCCGGTCTTCACGTTGATGCTAAACGCAAAGGCGCAAGGATGCAAAGCTACGCTAAGGCCCAGAGAGTGCACCTAGTATGTCCCCCCCACCTCACACCCTTCGCTCCCTTCGCGCTCTGGGCCCTTTGCGTTAGGCCGACATTGCACTCTGCGCGCTTTTCGGCACTACTTGCTTTGGCTCGCACGCGGGGGTAAAGTGTGCTACATGTATAGGCCCAGCGTTCCACCAAAGACTTGAGGACGCCCAACTTGCGTATATCTTCCTCACCCCCAACACCCTTCGCGCTCTGTGCATCTTTGCATTTCCCATCCTTCGCACCCTTCGCGCTCTATGTGCCTTTGCGTTGCTTCCTTTACGCCTTAGCCCCCCCGCACCTAAACCTCAGCGATGGCCTGCCGCGATTTAGCCTGTTCGCGCAAAATAAACTTCTGAATTTTGCCGGTCGAAGTCTTCGGCAACGGCCCAAAGGTAAACTTCTTTGGAATCTTATAACTCGCCAACAACTGCCGACAATGCTGTTGCAACTCCTCTTCCGTCACAGAAGCCCCCTCGCGCAATTCGATAAACGCATGCGGCACTTCACCCCACTTCGGATCAGGGGCTGCCACTACCGCCGCTAGCATCACCGCCGGATGCTTATACAGCGCATCCTCAACCTCGATCGACGAAATGTTTTCACCGCCCGAAATGATAATATCCTTTGCCCGATCGGTAATCTTGATGTAGCCATCGGGATGCACCACTGCCAGATCGCCAGAATGGAACCAACCACCCCGAAACGCCATTTCAGTCGCCGATGGGTTCTTGAGATAACCTTTCATCACAATATTACCGCGGAACATGACCTCACCCATCGTCTCGCCATCCCACGGCACCGGCTTCATCGTCACCGGATCGAGCACACTAATCGCCTCTTCAGCATGATAATTCACCCCCTGCCGCCCATTCAAACGCGCCTGCTCTTCAATCGGCAGTGATACCCACGCTGGTTGCTTGGCGCACACCGCCGCCGGGCCATAGGTCTCGGTCAGACCGTACACGTGGGTAATGTCAAAGCCAAGCTCAGTCATCGCCTGCAGCACCGCCACCGGCGGCGGTGCTGCCGCAATTAATCCGCTCACCTTATGCGTACCTTGACCGGCGCGCCAGTGGGCCGGCGCATGATTAGCAATCAGCGAATGGACAATCGGCGCGCCACAGTAGTGCGTCACGCGATACTGTTCAATCGCGTGCCAAATCAACTTGGCATCCACCTTCCGCAAACAGATGTTCGTCCCCGCGTTCGCCGCCATCGTCCACGGGAAGCACCAGCCATTGCAATGGAACATCGGCAGCGTCCACAGATAAACGGCATGATGCGGCATTCCCCACGAAACGATATTCGAGAGTGCATTGAGATACGCCCCGCGATGGTGATAGACCACGCCTTTAGGATTAGCGGTCGTGCCCGACGTATAATTGAGCGAAATCGCCTCCCACTCATCAGCGGGATAGATCAGCTCGAACTGCGGATCGCCACTCGCCAGAAATTGCTCATAATCGAGCGCACCAAGCCGGTCACCGGGGCCAGTGTACTCTGGATCATCCACATCGATCACCAACAACGAACGGCCCAACCGGTCAAGCGCGTCTTTCACCACCGGGGCAAACTCGCGGTCGGTGATCAACACCTTGGCTTCGCCGTGATCAAGAATAAACGCGATGGTCGCTGCATCGAGCCGGACATTAATCGTATTGAGTACCGCACCGGCGCCGGGCACGCCGAAATGGCACTCGTACATCTCTGGCGTATTGCTCAGCACAGCCGCCACCGTATCGCCGTGACCAACCCCGGCGGCGCGTAGAGCCGACGCCAATCGCCGTACACGCTCATAGACCTGTACCCACGTATAGCGACGCTCGCCGTGGATTACTGCCGGCAACTGCGGATGCACCAGCGCTGCCCGTTTCAGAAACGACAATGGCGTCAGCGGCACATAATTCGCAGCGTTTTTCTCCAATCCGATGTCGTAGATGTTACCCATGACCTCCTCCTGCGCTCGCGCTGTGGCATGCGCTGCACCACCCATGCAACAGCCAACAGCGAATCACACCTTCGCGGTTTTACTTTTAGATCCAAATGATATGTATAGTATCTCCTATAACCCGCCCCCACGCAAGTAAGAGCATAGCGGTGCAATGCCCCCAGCCAGCCAGTAGAGACGGCGCAGTACGCTGCTCACAGTTAGTACGATCCGTCTGCCGCTCTGCCCCAACTAGGCCGTAAGGGCAGAGTGCTGCTCTGCCCCCACTTCCCGCTCACATTAACGAATCTCTATCGCAAGACCGATTGACAACGTGATCAAACGGTGTATACTTCACATACGGGTTACGGGGATGCTCTGGTTTCGACAGGGAGTGAACGTCGTAGACTGCAGGTCGTGCCGCCCAGTCACGTAAAAGGGGCAAGGCAATAACTGCCAACAATAACACTCGGGTTCAGCCTCGGCTGGCCCTCGCTGCCTAAGAGATTTGGCAGCGCGCTCCCCGCAGCTCCCCCGATGGCTGCGGCTTGAGCGTCATGAGTCGGGTGCTCCGGTAGCGCTCGCCTAAGCGCGACCGGCTAAGACAATAGGCTGGCCCACCGGTCGCTCTGCCACTCGCGCGACCACGGGCGAGATAAAGCGAGGGGCTAAACCTGTAGATGTCTACGATCTAGCTTTCTGGACGGGGGTTCGACTCCCCCCATCTCCACCAATCAAGGGTTGTGAGGCTTCACAGCACGCAGGGCGATCAGATGATCGTCCTGCGTGTTGGTTTTACTGCGCTCACCCCACCCCCTCTCCCGCAAACGCGGGGCGTAACGGCAGGCCGAGTTGAGTTGGTACTCGTTGCCAATCCCTCTCCCGCAGGCGCGGGGCGTAACGGACGGGCGGCTAGAGACGTGGCCTGAGACGATCCCCTCTCCCGCAGGTGCGGGATGAAACGCCACGGCGCGAAGCAAGCCAAGACGCAGAGGGATGAAACGCCACGGCGCGAAGGACGCAAAGGGCGAAAAGGAGTTTTGAATGAGGAGCATCCTTGACGCCCTCGGCGGTAAATGTCTTACCCCATCCCTTACCCCTCCCCTATGTTCGGGCCTTTTGTGTCTTTTTGTGGCTATGCCTCTCAGCAGCTTGCTCGCTCCCGCCGTCAGGTAGGTGTGGGGACTAAGAAGGTGAGAGACGAAAACTCAAATTCCCCTATCCATGTGACCGTACATGTCACAACGCCCTGCTATCCTGTACATAGCCGAATCGCACGACGACATATCGTAATTTTAGAACTAGGCTGCAACCCTGCGGTCAGGTATGCTAATTACAACAGCGTTGCGGTGCCTGTGACCATCAGCATCTCGTAAAGGAGCTTGTATGGCCACCCAACCACCCGATCCTTCTCCTATCCCACCCCACCATTTCGCGACGCGCTGGCTCGGACGTGCGCTCTTGCAAACGCCAGAACTTGTTGTCTTACTACCCTGTATGGTGTGGATTAAAGTTACCGGCTGGTCACCGGTAGCGTTAACGTTTGGCGCATTGAGCGGTCTTTGGTTTCTTGCTCGTTATCTGCTGTTATGGCGCGCCTGGCAGCACTTTCAGAACGGACACTACCACAAAGTCACTGCTTTGGCCAGCACCGCGCACCGCATGTACCCCTACTCCGCGGAGGTGTACTGGCTGTTGGGTATTAACGCGTTACAACGCAATCGCATCAAATTAGCTGTTGAGTATCTCCAGCAGGCTTGCCGGCTTGATCAGGATAACCCTAAGTTCTACGCTGCGCTAGCTGCTGCGCATGTCTTAGCCGAAGAAACGGACGCAGCACTCCGCTGTGCGCGGTATGCGCGCTATTTGCAACAAAGCATGTCTGAGGCAACTATGACTCTGAGTAATTGCGCTAAAGAGGATCGGCAGATCGAGAACTATTTGCGCGCTGCGCTCCCCTATGCCCGCCGCCCATCTGATCGCGCCGTCATCTATTGCGCGCTCGTCGACCACTTACTCAAGACTGGGCGACGCACCGAAGCGGTCTCCTACCTTGCACAAGCGATCCGGCTGGCCCCGGCTTGTCCGCCTGCCACTCGCAGCTCATTGCACTACCAGCTTGGTACGCTGCTTTGGCAGTGCGGCGAAACTGAAATGGCCAACGAGCAATTCCGCACCAGCCTGAAGGTTGACCCGCACGGCCTGTATGCCGCCAAAGCATGGCGTGCAGCGACGCTTGGCCTTGCCGATCAGGCAGCGACGCCGGATTGCGGGCAGCCACAGGCACGCGGCGAGGTCATTGAGTTTGCACCGGAACAGGAAAAAGTTTCAAACTCGGCGTAGCACGAGCAATCGGCTCAGTCACCTAACAACCGGAAGGAAATAGCGCATATTACTATCATCACGCGCTCGTCAACAGAATCGAAAGGCCAACGAGGAAAAGAATGATCACCTCCTTGTTGGCCCGATTCGTTTATTCGTTTACTCATTCCCCCATTCGTTGGATATAATCGAGCGGGTTTTGGTTCACCCACCGGCCATCGCGCCAGACCCATACCTGATAGTCGAGGTGCGGCCCGCTCGACATACCGGTCGAACCGATGTAGCCGATCAGATCACCGGGATTGACCCACTGCCCATCGCTGACCGCAAAGCCGGCAAGGTGAGCGTAGCCGGTGCGGTACTGCTCATTCGTCACCCAAATGTGATTGCCGGCTGGCCAGCTCTCGCGCGTCAACGTCACGCGCCCGGCATGGGTCGCATACACCGGTTGGTTCCACGTCCCTTCGGGATCAGCTTTGCCGTCGCCATCGCTATCAAGGGCGAGATCGATCGCACCCCAGACGCTAGCCGGCGCATGCGTCCCCACCCCATATCCTTGCGTTATCACCGTATGAGCTGCCCGCAACGGGTTGCCGCTTGGCACGAGCGCCGCATCGAAGCCGCGTCCTTGGGGCTGGGCCACACCGACTAACGCCTGAGCCGGCGCTGCTGCCGCATTGGCAACACTCGCCTCGCCAGCGCCCACCGGGCCGCGCCAGCCGCTCAACACGCGCCGGTTACTGTTGGCCATGCCGAGTAAGACAAAGGCAGCGAGCGCGATGATAAAGATGATTGCGATGTTCCGCATAGAACTTCTGAGTGTATGGTTGCCAATACTATGATGGAGTGCGGCAGTTGCACTGCCGCATCAAGAACTAGTATCACCCCACGATGCCCTAGACACTTCATCATGGATTAGACCAGCGCAGCAAAAGCTGTAGACCAGCGTCTTCAGGTTTCACATCGTAGCGACAAGCGTCTGAGACCAAACCGGTACAACGCAATACCGCCACGTCGTGACCTCACGGCACCTGCCCGGCTCGCCACCGGTCAACAAGGCTCGTCACCACGGTAATATAGCCCTGCACATCATTCTCAAAGGACGGCGCGTAGATCGGAATCACGTCGGCTACCGTCTGCAAGCCACGCCCGCGGATATATTCCACGTCGATGAGGCGATACCAATCAGCAATCCCGGTCTCCCAATCGGGATAATCGCGGAAGCGGCCATAGCAGGTAGGATAGCCGGCGCAGATAATGTTGCCGACATTGTGGGTCGTGCTGCCATCTGGCTTGCGCCCGGCCCAATTGAGGTTGGTGCCCGCGCTGCTCTCGTGGATGAAGAACGCGACGGCGTAAGCCGGATCGATGTTATATTCAACACCCAGCCGGTACCAGATCTCGCCAGTGCCAGCCGCTGGCGAGTCGTAGCTGCGCAAAATCTGGTCGATCTGCGCCGGCGAGAGGCTAGGAGCAACGCGCAACCGGTGATCACCCGGTGACGGCATAGCAGCCAAAGCCATATTCGCGGTCACTTCCCGGCTGCCGATGCCGGTACGATTGTACTGAAAACTCAGAATTGGCGATGAGGGCGACACCATCCACGCAAGGGCGATCACCACCACACTTATCACCCCAACCACGGCCATGACCAGCGGGTGGCTGAACCAGCCAGCAACCGGTGACGGTGTGAATCGCCGCGCCGGTAGCGGCAATGCTATTTCTTCAGCAAACACCTTATCCGGCAACCGTTCGGCGAACGTGGTAGAGACAGAGCGAACAGGTTGCGCAGGCCGTTCGGCAACGGCTACCTCTGCTGTTGTGCGGGTGCGGGCTGGTTCGTATTGGACTGGCGTTAATGGCTCACGCGCCATCGGAGCCTGCGCTGCCCCGTATCCGCCGGCACCATTCTTCACCGGCGAGCAAGGGGTAGCGGCTATATCCGCTTGGGATGTACGTACCCCGAGCGTGGACATTGGTCGTGTACTGCCAGTTGGTGCGCTTGACCTACCTGCTTGCTCGGTACCACCACGCACCGACGCGCGATCTGGCACAGTACGGCGCGGTTGGGATGCGCTTGCCGAACGCACTGGCCGCTGAGCTCGCTCGTATGCTGCCCGTACATCGTCTGGCACGCGCAGACCGGGCAGCGCTTCTAGCGCGCGCACGCAGTGGGGCCGCTCGGCGAACGCCACGTCGAGATCGGCGGTCAGATCGGCCAGTGGTTGCGACGGAACGCGCTCGGTAGCCGGGTCTTCGATTGGGAAAAGCGGTTGACCCAATTTTCGAGGCCGCTTACGGTGAGGGTGCGCGCTCACTTGCTCCGCTCCTGCGCCAGCCGGTGCCACTCTTCCGGGGTGGGCAGACGAAACATGCCATCACGGTTGAGATAGACCAGTTGTTCGTGGTGGATGGTGACCAACAGATCGGCAAGACCGTCACCATCGATATCCTCTAATGATAATACCACAGGCGTCAGATCTTCGTGTAACCCAAACAGATAGGGGCCTTGCCACGTCTGCGCTTGGGCCGGATCGCCGCCGGGGAAGGCAACGATCACCACCTGCCGGTCGAGATTCATCGCAATGAAGCGCGACGGCTGGCCAACCCGCTCCGCAGGCAAGCCCGCGTAGCCGGTGAGATGCGTGGTGCGCGGACGCCCATACCGCCAATCGTCGATTATGATACGACCAAAGTCGGCGACAGTTCCCACAACGACAATCAAGGCCGCCACTGCCAACACCGTCACCATCCCTTTGATGATACGACCAGCCGCATCTACGCGCCGCGTCGGTTGCAATTCTCGACTGGTGGTCGCCATGCCAGCCCTCCTTTCGCGATCATCACGTTGCGACCTGCCCTGCCGCACTACTCTTCCCGTGGCGCCGATCAGTGATGACCGGTTTAATGAACACTTTTTTTCTCGAACAGGTCGAACAATTGTTCTAATTGTAGCAAGAAACACGCGGTTCGTCAAGCGGTTGTTTTGCGTTGTAATCGGGCAAATCCGCTATAGAAACTGAACGCTGGTAGTACGATGGTTCGCCGGGCAGGTACAATATGAACAATTAGTAATGCGTGCTCGCGCCAGCGCCGGCGCTTGTCTCCACCCGCGCAACGGCAGTTTCCCGTAAGTTTTTTCATCGATAAGGAGTGCTATGCGGTATCTGCTTGATCAACGCTCATACGAGGAAATGTTGGCCCGCAAGAGCCATCCCCGTGATTGTTACGTGCGCAATCAAGAGTATTGCCACCACCTCTATATCGATGGCGTCAAATACACGGTCGCCCGCGCGGTATATGCCTGCTTGAAAGAAGCACAAGCCAAAAATGACATTGACGCGCTGCTTCACTTGCAGATGCATGTGACCGACCTCGAACGCTTGATTGGCGAAGCGCGCGCTCGCGGCGAGAATGTGGCTGCGCTGCGTATGCTCGGCGACCCACCGCCCTCTGATGATGAAGCTCGCCCCCAAATGAGCAATTCGTTTCTGCCGCTACAGCCGGCCACGATTGATGAGACCGGCCTGAACCGCACCTTCCTTACCGAGCAATTTTTGCGCATTCTTTACAATAAAGGCCGCGCTACCGGCATGGAATTGGCCGAGTCGATGGGGCTGTTTTACCGCGTGATCGAACAGATCATTATTGATCTGCGCAATGTCGAACAGATCGATATCGTCGGCCAGCGCGGGTTTGGCGATATTAACTACGAATATGTCTTGACGCCGCGCGGCCACACCGCAGCTCAAGCAGCAATGGAAAAAGTGCAATATGTTGGCATCTGCCCAGTGCCGCTCGACAAGTGGATTGAGTCGGTCAAAGCACAGACGGTGAAGAATGTCAAAGTTACTCGCCGCAATATCCGTGATGCCTTTGAAGGGCTAGTAATGGATGAGTCAATCTTGAATATGGTTGGCCCTGCCGTCAACTCCGGTTCATCGGTGATGCTTTTTGGCTATCCCGGCAACGGCAAGACGACCATCGCCGAGCGGATTACTTATCTGATGGGTGATGATATCTTCATTCCGTATGCCGTTTACGCCGATGGCGCGGTGATCAAAATGTACGACTCGGTCATTCACGAACCACCCCGCCGCCCGCTCCCCGAAGAGACCGAGTACGACCGACGTTGGATCCGGATTAGTCGTCCGGTAGTAATCGTTGGTGGCGAGCTGACGCTCGAACAACTCAATCTGGTCTATAACCCGACATCAAAGGTCTATGAAGCGCCGTTCCAGATGAAGGCCAATTGTGGCATCTTCCTGATCGACGACTTTGGCCGCCAGCAGGTGCGGGTGTTTGATCTGCTTAACCGCTGGATCGTGCCGCTCGAAAAGCGGTATGACTTTCTCAATACCGTCTCTGGGCAAAAGATTCAGATTCCGTTTGACCAATTGATTATGTTTAGCACCAACCTTGACCCCAAGGATTTGGGTGACGATGCACTCTTGCGCCGGATTAAGTTTAAGATTGAGGTGATTGACCCCACCGAAGAGCAGTGGCGCGAGATTTGGAAGATTATGTGCAAAGTGCGCAAGGTTCCATACGATGATCGCAGCATCGATTATCTGATCGCGAAGTGGTTTAAGCCTGATCAACGGCCATTCCGTATGTGCCAGCCGCGCGATATTCTCGATCAGTTAATTGCGATCGCCCGCTATAATATGGAAACGCCGACTTTGAGCCCTGATCTGCTCGATGCGGCGTGCCTGTCGTATTTCCCCAGCAAGGAGAAGAAGAACTTTGGCGCCAAAGTGCGGCTGGATTTATAATCGTATTGTGCCAAACCAATGGTATGGCAGCGGCGCACGGCTGTGCGCCGCTATTGGTTTCGCCACACCGCGCATCACCCCCGAGCTATGCCTAACACCTCTAGCCACCCACCATACATTGCGCCATAATACACAGACCATTTCGCTATTGATTCAAGATCAACAGGTTCTTTTCATCAGCAAATGCCCTCGTTCTGATTGAGCTGGATAGCTTTCTAATGCCTCGCGTCTTTCTTCACAAAGAATCAAACCACAGTTGCAATCGGTAGACAATTGATCGTAATTCCGTTATAATTCTAAAGCGGTACAATACTTTGTGGGGCAAGTCACAGCTATATTATTGCTGCCAGCCCGTGCTGGCAGCCGGTTATTGTCTGTTTGTTGCGCAGATGTTGGTTTGGGGAAGGATGGAACGATGACAGGAGTGCTCACCCTCACCCGCACGTCGGTCGGCAAGAAGGTGATTATGGCGCTGACCGGCTTTGTTTTGGTCGGCTTCGTCGTGTTTCACATGTACGGCAATCTCAAGATGTATCAAGGGCCTGAAGTCTACAATGCGTATGCCGCCGGCCTGCGCGAACTCGGCTACCCCGTTTTCGGTCATGAACACTTGCTCTGGGTCGCGCGCTTTGTCTTGATCGCTTCGGTCTTTCTGCACATCTGGGCAGCCACCAGCTTGACCTTACAAAGCCAGCGTAGTCTGCGCGCCAGCAGCATTTCCACGGTGCGCCGCTATGGCCAGCATAAGCGCCAATCCGGCTATGCCGACTATACGATGCGGTTTGGCGGCGTTTTAATCTTTCTCTTTATCGTGTATCACATCTTGCATTTGACCTTCGGTGTGGTCGGCTACGAGCCGGGTCAATTTATCCATCCCCACGGCGACACCTACGAGACCTATCAGAATGTCGTCTTCGGTTTCCAGAATCCTCTCATCGTTGGCTTCTACCTGTTGACAATGGTCTTCCTTGGCTTACACCTCTACCACGGCGTCTGGAGCATGTTCCAAACGCTGGGTTGGAACAACCACACCTACGATCGGCTGTTGCGCGGCTTGGCCATCTTAGTGGCGGCAGCCGTCTTTATCGGTAACGTCTCCTTCCCGTTGGCGGTCTATTTCGGCTTCGTCGCCTAACGGGCCGCCCCAACGCTAGAAGAACGAGGAATTCCGCATGAGCGAGATCAAGCATGAGACGACAGTTCGCACCGGGACGCGACAGGTTGAGTTCGTGAGCGTGCTCGACTCTAAAGTGCCAAGCGGGCCAATCGAGCAGCGCTGGGATAAGCATCGCTTCGAGATGAAGCTGGTCAACCCAGCCAATCGCCGGAAGTACACAATTATTGTCGTTGGTTCCGGCTTGGCCGGCGCCTCAGCCGCTGCGACCCTCGGCGAAGCAGGCTATAACGTGCTCTGCTTTTGCTATCAAGACAGCCCGCGCCGCGCCCATAGCATCGCTGCGCAGGGCGGAATCAACGCCGCTAAGAACTATCGCAATGATGGCGATAGCATCTATCGCCTCTTTTACGATACGGTGAAGGGTGGCGACTTCCGCGCCCGCGAGAGCAATGTCTATCGCCTTGCACAGGTCTCGGTCAATATTATCGACCAGTGCGTTGCTCAAGGCGTGCCGTTCGCCCGCGAGTACGGCGGTCTGCTCGATAATCGTTCGTTCGGCGGCGCGCAAGTGGCCCGCACCTTCTACGCTCGCGGCCAGACCGGGCAGCAATTGTTGCTCGGCGCTTATCAGGCCCTTAGCCGCCAGATTGCCGCCGGCACAGTCAAGATGTTCCCGCGCACCGAGATGCTTGATCTGGTGGTGGTTGATGGCCGCGCGCGCGGGATTATCACCCGCGATATGGTGACCGGCAAGATTTCGCGCTATGTCGCTGATGCTGTGGTGCTGGCCACCGGCGGTTACGGCAATGTCTTCTACCTCAGCACCAACGCCAAAGGCTGCAATGCCACCGCGATCTGGCGCGCCCATCGCCGCGGCGCGTTCTTCGGCAACCCCTGCTTTACCCAGATCCACCCGACCTGCATCCCGGTCAGCGGCGATTATCAGAGTAAGCTGACCCTGATGTCTGAGTCGCTGCGCAATGATGGCCGGATTTGGGTGCCAAAGAAGAAGGGTGATCCGCGCCGTCCGCAAGATATTCCCGAATCTGAGCGCGATTATTACCTCGAAGAGCGTTACCCCAGCTTCGGCAATCTGGTGCCGCGTGACATCGCCTCGCGCGCAGCCAAGCAGGTCTGTGACGAGGGCCGCGGCGTCGGCCCCGGCGGTCTAGGGGTGTACCTCGACTTCTCTGACGCGATCAAGCGCCTTGGCCGTCAGAAGATCGCCGAACGCTACGGGAATCTGTTTGACATGTACAAGCAGATCACCGGTGAAGATCCGTATGAAACGCCGATGCGTATCTATCCCGCCGTCCATTATACGATGGGCGGGTTGTGGGTTGACTATAACTTACAGAGCACCATCCCCGGCTTGTTTGTGATCGGCGAGGCCAACTTCTCGGATCACGGCGCGAACCGCCTCGGCGCATCGGCCTTGATGCAGGGGCTGGCCGATGGCTATTTCATCTTGCCCTACACCATCGCCAACTTCCTCGCCCAAGTCAAACCCGGCGGCCTGAGCATTGACCGGCCTGAGTTTGCCGAAGCTGAAGCTGAGATTAACCAGCGCATTAATCGCTTGCTCAGCATTCGCGGCAAGCGCACGGTCGATTCGTTCCACCGCGAATTGGGCAAGCTGATGTGGGATAAGTGCGGCATGGCGCGCAACGCTGTCGGTCTGCGCGAGGCCTTGGCCCGCATCCCTGAGATCCGTGCCGAGTTTTGGGAGAATGTTAACGTGCCCGGTGAGGCCGGCGATCTCAATCAGGCGCTCGAGAAGGCTGGCCGTGTGGCCGATTTCCTCGAGTTGGCCGAGCTGATGTGCCTCGATGCCCTCCACCGCGAGGAATCGTGTGGCGGCCACTTCCGCGAGGAGTACCAGACACCCGATGGTGAGGCGCTGCGCAACGACGAGCAGTTCTCGTATGTGGCGGCGTGGGAGTTTACCGGTGATTTGGCTAAGCCGCGCCTGCACAAAGAGCCGTTGGTCTTTGAGTACGTCAAGCCGACCCAGCGTAGCTATAAGTAAGCATAACTGCCGCCGGTTGGGAAACCAGCCGGTGGCCGGAGACACCTATGAAGACGATGAAGATTACGCTCAAGATCTGGCGGCAGAAGAACCGCTCGACACCCGGCGAGTTCAAGACGTATGTGATGGATAATGTCAACCCTGATATGTCGTTCCTCGAGATGCTCGATGTGCTCAACGAGGAGCTGATGTCGCGGGGTGAAGAGCCGGTGGCGTTTGATCACGATTGCCGCGAGGGTATCTGCGGTATGTGCTCGCTGATGATTAATGGCATCGCCCATGGCCCCAAGAATGCCATTACCACCTGCCAATTGCACATGCGCAGCTTCAACGACGGCGATACGATTACGGTTGAGCCGTGGCGCGCAGCGGCGTTCCCGATCCTCAAGGATTTGGTGGTTGACCGCAGCGCCTTCGATCGCATCATTCAAGCCGGCGGTTATATCAGTGTCAGCACCGGCTCGGCTCCTGATGCCAATACTATTCCGGTTCCCAAGACCGCTGCCGATCGGGCAATGGACGCAGCGGCCTGCATTGGGTGCGGCGCATGCGTGGCAGCCTGTCCCAATGGCTCGGCGATGCTCTTCACCGCTGCTAAGGTGACGCACCTTGCCCTCTTGCCGCAGGGCCAGCCCGAACGCTACCAGCGCGTGGTGAATATGGTGGCGCAGGCCGATTTCGAGGGTTTCGGCAACTGCACCAATATCGGCGAATGCGCCGCCGTTTGCCCCAAGGAGATCAGCCTCGAAACGATTGCCCAGCTCAACCGCGATTTGATCGGGGCGGCATTGCGCGGGATCGAACCGAATACGCCGATCGCGCCGGCTACCGCGCGGTGATGACGTCATTCAGTGTTGTTATTATTGGAGAGACGCACATCCGTGCGTCTTTCCATTTTACCCCAACCGTTCTGCCCGGTACCGTTCCCGTAATTCGTCGATGCTGGTCAACCGGCCAGCATCGTCTTCCATATACCAATATTCCCACCCGTTATACGCCGGTTTACCCTGCGCTCTGGCCGCAATGGCATGGATCGACCCGCTGACTCCGTTCCATACCACATGGCCATCGGCTTTGACTACCGCTACCACTGTCCGATCACGCGAATAGAGCCGCTCTCCAACCTGCACATAACCGGCGGCTACCAACTCGCCGAACGCTACCCGCGGCGCCTCCCGGCGCGAGGGTGTCATCAGCAGCGCCACGCTCTCTGGTGCAGGAATGGCATCAATCCGCTCGCGCGCAATCGCAACATACGCCGGGTCTTGTTCAATCCCAATAAAACGCCGGCCCAGCTTTTTCGCCACAGCCCCGGTCGTTCCGGAACCGAAGAATGGATCGAGCACCACGTCACCCGGCTGCGATGAAGCTATGATCACCCGGTAGAGCAACGCTTCCGGTTTTTGGGTTGAATGCGCTTTCTGACCGTTCAGCTTGATGCGTTCCGCTCCGGTGCAAATCGGAATGCGCCAAACGTTTTGCATCTGTTTGTCGTCGTTCAGATGCTTCATGGCATGATAGTTGAAGGTGTATGTCTTTTGATTGGCTGACGTTTTGGCCCAGATGAGCGTCTCGGTGGCGTTCTGAAAGCGAGTGCCGCGAAAGTTGGGCATCGGGTTGGTCTTGTGCCAGATCACGTCATTCAAGATCCAAAAGCCGAGATCCATCATAATTGCCCCAACCCGAAAGATATTGTGGTACGAGCCGATGACCCAGATTGTGCCGCTCGCTTTCAAGACCCGCCGGCATTCGCTGAGCCATGCCCGCGTAAAGGCATCGTATGCTTGGAGATCGCTAAACTTATCCCATTCGTCATCCACCCCATCAACAATCGTCTGATTAGGTCGGCGTAACTCGTTGCGCAATTGCAAGTTGTAGGGTGGATCGGCAAAGATCAGATCGACCGATTGTGCGGGAAGTTGCGGCAATATATTGAGACAATTTCCACAGAGAATCTGATCAATTGGCAGTAGTGATGTGAGCATAGAAAATACCATGTTTCGTTCATAGAGACAGACTGGCGGGCCGTCTCTACCCGATCAACGCCAGCGGCTGGCGTGATGATTATCGCACCGCCTTCCGTATATGCGCATATTCGCCTGCCACCTGCTCAAGCACTGTCAATGTCGTTGCTGCCGTACGCTGGTACGAAAAGCTAGCCGCCCGCGCCAACCCGCGTGCGCTGAGATCTTCCCGTAACGCTTCATCTTCCAGCAACCGGTTGATCGCCGTCGCCCAACCGGCGACGTCGTCCGGCGGGATCCGGATCGCTGCCGCCCCGGTTACTTCTGGCAACGAACTCGCATCGCTGACAATCACCGGCGCGCCGCAAGCCATGGCTTCCAGCGGCGGTAGCCCAAACCCTTCATAACGTGATGGATAGACAAAGATGGTGCATGCCTGATACAGCAGTGGCCCATCATCCACCGGTACGTCAATCCGGCAAACCGCCGCGCCAAGATCGAGATCGGCAATCAGGGCGTCAATGTCGGGGAAGAGGCGCGGATCGCGCCCTAGCGCCCGCCCAGCGATGGCTAACGTTACTTGCTTATGTCGACTTCGTACCAGCGCGAATGCCCGCAACAAGGTTTGCAGATTTTTGCGTTCGTCAAGCCCGCCGACGTAATAGATAAACGGCGGTTGGATACCATAGCGGGCAGTAACGAACGCCTGCGCCACTGCCCGATCAACCGCCGGACGGTACTGCTCGCCGGCAGCAAGATATGCAACGGTGACTCGTTCCGGTGGCAAGCCAAGATAGTTGAGAATGGCGCTGCGACTAAAGTTCGAGAAGGTCAGGACATGCGTGCTGCGCAGAGCCGCACGGCAGGCCAGCGCCATATAGGCGCGCACTAGCCAATTGCCGCGATAGGCCGGTAACAGAAGCGGGATCAGGTCGCCAATTGTTGTCACCACCGGCAACCGCGATCGCAACGGCGGTGCAAAGTACGGCACAAATATCACAGTTGGCTGGCCGTTACGCGCCAGTCGCCCAGCAATGGCCGGCACGGCAATCTGCTCGAAGATCACTTTCGCAATTTGGCGCGGGCCGCCAATCTTAACCGTGATAGCCTCGATCCCAACCGGAACCGCCGGCAGCGCCGCATCAGCCGGTAGCAGCAGGACATAGCGATGCTGCGGGGCAAGGCGGTGCAACCATGGCAACAAATTATGCAGATATTGGCCAATGCCTACTAATGGCTGGGGCCAAAAGCTGCCATTAATGACGATCTGCACGCCGGACTCCTCAACCATATGCGAGGACGGGGAGATGGTGATAGCGGTGTCTTACTGTAATAATAGCCGATTTTGCCGGAGTTGTAGCAACCGCTCCGCACGCAACGTTTGACACAGCCGATCACCGGTGTGATAATCGCCGCTACGCCAAAGCACTTGCTGGTAGAAAGGCAGCTCGAATATGCAGAACCATTCTTCCGGACTCAAACTCGAATCATGGCTCGTCACCGCCGGACGTTCCGCTGAACCCGGCGCTCCGCTCAATGTGCCGCCGATCCCGGCCTCAAATTTCATCCTTGGGCAAGGACGTTCGTATGCACGCACCGATTCGACGCCAACGTGGGAAGCGCTCGAAGAGATCGTGGGCGGGCTTGAAGGCGGGCACGCCGTTGCCTTCGCTTCCGGGATGGCAGCCGTGGCCGCAGTGTTTGACCAGCTTGCCGCCGGTGCGTTGGTTGCCATCCCTGACGATTGTTACCAAGGCGTGGCCGGTTTAGCGATGGCCGGCGCTGCTCGCGGGCGCTGGTCGGTGCAGCGGATCGCGCTGACCGACACCGCCGGTTGGCAGCAGGCCTGCGCCGAAGCTGATCTGATCTGGCTAGAGTCGCCTTCAAATCCGCTGCTGACCGTCGCTGATCTGGCAGCGATCTGCGCTGCGCCGCGCAAACCCGGCGCGATCGTGGCGGTTGATAATACGTTTGCGACCCCGCTCAATCAGCAACCACTCGCCTTTGGGGCCACGGTGTCGGTGCAGTCGGCCACCAAGTTTATCGGCGGCCACTCCGATCTGCTAGCGGGGATCGTCACTACCCGCGACGAGACGCTCTGGCAGCAACTGCAACGCACCCGCGCTTTGACCGGCGCTACTCCCGGTACGCTAGAGGCTTTTTTGGCGGTGCGCGGCGCGCGCACGCTGGCTATCCGACTCGAACGAGCGCAGCGCAATGCGCTAACGTTGGCCCAACGGCTAGAACAGCACCCGCTCGTGACCCGCGTGCGCTACCCCGGCCTACCCTCGCACCCCACCTATGCGGTTGCCAAGCGCGTGCTCAAAGGCTTCGGCACGATTATCTCGTTCGATGTGCGTGGTGACGCCACTGTGGCTGATGCGGTCTGCCGCAACGTCCGCCTCATCCGGCACGCCACCAGCCTCGGTGCGGTCGAATCAACCATTGAACGGAGGGCCGCCATTGCAGGCCAAGAACACCTACCGCCTCCCTTATTGCGACTGAGCGTGGGGATTGAGGATGGCGATGATTTGTGGGAGGATCTCGACAACGCCATTCGAGCGGCGAATTAACCCAACCGCTTTCGTTCGGCCCGCAGATGGGCAGCTAGTGCTTCGACCGGCGGAAACTCGGCTGCCCAATCATCGTTAGCCGGCCAGAACGAATCGAGGCCCCGCGCGCCGGCTCGTTCGTAGGCGAGCGCCTGCGCCATCAGTTCAAGGCGATCAATCGCTTTGACGAGCCGCGCCTCTCGCGAGGCGCCATCAGCGTATTCATCCCACAGGGCGATATATTCGGCAGCGCGGGGCAGATGCCCGATCAAGCTCTCTAGACCATCCCGCTCGGCTTGGCGCTTTGCTTCTTTCCCCAACAATCGGGTCGCCGAAGCCGGTAGATCACCGAGAAGCGATTCGGCCAGATCATGCAATAGCGCAATGGCTAACAGCCGGCCCCGATCGATACCCTCAATCTGATCGCCGATCAGCAAGCAGAGCACTGCCACGCCATACGAATGCTCAGCAATGCTTTCGACATCGCGCACACCCCGTTGCAGCCAACCGGTACGCGGCAAGAGCTTTAACGATAGCAGACGCGGGATCAAGGCGCTCAGATCGGGCTGATCCATGCTTCTCCCTTCGGATATCAGACCACAAACCGCTAGCACAGCGCCACAACCGCAACTGCGCCTTAATCATGCGCTGGCTCAGACGACGGATCGACGCTACTCTCACGCGGCGCAAAGAGACGCACAGCGCGCAAGGTAGCAATCATCTGTGCCGCCTCCTCCGTCATCCGTACAATCCGATCAAGGCTGGCGCGCAACGACATATCATTCACCTCTTCGCGCACCAGTTGCGCCTCCCCCATCATGACGGTCAACGCCTGACTGATGTGATGAGCCACTGCGCGCACCGCTATCCGCGCCTCGTCTACCTCGGTTTTGAGCCGTTCATATTCACGCACCTGTAACCGGAGCTGGTCGTAACTCACCGCCCGCCGTAAGGTGTGGCGCAAGGTATCGTGATTGATTGGTTTCGTGAGATAATCAAATGCTCCCAGCGATAACGCCTCAAGGGCAGCCTTGGGTGAATCATTGGCGGTGGTGACAATAATCAACGGTCGATCTGGCTCCATCGCCAGCCAATTCAAAATATCGAAGCCGCTGCCGTCAGGCAAACCGAGATCGAGCAAAATAATCCGCGGGCGGCGGGCCAAAATCGCTAGTCGCGCCTCGGTCACATTGCGCGCTGTATCAACCGCATACCCGTCACGCCGCAACATCGTGGTGAGCGATAGTTGCAGAATGTGGTCGTCTTCGACGAGCAAAATTGGTTCTTGCACCGGATTGTCCTCTCTAACAGTGCATGAAATCGTAACACAACCGACCCAATTCTTTTCTACCCGCTATAATACTTGGCACTGCGGGCAAACATAGGTGCTGCGCTGCGCCACGACCATCCGCTCAACCGGCGTCTGACAACGCGGGCACGGTTCGCCCTCGCGATCGTAAACATTAAAATGCTCTTGTTGGCTGCCGCGGCGACCGTAACCATCCCGATAGTTGCGCAGTGAGCTGCCTTGATTAGCAATTGCTTCAGCCAACACCTCTCGAATCGCATGGTGTAAGGCAGCGATGTGTTCAGCCGCCAACGCCCCTCCCGGCGTGAGTGGATGGATGCGGGCCAGCCAAAGCGCTTCGTTAGCGTAGATATTGCCAATCCCGGCGATTAGGCGTTGATCGAGCAAGAGCGCCTTAATCGGTGCGCGCCGGTCGCGGAGCCGCTCGGCCAGCACCTCTGGCGTAAATCGCTCTGCCAGCGGTTCGGGGCCATGAGCTGCGTCAAGCATCGCCAACCCCTGCGGGTCGAGCAGATGTACCCGGCCAAACTTGCGCTGGTCGTCAAAGATCAAGCGCCGGCCATTGTCAAGGTCGAGGGCAAAATGGACGTGCGGCGCATCGGCGGCTGCCGGTTCGGCTACCAGCAGATGACCCGACATACGCAGATGGATTGCTAGCGTCCACCCACCATCGAGGTGCAGCAACAGCCACTTCGCCCGCCTCCCGATCACTTCGATCCTGCGCCCGGCCACTAAGGCAGCAAAATCCGACGCCGGCGGCGTTAGCATCCGCGGCCAATCTAGCTTCGCCAAGCCGATAATGGTGCGGCCCACTAATTGCGCTTCCAGCGAACGGGCTACCGTCTCGACTTCAGGTAACTCGGGCATCGCCGTCTTGCCTATTCACGCCACTCAGCCGCGCCGTCGGCCCAATGTTCCTGCTTCCAAATCGGCGCAATCTCTTTGATCCGATCCATAATGTAGGCAGCAGCAGCAAAGGCTGCATCGCGATGCGGCGCAGCTACCACCACCAGCACCGCTGTCTCGCCGATCTCTAGCCGGCCTACCCGATGATGGACGCACACCTTCCCGATCGGCCAGCGCTCCCGCGCTTCATCGGCGATCTGGCGCAACACCGGCACCGCCATCTCGGTATAGGCTTCGTAGACCAAAAATGCCGTCGGGCGTCCGCCGAAGTGATTGCGCACGACACCGCTAAACGTCACCACCGCACCGTCATCCGGCGTTTGCACTACCGCGACCAACGGGGCCGGATCGAGCGGTTCGGTGGTGATGACAAATGGTTCGACCATACTTGACCTCCTCGTTTTACCACCGAGGCGCAGGGGTACAGATCGATGCGCACATCGTTCCTTCCGCGCTCGTCCCCAGCGCCCTCTGTGGTAACCTCACCCGCCGCTGACCGGCGGGATGAAGGCGACCTCATCGCCATCGACCAGCACTGTGGTTGGCTGGCCAAACTGCTGATTAACGGCAAACAGCAGCCTTCCGGTATAGCCAGCTAGTCGCGGGTACTCGACCACCAACTGTTCCCACAACTGGCCGACGGTAGCGCCCTCAGCCAACGTGTACTGCGCGGTCGCCTTCCCAACAATATCGCGATGCCCGGCAAAAAACCGCACGGTGACGGTGATCATCCTCCACCTCCTCGTTACAACCGCGCTTCCATACCGCCATCGACAGTAATCACCGCCCCGGTCAGATAGCCAGCGGTCGGGCTGAGCAGGCACAAAATGACCCCGGCTACCTCTTCGGGAGTACCGAGCCGGCCTAGCGGCGCGCGGCGGGCAAAGGCCCGCAAGGCCTCGTCAGGACGTTGGGCATTAACTAGAGCGGCGTTGGCCCGCAAGAGGGAGGTATCGATCAAGCCGGGGCAGACACAATTAACCCGAATCCCGTCGGGTGCGCCATCAAGCGCCATAGCTCGTGTCAAGGCAATCACGCCGCCTTTGGAAGCCGCATACGCAGCCCAGCCCGCTTCGGCGCGCAAGCCGTACACCGAGGCTACATTGACAATCGCACCGCCGCCGCGCCGGCGTAGTTCCGGCATCACAAAGCGCGATACCAGAAAAACGCCGGTCAGGTTCACATTAATGATCTCCTGCCAGAGTTGGAGGGTTGTGCTTTCGATCGTGCCCGGCTGCTGAATACCAGCATTATTGACAAGCAGGTCAATTCCGCCAAACGCCAACACCGTCTCGTTGGCAATGCGCGCTGCATCGGCTTCATCGCTCACGTCGGCGATCACGGCGAGCGCGCGGCCACCCCACGCATTGATCCCTGCGACCAGCGCCGTAGTCGCCGCTTCATCGCGGTCGGCGATGACGACTGCTGCGCCTTCGCGGGCTAACGCCAACGCCGTTGCCCGCCCGATCCCCTGCGCGCCGCCGGTGACAATGGCGACTTTGCCTTGAAATTCCATACGACCTACTCCACATCGTGCTCAGCAGGCAAGACCGGTCCAGTTCCGGTTGGGCGCAGCGCCTCAGCGGCGACCCGCCGCCAGAAGGAGCTAAACCGGCGCGGTGGCTCGCCGCGCCACGTCACAAACGCCGGCAGTTCATGCACCACTACCTGCAACCCGCTGGCACGCAACTCTGCCACATACTGGCGAAAGCGCGGCGCAACGCTCGCTGTCACATGTACCGCCGTCGCCTGCTGCTCGGCGGCAAACGCCCGTACTTCCTCCACCACCACTCCGCGCCGGATGCTACCCGTCCTCCCGGCGATCGCCTCCAGCGCGCATTCGTACAGAAAGAAAAGCCGCTTGAAGCTCAGTTGGGCTGCTGCCAAGAACGGCTCGTCAAACACAAAGATCGCCGGTGCAACCGGGTTGGCCAGCAGCGCCGGATCGGTTGGGCTGAGGCTATCACCGTGGAGCCACACGACCGCGCCGTTCATCGCCGCCCCTCAAGTTCCGCTAGTGACACGCCAAACAGGCGCAGAGCCAGATTCTCGTAGCTATCGTCGAACGGGCAACCGCCGGATGCTAACGGGCAACGCGCACAAAACTCGCCGCCGCTAAACCGTTCGACATTTTGGCGATTGAAGATATACGGTTTATGGCTAAAGGTGCTCCCGACCCACTGCCACGACAAGCTGTTCGAGGCCGGATCGCCGTCGAGCAGGTGGCGGTAGAAGAGGTCAGCCCCTTCGCGCCAATCCACGCCGAGCCAGTGTTGCAGGTAGGCAGCCACCCACATGCGGGCATGGTTGTGCATATAACCGGTGGTGTACAACTCATGCAACGACTCGTCGATACACACGAGACCGGTAGCTGCCTCGATCACTTCTGGTGGCAACCGTCGGCGTGCAACCCGCGCACGCTGTTTGGCCGGCTCAATGTCCTGATGGATCCGATCACCAAGCTGAGCGTAGACGAGCTGCCAAAATGCACGCCATGCCAGTTCATTCACGAACTTTTCTGTATCAGGAGTGTGTCCAAACCGACTCAGAATCGAATCGCGCACTTCGGCTAGCGTCAGCACCCCGTGACGGATGTATGGCGAGAGGGCGGAAACGCCGCGTTTCGCAACATCATTCCGGGTCCGGGCATAGCCGCGCGCATCGAACGCGCGCAGCCGGCGTAACGCCGCCCGCCGCCCACCCCGGATTGGCGCAGGCGTCGCCGGGCCAGCGTACAAGCCATCGAGCGCGCCGGCGAGATACGCCACCTGCTCAGCACGAGTTGTCAGATCGGTCCGAAGCTGCATTGTTTTGTTTCGATATTTCTCTTCTTTATCGAGTATACCACGAGTTGGAGGGGCGATTGTAAGCACGATCAGAGTAGTGTTGGTAACACCTGTCTCCGCTGGTAAGTGCTAGTGAACAAAATGAGGAAGAGGCAAGCGGTTAACCATTGTTCAGAAGAAAGTATCGTACCTATTAAGATGCTTGACCGAGCAGAAATTCTGGTGTCAGTAGCTCGGGTGCAATCACTTGTTCACGAGGCAAATAAATAGCGACTGGGATCGACAAAGGAGCAAGATATTGACACATAAGCGGTCCAACCTCCCGCCACGAGAGACCACCTAAACCACAGCCGAGTGCTGGTATTGCCAATGACTGTATGCCTTCGGCCGCATAGTTTTCTTGCAACCATTGCAAACCACGCTCAATGCCTTTGAGGTCTGATTTTTCCCGCCAATGGCGCTTGGTGGCAAAGAGCAAAAACCATTTATTTACATTGGGATTAGTTAGTAAAACTGGATCATCAGCTAGTTCTTCTTCAATCAACGCTTCACGCCGATAAAGATATGGCTTTCCTATCTGTAACTGCTTCTTCCTACAAGCAGCTTGATAGACCACGTAGACGTCAGGAAATTGATATTTGGCCCGCGATGCCAACCCTTTTCCCATCACACAAACGGTATTGACGCTGATCGTCAGCGTTTGTTGGTGCGAGAAGAACATGTCACCATCAACCAAACTGATTGTATCGGTAAGGCGTTTTGCATAGTTTGGTTGGAAAAACATTTTTGGTTCAGGTACAACGTTACCTGAAAAAACGCCCAGAAGCTTACGAACGCTTTCAGCAACTTCTTGGTCTGAGGTGTAAATAGTTTGCAGATACGACGGCGGGATGCGATCTGGAACTAAACATTCAGCCATTATCTGACGTTTTGAACCATCAGCAACATTCCACCACTCATTATCTAAGATGTTCCTTAACGAAGCGATACGCTGTAATCCTTCAGCTATCGGCAGGATGCTTGATAACGAATGGGCGGCATTCCCATCAGAAACAAAACAACCCGGTACCTCCATCACGCTCGGATCTACTCCAATCACAACTACATTCCGCTTACCCATTTCACGAACGACGCGATAAAGCATCGGATTGCGCGGTTGAAAGTAGAGATTAGCGAATTCCTACAAGCTTCGTCCATCGGGAGCGCGCCGTTCACGGCGACGTGAAACGATGTGCATATCATATATTGGGGTTGGCGAGAGATTTTTCGTCTCTACTTGCGCATGGGACAAGATGCCATGTTCGACAATAGAAGGGAGGTTATGAAGATGGGTGATGTAGAAAAGGCTTCTGATGGTTGGTTTATTTCTTGGCATTGTGAAGCACAATGTAACTCTTATTTCCAAACTCGCTGATAACAAAATGATGTATAATGATAATACATTTGTTCTAATCTCGCAACTTATGAATACACCGCCTACGGATACGCCTTTGGCGTCGGCGTGCGGACATCAGGACGATAGATAGGCTGTAAGGAGGCTACGATAGCACGCACCTCGTCAAGCGTATAACCAGTTGCGTCAAGTGCGAGACGCACACTGGTATAACGGCGATCCGTATTTGATTCAACAGCTATCCGATAGCGTTGCCCACGTGTCGGCTCGATCCGTACTCGCCACGAACCGATAATCTCATTTGGGATGGAGCTATCGATTCCCGGCAGCCGGTCAAAGGTAATGATAAGCCGCTTCCCACGACCAACATAGATTGCGCCCGAGCCATTGTTACCATGCAAGCGGAGGAATAGCCATCGTTCGATCCCGGGGGGTGATTTCGCCGGTAATACTAATGAGTCCGTTGGTGGTAAACTGGCCAAATCTTGGAAACGAATAAGTGTCCATTCAGGATCGATCAGGGATTGCACCTCTAGCCCGGTTGCTTCGGCTCTGCCATTCCATGCCCGCTCGAAGGTGAAGGCGTCGCGGATCTGCTCATTGGTAACCAACCAATTGAATTCAACCAACTGCCAGACCACCCGGCTAGTCTGTGTGCCACCGGACGGCCCAAACAGTTCGGTAATGCGCAACACATGACCGTCATCCACACCTATTGCCATCAGCACGGTCACCGGATCAGCTACATCAGCAGGAAAATCAACCGGACTCATCCCGCGAAAACTGACGATATACGCTAACCGCTCACCGATCCGTTGCCGGCCCAGCAAGCGCAGATCAGGCGCCGCTGCGGCTTGTTGCAAGTAGTTAGGCGGGATATTCCACGGCCCGCTGGCACGGCGGGCTAAAAATGCAGCCTGTTGCTGTTCCAGACTGGCTGAATGCACCGCTAAAGCCGGTTCGTTTGGCAGTGCCGGTACCGGCAGGTCACCATACAGCGCCGGCGCATATGCTCCGTCAATCGCGTAATACAAACGACTCGCGCCATCGCCTAACTGAAACTCATACGGCGCGCCGCCGTCAACGTGGCGCAATTGCAAGCGGTGGCGGGCCAGATTGTCGCGGTCGTGCCAGATTTCGGCATATAATGGGGCGACGGTGCGATTGTTGAAGTACCACAGGGTTTGATAACGCGCATACCACACCGGTGGGCCTTCCGGTTCGGGGATGCCGCCATGAGCCAAGGCCCACGCCACTAAATCGTCTGCCCGTACTACCGGTTCGTTTGCGCTGGTGGTCACGACCGTCACCGGATTTCTACCGGGCACTATGAGTATTGCAACAAGCGCCACCAGCGCCACCACCGGCGCCACCAGCGCAACTGGAGCGATGCGCTGGCTCGGTGTCGCCGCTGCGCGTAGCAACCGATCGGTCAGCTTCACCGGCATTGGGAACGTCTGCACATAGTGACGCAGAATAAGCGTCAGCTCGCGCGTCGCCGCCTGCCATTCGCGCTCGAAGATCCGGCAATGTGCGCATCCAGCCAGATGCCGCCGTACCTGTTCAAATGCGCGGAGATGCTGGGCCGGATCGATCAACGCTTGCCGCACCGGCACGCACTCATCACTGCTTACCTCCGCCGGCAGCGAATGGCGCAACATGGGAGCCAACGTATGCACGGCTTGCTCAAGAGTGTGGATCGCATCCTCCGGTTCTTGGCCGAGCATCTTAGCCAACCAGACGCCATCCACTCCCAACCCGCCATACGCCAACACGGCCATCCGCTGCGGCAACGGCATCGCCCGCAACGGCCCCAGCACCGGCGCGGCTGCCGGCGCCGGTCGCCGTTCCAGCGGGCGATCGGTATAGTTGGCAACTGCAAGCCGGTAAAGACGGGCAATCAGTTCATTAGATTGCCAGCGCTCAGGCTGATGCTTGCCGAGATCGGCCACCCATTGCCGCAATAACCGCTGCGCTGCCTGTTCGTCCGGCGCAAGTGCCAAGGCAATGCTATACAGCGTATCGCCCGTTTGCGCCAACCAACGTGCCAGATTAGCTTCGATCATGGGTTTGCTCAGAGTGCCTCGACGCAGCGGCATCATCTGCCAGTTGTTGCTGCAACCGCCACATTGTCTTAATCCGCGCTCGATGCCACGCCGCGCTCTTGGGGCCAGTCTCACGCAACAGGACGATCCGTTGCAAGGCGGTACGCAAGAGAGCGCGCCGTTGCGCTATCATTTCGTCAATATTCTCGGTCGTCATAGCGATACCACCACATCAATTGGCAACCATCCGCTCAAACCGCCGCCCGGGCCGCGCTCCCGGAACTGGCACCGATGCCAGCACTTCATCGATCACCGCATTCGCAGTCACATTGCGCACCCGCGCTGCCGGGCTGACGATCAGGCGATGGCCAAGCACCGGCTGCGCCAGCGCCTTCACATCATCAGGCATCACATAATCACGCCCGTTCAACGCCGCCCACGCTTGCGCCGAGCGGTACAACGCCAACGCGCCACGGGTACTTGCGCCAAGGTAGATGTCGGCATGGGTGCGGGTCGCCGTCGTCAACGCCACAATATACTCGACGATCAGATCATCAACGTGAACCTGCTTAATCTCGTCTTGGAGGGCCAGCAACTCGTCGATTTCAACCACCTTTGGCAACGTTTCCAGCGGGTGGCCTTCGCGCTGCCGTTTGAGAATTGCAATCTCGTCGATCCGATCGGCGTAGCCAAGATGCACCCGCAGCAAAAAGCGATCGAGTTGCGCTTCCGGCAATGGAAAGGTGCCTTCGTACTCGATCGGGTTTTGCGTTGCCAGTACCACAAACGGTTGCGGCAGCGGATGGGTAATGCCATCAACCGTGATTTGACGCTCCTCCATCGCTTCCAACAACGCCGACTGCGTTTTGGGGGTAGCGCGGTTGATCTCATCGGCCAGCACAATCTGGGCCATGATCGGGCCGGGCCGAAACTCAAATTCGCGGGTTTGCTGGTTAAAAATCGAGACCCCGGTGACATCACCGGGTAACAAATCGGGCGTACACTGAATCCGTTTGAAACTCGAACCGATTGAGCGAGCAATACTCTTGGCCAACATCGTCTTACCAGTGCCGGGCACATCTTCGATCAAGACATGGCCGCGGCACAAGAGAGCTACCAGCACGAGCTCGACAATCCGGCGCTTGCCGATAATCACTTGTTCGACATTCGCCACAATGCGCGTAGCTACTTGCTGAACATGTTCCACATGCACCTCAATTCGGATTATTGTCATCTTGATGCAACAGCAGTATACCACGATCACTGCGCGCAAGCCGGGCGCTCACTCGATAAACCTGTTCAACCACCAGCCCGATCCCTACTCCCTTCTCACTATTCCTATGGTATTCTGATGCAAACAGTATGATACGGAGGTCTAGCAATGCTTGAGCGCGTGGCGGTTCTCTACAACCCATTAAGTGATATCTCGATCCAGTTATCACGCGAAGTGGTTGACTGGTTTAGCGCTCGTGGTATCAACGCAACGCGAGGTATCTCGCAAGAGTTTCGCGATCAGCCGCAACTAGTCGCCGATTGCGACTTGATGATCGCCCTCGGTGGTGACGGCACTGTCTTGCGCGCCGCCCGGCTCTGCTTTCCCCATAACATTCCTGTCTTGCCCGTCGCGCTCGGGCATCTCAGTTTTATGGCCGAAATCGGCCCCGACGAGATATATAGCGGCTGCGAACAGATTATCAATGGCGGCGGATGGTTCGATGAGCGGGCACTGGTGCGCGCGCAACATTGGCGAAACGGACAAAAACTCGGCCAGCATACCGCACTGAACGAGGTGGTCATCTCGCGCAGCGATCTAAGCCGGATCGTCAATGTGCATGTAACGATCGATGATAGCCCGCTGACCACCTACCACGCCGATGGAGTGATTGTCGCAACGGCCACTGGCTCGACGGCGTATGCGCTCGCCGCCGGCGGCCCGATTGTTGATCCTCGTTCGCAGGCGCTGGTGTTGGTGCCAATCGCGGCTCACCTTACAAACATTCCTTCAATGGTATTGCACGAGGACGCCGTGGTGACGATGCAGCTCCGTTCGCGTCATCATGCGTTATTGGCAGTTGATGGCCGCGAGAACATTGATCTGATCGAAGGAGACGAAGTGGTAGTGCGCCGCAGCCCACAAGTCTGCACTTTTGTACGCCTGCGCCCGAGCAATCAGTTTTACACTCAATTAGTTGCCCGTTTGCGTCGCTCATAAGATGCGCCGATTACGCTCAACAGCACGATATGCGTTACACTACAAGTATAGTGGAGAGGGCATAAGGAGAAGACGAGGTATGATTCGTTACACAGGCGCTTCGGTAAGTGGGCGGATTTACGCTCCGGTCGAGGCCATTTGGGAACTGGTCAGCGATGTCGAGCGCCATCCGCAGATCGCCGGCAGCGGCGAAGTGCAGGCCGTGACCATCCGCAACGGGCGACCGCTCGAGGTTGGCGCAGTGTTTGAGTCACAACAATTTATGCGTGGCATTCATTATGTCACCGCTAACCGGATCGTGATATGGGATCCGCCGTACCGTTTTGCGTGGCGCGTTGGCCTGCCGAGCGCGCCCGGCATTGCCCAAATCTGGATGTTTACGCTCCAACCGGAAGCCAATGGCACCCGCGTCACAAATGGCGTCGCCCTGATTTACGCGCTGCCGACCTTCTTCCCATTCTCGTTGCTGCGCAGGAAGATGGCCAAAGGCTATGCCAATTCGATGCTCCCGACGCTCGATAATCTGGCCCGCATGGTCAATGCCCCGCCGCCAGACGATGTGCGCGTGATTACCGAGCCGCCAGCCGAGCTGACCGCAATGTTGCCGCCGTTAATTGTGCCCGGTGCGACGATAGTTGCTGCGGTGGTCGCCGCCGTCGCCGGCATCCTCGCCCTCCGCCGCCGCGACTCGCGGTAACATCAAGGCGCAGAGAGCGCAAAGGACGCCAAGTATTGAAACGCAAAGGGACGAAGAGCGCAGAGAACGCAAAGGTTGTTTAGATGGTCTCCCAAGTGTACTGGGAGACTATTTCATATTGTACGATGAAAACATTACCGCAAAGACGCTGAAAAGACATACCGCATGCACAGTTACGAAATGATCCAAAAACTCCACGCTCTTTGCGTCTTTGCGTTTAAATCATTTGCGTCGCTACCCTTTGCGCCTTTCGATCACGGCAACGGTATACCAAGCGTTGTGCTGCCGCCACGCGCCCCGCCACCGGGAAAGATCGACCGCTCGGCCACAATGGGCTGGTTGCTGCGCACGATCGCGGCCACCGCAGTTTCGTTCGGGAAGGCTTCGTGCATCGCTAGCGTATACCGCGCGCCTGCCGGAATCCGCACGCTCAGCTCGGTCTTGGTACCGTCACCGAAGATCGCTTCAACCGTCACAATTGCCGCCAGCGGACTCACATTGCTGAGGCAAAGGTAATACGCTGCATCGCTGGTGCGGCCATCAATGAAGGCCCACCGATAGGCCGGAGCATACGCTCCGACGCCAATCGTCCCCACCGTGCCGCCAGCAAAGCGCATCGCACGCTCAACCGCGACGGGCCGGTCGGCAACCACTTCTGTAGCAAAGCCAAGATCGGGCACGACTTCGTTGGCGTCAATGACCAATTGCGCCCGCGGCGGGATGGCGTAGCGCCGCGTCGCTGCCACTCCTTGCGGGTCGCGGAAGATGGCCTCGACATTGGCCGGTTGGTTATTGGGATTCAACACCAACAACTGGGTGCGAAACCCGCCTTCGGTAGTGCCCTCGGCAAATAGCCAGCGCCGCGAGAGCGTATCAATGCCTCGCCCGTTATGTAACCCGCTCCCACCGGGGCCAAACCGCATCGTGCGCTCAACGGCGACCGGCTGGCCGGCGATCACCCGAATGCCAAAGCTGGCATCGGCCAACGGGCGAGTGCCGTCGGACAAGGTAATATCATGTACCGCGACCACCAAGCGGTTGCGCGCCCCGATCTGCACCTCTTGCGCAAAGACCTTCCCGTCTCGCTGCATGTAAGTGATTTGAGCGCGGGTGTCGCTCGGCTGCGGGTTAAAGATGATCAAGTAGGTCTGCGTCTGCTCGGTGGTGCTGCCCTCGGCAAAATACCACACCCGCGAGAGCCGGTCGATACCCGGCCCACTGTCAATATCACTGGTCAACGCCATCGAGCGCTCGGCTAAGATTGGCTCGTTCGCTTCAACGATAGCTGGCAACGCATTTGCGCCGGGCACAACCTCGTTCGCATTCAAATCAGCTCTACCGCCGCCCGGCACTTGCACGTCGCGCACCACTGGCTGGCCGGTAGGCGGGAAGAAGGTGATACGAGCGGTAGCAGGCCGTGACGCCGGATTGTACAAGCTGAGACGTTGGCTATAGCCGGCAGTATTACCCTCGGCGAAATACCAGCGCGCGCGCACCGTCGCGCTATCGGCTTGCGCGCGCAGCGCCGGCAAGAGCGCGCGGAAGGCGGGATAAGGGTCAGGCGCAGCGGCGTACACCTCATAGTGGCCGGCAATCGTTGGGCGTAACCCGCCGCCCGCCGCCAGTTGCTGCCCGTTTGGCGCAATGTTGTAGGTCTGAGTGAGCCACGCCAGCAGCGCCACCAACCGCGCTTGGGCCGCCGGCGCCGGCGGTTGATCAGCCGGGGTGAGCAAGGCAATCTGTACATCAGCCGCGCTGCCGGCTACCCGCCGCACCAGCGAGGTCGGCCCGCCCAAGCGCCCCTCAAATAGATTGCCTTCGCTATCAATAATGTAATGGTAAATCAGATCGTCCCAATCGAGCACCTTGGTCTGATAGACCAGCAAGGCGCGCAGGTAGGCAAGTGTCGTCGCCGGCGAGGCATCAACCGGCACTTGGTGAATCACAATCCCCTGCGGATCGCGCCGGTCAGGTCGGGCCGCCGCCGGTTCCGCCCAATCGGTGCGCGCAATTTGCAACGGGCGCGGCGTCAGTACCGGCAGACCGAACATAATCGGGCGTTGCGGCAGGCCGGCAGCAAAGATTGGCGGCGTGATCTGCGTCGCCAAATACGAGACGGTCACATCATTCAGCACTGCCGAAGCGCGCGGGATTTGGCTGGTAAACGTCGCCCGCAGTTGCAAATAGCGGCTATCCTCCGGTAAGGCCAGCGGCACGGCTGTGGTCAGTGCATCAGGATCGGCAGCGGGCGGTTCATCGGCCACCACCAGCGGCTGCCACGGCCCCCACCCCTCGTCACCATCGGCTGGCGGTGTCGCCCGCGCCCGTAGCTCCAACCGGAGATCGGTGCCCTCAACCAGTTCGGCACGCCAGACAGCGCCGGCAGCATTCGTAGCAAACGCCGTTTCAAACGGCGCCGAGATGAAGCTGCCTTCACGCGCTTCGGCATCGAGCCGCAATTCACCGCCGGCATTATTCGTCACCAGCAAGCCAGTGATAGCGCCGGCTTGCCAATCGCGCACACTGCTCAACCGCCAACTCGATACTTGCGCCGCCAGACTGCTTGGTCGCGCCGCCACCGAATACGTCGCCGCTACCATCGCTGCAAGCGCGATCAGCAGACCAATCCTCAGCGCTACTTGTCGGATCATAACCTTGTGCCCCGCTGCCAGAGCGACCAATGCCACTCGGCCCAGATAGGCTGTTGTCAACCATGCGTGTGATTTGTGCAAATAATTATACTGGCAGCAACGCGATTTCGTCCACTTTTTTTCGCAAAAATGAATGACAATCACATCGAAGAGACGGCCTGTGAGGCCGTCTCTGCAACGTGTAAGTTCTACACCGTGGGAACGGCTGGTTTACGGCGCAGGCCGCGCCGCACCATTAAACGCACCTTTGTAAATATTGGCCGAGTCGTACAATAACCATCCTGCTGCTGCTTCCGGCTGCTCTTCGGTTGCATCAATCTGCGCCCGTACCTCAGCCGGGCCATACTCAACCACCACCGGCGCCCACGGGTCGGTATGGTCTTGCAACCATGGCCGCTGTTTGCCGTAGCTCGCCATCATCTGCCGACCACCGTTACGCACCGCAATTTGGATCGTTTCATAAGGAAACTTCACTGGGACCGCGATGTTCTCTAGCCCACCCCACCATAACGACGGATACGGCATCGGGCAGACGTAATCGGCAAACTCACCCATCCGGGCCATATCTTGCGCAATTGTCAGCGACGGGCCATTAACTACCCGTCCGAAGACATCAACCGACATAAACGCGCCGGCAGCGTTGACCGCATAATGCGCACGCTGCATAAACTCCAGAATCACTTCATACATCCGGCCCGGATCCGTCACTGGATCGATTGGCTCGCTAAAGAGCAGCTTTTCGCTAAACTCGGTGTATGGCCCAAACCAATCGGGGAAGCGGATGTAGTCAAAATTGATCTCGTCAAAGCCCATTTGGGCCGCTTCTACGGCTAACGCAATGTTGTAATCCCATACATTTTGGTTGGTTGGATCGAGGTAGGCGTACCGAATTCCCGGCCCCGGATAATCGGCATAGACTTCGCCGGTGGAACGCAGCCGGATCGACCATTCGGGCCGGGCATCTGACAAGGCATTGTCATGCGAGAAGAGCTGAACTCGCGCAATAGTATAGATGCCGCGTTCTTTTGCTTTGGCTAGTATTGAAGCGAAATCAATCCTTGGCGTGCTCAGACCCAATTCACGGGCTAGCGGCACTTGCGAGTCGTAGTAGACCATGCCAAGATCATCGCGGAGATCACTCTTAATATCGATCACTATGGTATTCAGCTCGGTGCGATCGATCAGGTCGAGGAAACGATCGACCAAGCGCGGTACCGACGCTACCGCCGCCGTGATATAGATACCACGCACGTAGAAGGGGTCCAGCTCGATCTGCTCCGGCATATTGCCCGGCTCAATCGGGATGACCTTCTTGGCGTACCCCGGCGCCAGTACTTGCACGAAACCACGTTCAGGCAGGTTGGGTAAGCGGAATCGACCTTCCCGGCTGTCGTTGATCCGTACAAAAGCGACGGCGGTTGACGTCAGTGTTTCAGTCGCGATGATTGCTGCGTTCAGCACCGGCTGGCCGGTTGTGGCGTCAACCAACCGGCCAAAGAGGGTGTCAGGCCGGAGCGTCACATCAAGCGCGGTCGTCCGGGCAAACGGCTGCGTAACCGCGGCAAAGCCCTCAGCCTCAACGGTGATTTCACCGCGTTCAGGTATCTCGCGCAACAGATAGCTGCCATCAACACCAGTCGTTGCGCTCAGTTCACCCAGTGTCACCTTCGCCCCGGCCACCGGCTGGCCAGTGTAGACATTCGTCACCACCCCGCTCAGCGTATTTGGACGTAAACTGACATCGAGCGCCGTCGCCCGCGCTATGGTCTCCGTAACCGGCGCGTAATCAGGTGCGCTCACCGTGACCGTAAACGATTCCGGCACACCGGTAAGGGTATACGCGCCAAAACTGTTAGTCACCGCTTGCGTAGCCTCGTTGCCCTCCAACCGCACTTGCGCACCACTGATCGGCTGGCCGGTATAGAGATCGGTCACTACGCCGCTGAGCACATTCGGGCGCAATGCCGTCGTGATGGTCACGGTCAAAACCCCGCTCTGGCCGACACCGGGTTGATCGGCGAGGGGCAGGTTGAGCGGCTCGTAAGCGGGAGCTTGCAGCGCCAAGGTATCTTCGGGCCGCCAGCGTTCAGTCTGAAAGCGGCCTTGCTCATCGGTGGTCAGCGTCTGATCGCCAATTGCCACCGTTACGCCAGACAGGGGAGCGCCGGTATACGCATCGGTCACAACACCGGTCAAGACAACAGGCTGGGCAGCACATCCAGCCAACACTGCGACAATCAGTGCGCAGAGAATCCAGAAGCGCACAATGCGCTGGGTAAACAACGTCATGGTTGCCAGACTCCTCTAGGTGGAATGAGCCGGGTGTCAGGTCTCACCGGTTGGGGGTATCTTAAAAGGTTGATGAGCGAATGTCAAACATTGGAACAGTTGATTCATGAAGCGCATTGCCACGCTACACGCGTTGCACGAACGGCGCCGGCTGCTCGATCACTACCTCATAAATGAGGTGTTCTTCCTGTTTGCCTTTGAGACGGGTTGCCCCCAATTCTCGCAGCGGGTACGGCGACTGGCCGCCGAGCGCGTTGACCAGATGCGACGAGACGATAATCTGGCCGGCTTGCGCAATCCCGCACAAGCGCGAGGCAGTGTTGACCACATCACCGATCAACGTATAGTCTTGGCGTTGTTCGGAACCAATATTGCCAACCACTGCCGGCCCATAGCTAATCCCAATCCCCATCCCGATCTGTAGATTCAGCTCTTCTTGCCACCTCTTGGTCAACCGCGCAAAGGCTTGCTGCATCGCCACGGCTGCCAATACCACTCGTTGCGGATCGTCAGGATGCGCGATTGGCGAGCCAAACACCCCGATTAAACCATCGCCAAGGAACTTATCAATCGTGCCGTCGTAGGCATAAAGCGCATCGGTCATCGAGGTAAAATAGCGGTTAAGAATACGCTCGACTAGCACCCGCGCATCGATCTGCTCGGTCAAGGTGGTAAAGCCGCGCATATCGGCAAAGAGTACCGCCACGGTGCGTTCAGTCGGCGCGCCGAAATCACTGCCGGCGCTAAGCAGCCGTTCGGCCACTTGCGGCGAAACATAGCGGCGAAAGACGCTGCGCACCCGCTCGCGCTCTTGTCGTTCGAGCTGTTTGATCGCGCTGATGTCACGGAATACGACTACTCGCCCTAGCTCCTTCGCTTCACTGCTGCACACCGGCGCAATGCTAACGCTATAGTGCAAGTTTGGTTGCGGCTCAATTTCCACTGTGGTCGGCGCATTGCGTTCAAGGAGCGGCATAATCGAGCGCAGCGCCGGACACACTTCCACTCCTTGCCCGTGATGCAACGCCGGATCAATCTGCAAGCGCTCACGCGCCGCCGGATTCGCCAGCAGCAAGCGCGCATTAGGGTCGATCAGCACGATCGGATCGGTCGCGCTGCGCAACACCGCATCGAGGGTTGATCGCTCATCATTCACCACCCGATACAGACGGGCATTCTCAAGAATTTGCACGATCAGACTCGCGACGGTAGACGCCATCTCTAATTCGGTCTTTTCAAACGGCCCGCGCTTCGTCGTGTCAAGACAAAGCACTCCCTGCGTTTGGCCATTGACCACGAGCGGCACCAACAACACGTCGCGCACGCCTCGCCCCGCTAGAAATGCCTGTAATGGCGCCAAATCGGCTCGTTCGGGCAAATTCTCAATGTGCTGCGGCTGCTGTAAAGCGGCCACTTGCGCAGCTAGAAACGGATGTTGTTGAACAAACTTGGCTAGATCAGCATCATGCAGCGCTACCATCCCACTCAACGCGACCACCGTATCGCTAGGTTGCAGGCCAAAGAGCAAGATCGCGGCCTGCTCGACCCGAAAGATGTGCGCCACCGTCTCGATCGTATGGTGCAGATTCTCTGGGGCAGCAAATTGAGCTGTCAATGCTAATGACAGGCGATTAATCTCACTCAATTGATCAATCCGGCGCTGCTCACTCTCAAACAGACGAGCATTGCCGATCGCAATCGCAAGTTGGTTGGCAATCGCCAGCAAGATCGCTTCATCGTTGGCGCTAAAGGCAGATGGATGCAGACTGCGTACCTCAATCGTACCTAACACCTCTCGCGGCAACAACACCGGCACGCTGAGCGCCGAGCGCATGCGATCTTCCTCGGGCAGCACCGGTGTAAACCGCACATCTTGGGCCAAATCATCAATGCGCAACGGCTCACGATGACGGCACACCCATCCGCTAACCCCTTGATCGATCCTAAACGAAATATGGTTAGCATCTAACCGGTATGCGCCGGCAACCGCCTGTACCACAAGGCGATCATGCTGTCGAATAACAAGCGCGACTAGCGGGTAGCCAAACTGGTAATGGATCATCTGCACCAATAGCCGGCCTAGTTGATCCATCTGCATCAATTCTGACAACAGCCGGTTAATATCGTTGATCCGGCGTAATTCCTCCGCGCGCCGCGCCAGCAACTCTTTCTGTTGTTCGCTGAGCCGGTAGAGGCGGGCGCTTTCCAGTGCCAACGCGCTTTGGGCTGCAACTGAGGCCAGTAATTCGAGATGTTCAACCGTAAAATATCCCGGCGTATGATGCACGAGCGTAATCACGCCCCACGCGCGGTTATCGCGGACGATCGGCATCGCTGCCACTGAACGCACATCATTGTGCAGATCAGAAGTCACCAGCCAGCGCGAATCAAGCCGCGTGTCGTTGATCAAAATGGGGCCGCGATCGCGTAACGCAAACCCGGCCACGCCATACCGTAAGATATCTTGTAATTCGGCTGTCGCCGGATGGCGGCTGCTCGAATAGAGGAGCACCTTCTCTTCGACAAAACCGGTCAGAATAATGCTGGCTCGAATCGCACCGACTGCATCGGCGAGGTGGTTGAGAAAGCCGGTCAACAACACATCGAGATCAATACTGGAACTGAGGTCACGCGATAAGTGAAGTAATAGCTCGGTTTTGCGCTGCTCTTGCTGCAAGCTGCGTTGCGCCCGTTGTAACCGTAACAATGCCCGCACCCGTGCGAGCAAGAGGTTGAAATCAACCGGCTTGACCAGCACATCATCAGCACCAGCATCGAGGTTGCTGACGCTCGTATCAAGATCGGCATGGGCCGAAACAATAATGATCGGGATGAAGGGTTTGGAACGATCCGCTTTGATCCGCCGGGTTACTTCGGCGCCATCAACACCCGGCAGCGCCAGATCGAGTAGGATGAGATCGGGAGTGATTAATTGCAAGAAGCTTAACGCCTCTTCACCCGAAACCGCCACCGAGACGCGGAAACCGTCACGGGCAAGCACTGCCTGAAAGATGCGACGGATATCAGGATCGTCTTCAACCACCAGAATATGAGCCGGCTCGGGCATAGTCACTCCCAGACACGCCTGTATCTTTGCTTAAGTATAGCATGCCTAGGAACTGTATTCTCAAGAGTAACAATGAAAACAGCATCACGTAATTTGTCCGGCTATCACGATTGTTCCAGTCGGACCGGGACTACCGGGCGCTGGCTCGGCTGTTATCGCCAACGTTATACCTTGTCGAGCGCTTTCGTTCGGCAAAGGTATTACACCATAACCACTGGCATCAACCGTAAAGATACCACCGCTTACCGGTGCAGCATTGTTCTCGATCAACCAAAGTTGGTACACTATATGATCGGCTAACGGCGGCAATGAAACGATTAAGAATACATTCCCGGCTGTATCGCGGAAGATAGCACCCTTTCCGGCATCACCAACAAGCGTAGCCAACGGCGTAGGATTGGTAAGTACCGCCATCATTTGCTGCGCTGAGGCCTGTGCCGTTGCCGCTAACGATTGTGATTGATCGCGCTGCTGGGTCACAATAGTTAGTTCATTACGCAAACTATTGAGTGATCCAATTAAAACCAGCAGAACGATGAGTAGGAACGTTGATAGACTGCCGAGACCAATCGTCCAAGCTCGCCAACGACTTGATCGTTGTCGGGAAGTCGATTGCTCTGTGGGTGAACGACGCCCCAGCGCATAATCTATTGTCCGTTGCCGCCACTCCGGCGGTAGCGCGGGCCGATCAAGACCGTATGGCAAGAGATCGGCTGCAGCACGCAATTCTGTTAACGTCTGGTATAATTCGGGGCGCTCCGCTAACAAGCGCTGCACCCGTGCCCGTTCAGACGGCGCTAACGCATCGAGTGCATACGCAGCCAGCAGATCAACTATTTCGTCAGGTTCCCCTGATAATTGCTCCATACGAATCACTCCCATCGCGACCGCAGTATATCGCGTAGTTTGATTAACCCAAGTCGCAATCTGGTTTTCACCGTACCGAGTGGTTCCCCAAGCCGTTCGGCAATTTCAGTTTGGGTGAGACCACCATAGTAGGCCATTTCTATCGCTTGACGTTGTGCTGACGGTAAATCGGCCAGCGCCGCCCGCACCGCCTCATACAGGATACGCTGCTCAACATCGCCTTCTACGCCGCCTGCTGATGGTGGCAACGTCCTTACGTCAATACCGGTGACTTCGCGATGACGCGCTCGTTCACGCTTACTCCGTAAGACGTCGATAGCTCGGTGTCGCGTAATCCCGATAATCCATGCTGCTACCACACCGGTCTGGCGCTGAAAACCTCCTGCCGTCTGCCAGATGCTCTGAAAGACATCTTGCATCACCTCTTCAGCAGTCTGGCGATCGCCGGTCACCCGCAACGCAATCGCGTAGACAAGTGATGCGTATCGATCATACAATACGCCCAAGGCGGCCTCTTCACGCTGCACTATTAAATCGATCAGCAGTTCATCGGTCAGAGTACGCAAACCGGATTCTTCAGACTGTTCAAGCGGCATCGGATGCGAGACCTCTTTTTTCAGTCGCACGATTACGTTGGTGTATTGTAGCGGAAGCGCGATTGCTCAAAATCTGTCTCTGCCTGTCTCTTCCATCACCGCACAAGGTTGTTATTCCAGATAAACCCTGTCATGACAGACACACAGGCCTGTCATAAGCTTAAACGCTCTGACAGGCCCGTGTCAATCCGGTTCGGCTTGTCTACGTTAGAACACCTTTGTGTACGGTTGTGTCGGATCAGATTTTACGTTGCCAAGTACGGCAGTAATCTGAGCCGCTGACGGAGCACTCACCGGCCCAATGAAACCTTGACCACCCTGCAAGAATGGCGCTAGCGTTGGCACCGCATCCGAGACGTTGTAGTAGATTGGCAGTGGCAGCGCCAGATTATTCGGTGCAAAACCGCCAATCTCGCGGATTAACGCCAAATGCTGCGCCTCGCTACACGCATGTTGGGCAGTCGTGCCGGCAATACGATCTAAGCCCAGCTCGGCAAACCGGCGCGTTGCAGCCAGATACGCACCCACAAATGCTGTCTCGGCATCAGCGCCTACCTGCACAAACAGCGCCGGATCGCTCAACAGATTGGCAGGTACGTAAAACTGATTGGTGAGTGCTCGCCCACCATTAGACACCAAAAAGTCGAGGTGATACTTCTCGGCATCGAGTGCTAACTTGAGATAAAGCACGTCTTCGTCATCTAGGCGAAACTTAGCGGCTGTCAGTGCGGCATAGTAGAATGTCGTAGCGAGTGTTTCGGCTGTCGCCGCGAGATTCAAAATGAGTTGCGGTTCGTCTTTGCGATCATGACCACTGGCAGAGGCAGGACGAACGCCAAACAGATTTGCAAAGCTTGCTACCACGAGTCCGCCACCAAGACCGGCCACCCCCTTGATCAGACTTCGGCGAGAGAAGACACTCTGCTGCGTGTGTTCTGCTGTCACGATGGTTCCTCCACTGAGATGTGTGATTGGCGCATACCCTTGTATGCCCCTTCACCATATCTATGCGAAGGATACGTGCTTTTGGATGTATCGAACTGCCAAAATGAGACCAGACTATCCACAGTGGGTGCGAGTATAGCGTCAGCTCTCTTAGCAGACTACCGTTACCCGAAACGAGATCCGTTCTAGCCTATTTCCACAGCTAGCGCGACTGTTTGCGCGTGAATATCAACCGTATCGCTCACCTGACGAGCATAGCCGCCGGCCATCGTCACTGCAACCGGCACCCCCACCGATCGACAATAGGCAAAGACTAACCGATCACGCTCGGCCAGACCGGCTTTTGTCAAGCTGAGCCGCCCTAACCGGTCATCATAGTACGGATCGGCCCCGGCGAGGTAAATGACAAGATCGGGTGTAATAGTAGCGAAGGTTTGGCGCAACCCCCATTCTAAGGCATCAAGGTAAGCCGAATCACCGGTCGCGTCAGGCAACGCTATATCGAGATCGCTCTGCTGTTTGCGGAAAGGAAAATTGTGCGCACCGTGGATCGAGAAGGTAAAGATTGTCGGGTCGCCGGCCAGAATAGCGGCCGTGCCATCACCCTGATGGACATCGCAATCGATAATGGCGATACGGCGCGCGCGACCTTCGGCTTGCATGACGCGCGCGGCAACTGCTGCGTCATTAAAGACGCAATAGCCGGCGCCGGCATCGGCAAAGGCATGGTGCGTGCCGCCGGCCAGATTGACACCAACCCCCTCACGTAAGGCGACGCGGCAGGCAGCTATTGTTGCCCCTACCGACCGACGTGACCGCTCGACCATCTGCGGCGACCACGGAAAGCCAATGCGGCGTAATTCGGCACTACTGAGTTGCCCGTTTAGCACTCGATCGATGTAGGCCGGAAGATGGGCATGGGCTAGTTCTACCACACGCGCCGGTTCAGGTACGTGCAATCGTTCAGGCGATACGATTCCCTCTGCCAATACCCGCTCACGCAACAGCGCGTATTTCTCCATCGGAAAGCGGTGGCCCGGCGGCAATGGTAAGACAAAAGTGTCAGAATAGAAGACCCGCATTTATTCAACCATACTCACAGTAGCTTTTCGCCGACGCTCTTCACCCAGCCAACGCAGTGCTCGCACGACCAGCAATACGACCGTGAGTGGCACTAATAAGAGGCCGACCACCGCGCTGTAGACTGGCAATTTGTCACTGCCATTCGCGCTCAGGATCAGGTAGAGCGTATAGCTAAGGTAATAGACCAGCAACAAGCTCCCCTCGCGCTGCGAAACGATCCGGCGCGTGATAAAAATGGGCACACAGATGAGGGCCGCCCCAACCATCACCGGCAGATCGAGCCGGATTGTTTCGGCAGGCACTGCAATTGGCTGGGGCGAGAACACCATAGTTAGCGCCAGCACAAAGAGCAGGTTGAGCACATTGCTGCCAATCACATTCCCCACCGCAATATCGCGCTCACCACGCATACCGGCAATCACCGAGGTAGCAATTTCGGGCAACGAGGTGCCGATAGCCACGATCGTCAAGCCAATGATCAGCTCGCTGACGCCAAACCACGTCGCAAAAGTCACCGCACTATCTACCAGCCAATTCGCCCCTAATACTAACAGGGCAAGACCGCCCACCATCATCGCCACCTGCCACACTCGCACCCTCCAGTGATGGTGATGAGCGCGTTGTGGATGGGGCTGACTAAGATGCACGCCACGCGGCCATATCACCCAAAGATACACGATCAATCCGAGCAGCATAATCACGCCGTCAACCCGCGACAGCGATTGATCAAGCGCCAACAGCAAGGTCAAGACCGACGCACCAATCATGGCCGGCAGATCACGGCGAAAGATCTGACGATCGACCGGCAGCGGGCCAAACATCGCCGCTACACCCAAAATCAGCATAACATTAGCGATGTTGCTGCCCACAATATTGCCAAGTGTAATAGCACCTTGCCCATTGAATGCTGCTTGCAGACTCACAGCAATTTCAGGCGAACTCGTCCCTACCGCCACTACCGTCAAGCCAATAATCAAGGGCGAAACGCCAAGGCTGGCGGCAAAGCTGGCGGCGCCGCGCACGAGCAGATCAGCGCCGAACACCAACAACACAATCCCGGCCCCAAAGAGAGCGATGACCATACGTCCTTCCTAACACAACGCGCCCCCTGTCAATGACAGGGGGCGGAGGAGTCCCGCGCACGAGCCAGTTGAGGCGCGACCGGCTCGAAGGGAAGCGTTAATAACGCCGACCGCCGAAGCCGCCGCGATCACCGCGATCACCGCCGGAACGAGGGCCGCGCGAACCCTTATCCTCGGCTTCATTGACCCGAATCTCACGACCGTTAATTGGCTGGCCGTTCGTTTGGCTAATCACCTTCGCCACATCGGCAACTTCCATCTCGACAAAGCCAAAACCGCGCGACCGGCCCGTCTCACGATCATTGATCACCCGCGCGCTGCGCACATCGCCATAAGCCTGAAAGAAGGTCTCGAGCGTTGCATCATCAACGCTCCACGCCAAATTGCCAACAAAGAGCTTCACGTACATCCGGTCCCACTCCCTCCGCGTTGCTTGCCCAACGCAGTCACTCACGGGGCTTGCGCCCACAAACCACGCCTCCAAAACTGCACGCTACTCACTTCGCCTCACAGCGGGTAGCGGTCCACAGCGCCGCGTGCTGATCCTCGGGCGTGGAGGTCGTGCGGACAAGGGAGTCGATCGGGCCCAGACGGACGAACAGACTCTCGCGGCGACGTGACGCTGTGTAACGGCTATAGTGTAGCACATTCGCCGCGAGATGAAAAGACCTTTGAAGTTTCAGTTAATAGATAGTTACGGAAATTCTTGCCATCCCCTTGTTGGCATTGTGTAGGCGCAACGCGCTCGACGCCGTCTCCCGCTGGTACGTTCATAATCCCTGAACGGACGGTTCCTACTCGCTCCTGTTATTGCGAGGGGCGGTAGGGCATCGCGGCGCTATGCCTGAGGGAGATGCCACGTCTCCGACGAGCCACGCTCGCGCCAGCCCTTTAATACTGCCGCCCGATCAAGCTTTGGGTAAGCGCGCGCAAGCGGTCGCGCGCGGCAGCCGCGGTTGCTGTCGGCGGTTGCACTACCTCCAGCGCGGCAAAGGCAGCTTGATGGTGGTCGTTCGCGATCGCCGCGCAATAGGCGCGTGAACCGACAGCGTCAAGGATCGCCAACACCTCGGCAACGGCCGCATCATCGAGCGCCGGTTGGCGATAAAGTTCGACCAGCCGTGCCCGATCTGGGCTATGGGTCAGGGCATGCACCACCGGCAAGCTCACCTTGCGCCGGTAGAGATCGGCAGCAAACGGTTTGCCCGTCTGTTCCGGCGCACCCCAAATACCCAGAATATCATCTTCGATTTGGAACCCTAGCCCCAACGCGCGGCCAAAATCAGCCAGCGCCGCCACCGTGGTGTCAGGCGCACCCGCAGCCCGCGCCCCCAGTTCGGCGGCACCGGCAATCAGCGCCGCCGTCTTCCCGCCGATCATAGCGAGATAATCCTCTGGCGTGATGCTCAAATCGCCCTCGAAGCTCAGATCGAGGTACTGCCCTTCGCAGATGCGCAGAATGACCTCATCAAACCGGCGCAGAATGGCCAACACGCGCTCAGCCGGCAAGCCAGCCTCGGCTAGCCGGTGAATGGCGAGGTGAGCTAGCACAAACATCGCATCGCCGGCATTGATGCCATGGGCTAGACCCCAGATATTCCAGAGTGTACGTCGGCCCCGTCGCAGCGCGCTGTCATCTTCGATGTCGTCGTGGATCAGCGAGAAGTCATGCAAGAGCTGGATGCCGGCGGCCAAGGGCAAGGCTTGCTGCGGATCGCCGCCAGCAACCGCGCACGCCAATAACACCAACTGCGGCCGGATCAGCTTGCCCGGATCGGCCTCCGCCGGAGTCAAATCCTCGTTCCGCCAGCCGAGATGGTACTCCTGCATGGCGTAAAACCGATGCAACCGCCCTTCGACCACCGGAAACACTGCCCGCATTTCCGCTTGAATCTGCAATCTAACGTCATGTTCTAGCGTCATAAGCATTACAATTCCATTACAATTCGCGATAAACTTGCCAATCAGTGACCCAAAAACAACAAAAGTAAGGTTTTCTGAGAATTTACTTCCTTTTTACGACAGAACATCGTATAGATGTTTAGACAATAGTACTACATGTCATCATCGTGTAATGTTCATATCTTCTCTAATTGTGCTACGCAGCGTACACTCGCCATGTAAGAACTGACCGATTACCACGTTTCATTGACGCAAACGAACGAGGTGTTGTTATGGCATTTAACCTGCGCTTTCGCTTTAGCCCCACTAAAGATGGTCTCGTCAAGGTATTAGGCCCGCTCGAGACAGAGATTATGCAGATCCTCTGGCAAGAAGGTTCAAGCACCGTCAAGAAAGTGCATCGCAAATTGGCTCAACAGCGCGATATTGCCTACACCACCGTCATGACGACGATGAGCCGGCTGGCCGATAAAGGTGTGCTCAACCGCGAGCGTGATGGGCTAGCCTATGTCTACACCCCGGTCATCAGTGAAGACGAGTTTGTCAATCTAGTGGTACGGCAAGTGCTCGACGGGTTACTCGATGATTATAGTGACACCGCCATCTCGTACATGGTCGATTATCTCGCGCACAACAATCCCTCGGAACTCCGCCGTCTGCAGCGTGAAATTGCCCAGCGCTTGAATGCCTAAACCACCTCGCTTGGCCAACCTGCGGGCAGCCACCCAAGCAACCCGCAGGTTGGCGCTCGTTTACCCGGCTGCCTCTCCCCACAGATCGTAGGCGGTCGCCTGCGTTACCCGCACCGGTACCACGCTTCCTGCTGGATGCGATCCCCACACAAAGACCTGACCATCAATTTCAGGCGCGTCGCGGAACGAACGGCCCACGCTGAGCGGACTGCCATCATCGGTTGCCCCATTGCCCTCGATCAAGACCGTTAAGGTGCGGCCGATCCAGCGCTGGTTGCGCGCATACGAAATCGCTTGCTGCAAGCGCATCACTTCATGCCAGCGCCGCTCGATCACCTGTGGCCGCACTTGATCGGGCAACTCAGCGGCCGGCGTACCCGGTTCGCGTGAATAGCGGAAGACTCCCACTCGATCGAGTTGCGCAGTCTGCAAAAATTCGAGCAGCGCGTTAAACTCGGCAGTCGTTTCACCGGGATAGCCGACAATGAACGTCGAGCGGATGGCAATATCGGGCATCGCAGCGCGCAATTCGGCGATGAGACGCAACGTGCGATCGGTATCCGGCGGGCGCCGCATGCGACGGAGCGTAGCCGGATGGGCGTGTTGCAAAGGCATATCGAGATAATGACAGATCTGGGGATGCGCGGCCATCGTTGCGATTAGGCGCTCGCTGATGCCGTGCGGGTAAGCGTACATCAGCCGGATCCAGATATCCGGCGGCGTCACTTGGCACAGCTCTTCAAGCAGAATCGCCAACCCGTCTTGCAAGCCGAGATCACGGCCGTAGTCAGTCAGATGCTGCGCGACCAGCACAATTTCGCGCGCACCTTGCGCCACCAATTCTTGCGCCTCGGCCAACACGGCCCCAACCGGCTTCGAGCGCATATCACCCTTGAAGCTGGGAATGGTGCAGAAGGCGCAGCGCAAGTTACAGCCATCCGAAATCTTGAGATAGGCGGAAGGAGTGTGGCGCGTGCGCCGGATTTGCGTCGTGCGCCAATCGGCATACGAGACCGGCTGCTCAGCAGCAGAGGTCAGGATCAGGGGAATCGTGGCCGCTGCCGGCGCAGACGCCAACGGGATCACCGGCTGCGCTAGTTGACCAACCACCGCGCCGATCTGCGTCCACTGTTGGGTACCGAGCGTCGCATCAACACCTTGCACCTTCGCCACCTCACCCGGATGGCTCTGGGCCATGCAGCCGGCGGCGATCAGGCGCTGGTCGGGCCGTTTGCGCTCACCCAATTCCTTCAGCACGCCGAGGGTCTCGGCCCGCGCTGCGGCAATAAAACTGCATGTATTGACGATAATCACATCAGCATCCTCAGCGGTAGCCACGGCTTGATGCCCCTGCGCGCTGAGCAGGCCGTCCATTCCTTCGCTATCAACCGCATTTTTCGGACAGCCCAGCGTTACGATATGGTATTTCATTGGTGATGTACTCGTGATTCCTTTGTTTTGTTTATCTAGCTAATCAGCAATCTCTCTGCATTATAGATCGAGTTGGGCAGTACCACGGTGAAGCGCGTTGGTTGATATTTGTGTCGGGTTGCAGCTATACCAAAAAGAAAGGACAGCGCTCATCGCGAGCACCGTCCTCTCCTGCCACCAAATAGGATTACTCAGCGATAATTGGTCATTTGCAGCGGCACCGGAATCTCACCCTCGCGTTCACGCAGAAACGCAATCACCGCCTGTAACTCATCGCGGCTCTTGCCCACTACGCGCAGTGTATCGCCTTGAATCCGCGGCTGCACTTTAGGAAAGCGATCGCGGATCATTTTGCTCAGCTTCTTCGCCAGTTCGCTATCGATCCCGCGGCGCAACGTCACCACCTGCCGCACTCGTCCGCCACTCGCATCAGCCGGTTTGCCGTAATCAAAAATCTTCAACGACAGTTTCCGACGCACAGCTTTCGTTTCCAGCACATCGCGCACACTGCGCAATGACAGCTCGCTATCAGCTTCGATCACCAATTCGGTCTTGCTCAAGGTGATGGTCACGCCTGCATCTTTCAGATCGTAGCGCGTCTGCACTTCACGCAACGTCTGATCAACCGCATTCACCAACTCTTGCTGATCAAAATCTGAAACAATATCAAAGCTGTTTTCGCTAGGCATTGTTACCTCCCACAACCAGAGAAACGCAGGTTTGACCGATCAATTCGGCGGCCACGACCAATTCACCGGCTGGCCGGGCACGGTGCCGAGCGGCCCTTGCTGTAACCCGTTCACCGTGACCTCGACATCGGTCGGATTACCGGCACGGATAAAGACCCGGCGCTGCGCGGCGAAGACCTGTTGCTCGCCGGCACGCATGATCGCCTCAAAGACGGTTGTGCCGTCAACCTGCACCCGCACCCATGAATTCTCATTGCCACGCACATTAGGCACCCGTACCTCGATCACGATCGGCGCTGCCGGGGTTGGGCTTGGCTCAGGCAGCACTAGTACGAAAGGCGTGACCGCCACCGGCGACGGGGTAGGCGTTGCGATGAGGCTGATCTCGGTCGGCAGCGGGCTTGGTGTCGGCAATGGCGAAGGCGTCTCAATGGTGGGAGAAGCTGCGACGCCAGCCGACGGCGTCGCACGTTCGCCAATGCGGCCGAGGGCGCTGAGACCTACATACGCAAGCCCGATCAACGTTAAGGTGATGAAGAAGATGGCAAAAAAACCGGGGAGGACATACATTCGGGTGCGGGGCGGATTGGTTGCCGGAACAATGCGGATCTTATCGGTTGCACCGCGCTCGCGCCGGTAGAGCTCGATCATCTCATCAACGGGCAAGCCGAGGTATTGCGCATAATTCCGCACAAAACCGCGAGCAACCACATCACTCGGCAATCGCTCGAACGCGCCTTCTTCCAATGCCTGCAACGATTGCAACAAAATACGGGTGTCCGCCGCCGCCTGCGCTAATGAAATACCATTTGCCTCTCGCGCTCGCCGGAGACGCGCGCCCAGCTCACTCATAATACCACCCTTCCACCGCACCAGTGACGTGCTACCACCCTCCCTATGGTATCGCCTATTAGATGCCTTTTGTCCTGCGGGCAGTATACCATACCCGCAACCATTTAGTGACAACCGTTTGACAAAGCAATCATAGCGGCGTAGGCGAAACGCTATGCCGCTATCGTTCGTATCATGGAACGTAGCAAACGACCACGCGATCCGGCTGCCGCCTTGCCCAATGCGCGTAGGCGCAGTCATAGCTATAGAATGAAAGGAACGCTTATGATGAGTAGCATATTTATGATCGCAATGATCATCGTGGGTCTCATTGTGGTAGCCCTCATCGGATCGGGCATTTTCTGGTTTTTGGTGCAGATCGGCGTGATCGTGCAAAAAGCGGCTGAACCGCCGACCCAAGACTACGGCAGCTATTCGCTTGATCAAGGGCGTGATATCAGCGAGCGCGAGCGTTAAGAGGAGACCTATGCTCAGTCAGCGCGAACGAGAAGCAGTTATCATCGGCAGTGCGGTCGGGGTAACGGCCACTATCATTGGCGTTGCGCTCGCCGGTGAGCCGCTGTGGATGCATGCGCTTGCCATTGGGGTGGCAGGCAGCCTCTTGTGTGGATTAGCAACGCTGTTCAAATAGAGCACCGTCAGGACCAAAGATTGACGATGCCCTATTCGCCAGCCGCCAGCTCAGGATAAACGGCCATCCGTTGCTCGGTTTGGCGTTGAGTAAGGCGTTCGATCCGTGCCGCCACCTCGCGCAACACTCGTGGCTTATCAATCGTTAGCAACACTCGATCGCGCATTACGATCCGGCCATCAATGATCACCGTGCTGACATCGGCAGGTTGGGCGCTATAGAGCAAGGCCGCCGCCGGATTATGGAGCGGTTGGATATGCGCGGTCGCACATTGCACCAGCGCCAGATCGGCGCGCGCACCCACCTGTAACACGCCAATATCATCCCATCGCAATGCGCGCGCGCCGGCGGCGGTCGCCAACTCAAGCGTCACGCCGATCGGTAAGACGCGCGCATCGCTGTTGCGCAGCTTTTCCAGCAGGGCCAACAGACGCGCTGCCTCAAGCACATCATAGGTATTGTTGCTGGCCGCGCCATCGCTGCCAATTGCCACCGTAACCCCAGCGGCCCGCATGGCCGTCACCGGCGCCACTCCAATCCCCAGCTTCATCTCGGTCTTTGGAGTGACCGCCACTGCCACCCCATAGGCAGCCAGGGTCGCAATATCTTCCGGCGAGACATGGGCGACGTGGGCCGCAATCGCTGGTACATCAAACAGGCCGGTGTCGCGCGCGAGCTGCACCGGCGATTGGCCGTGCGCAGCTATACTCTGGGCGACTTGCGCCGCCGTTTCGGCGAGGTGAATGTGGATGCCAACACCCAGCTCACGCGCCGTCTGCCCCACCCGGCGCAAGAACGACGGCGTGCAAGTATACGGCGCATGCGGCCCCATCCAGACCCGGATCCGATCACCAGCGGCGCCGTGCCACTGTTCGGTAAACTGGCGGGCGCGAGCCAATTGCTCGTGCTCATCAGCGCCAGAGAAGAGCGTCCACGCCAGCAGCGCGCGCATGCCCGACTCTTGCACCGCTTGCGCGATCGCGTCGGCGACAAAATAATGATCGGCCACGCAAGTTACGCCGGATTCAATCATCTCGGCTATCCCCAGCAAGGCCCCCCAATAGACATCTTCTCGCGTTAGATTCGTCTCCAGCGGCCAGATAAAGCTATTAAACCACTCTGCGATCGGCACATCTTCGGCCACGCCGCGAAACAAGCTCATCGCAATGTGGGCATGGCTATTGATCAGGCCGGGAATGGCTAACTGGCCCGCACCATTCAGCGTCTCACGGGCAAGACCGGGGCTGATGGCCGGGGCTATCGCGACAATGCGTTGCCCGGCGATAGCAATATCATGCTGCGGCAAGATCGCAGGCGTGCCATTGGCGATCTGAAGGACATCAACGCGCTGAATGAGCAGATCGTACATTGCGCTTCACAATTAAACTATTGCATAGCGGATCGTATATCCATTGTAAGTGGAATACCAACTTCTGACAACTGCTTGTCAAAAACGAACATTTGTGCTATCCTTATTCTAGCGCCGGCACTGTATAAACGACAGAAATCGGGCGCGGCGGGAAGAACTCAGTACGGAGAGTCGGAGGAGGAACACTATGCCGGCCAAACCCCAAAGCGAGCGGAGCGTCACCCGCACGTATCGCACCGCGATCAAACTTGGCGACGATTTTATCACCATTGAAGAGACTATCACCCTACCAATTGATGCCGACGAGCAGATGGTGCAGCAAGCGGTTGATCTCGGCTGGCGCATCTTCCGCAGCCAGCGCGAGGCGGTTGAGCAACAAATTGCGCAGATTCGTGAGCAACATACCGCAGCCACCGCTATTACCGTGCGCGACCCCGACGCGCCGGCCAGCGAACGTCAGCGCAACTTTATCGCCTCGCTCCAACAAGCGCTGGGTTGGTCGGGTGAAAAGTTAGCTGCCTTCGCCCAAGAGCACGGCTACGATCTGGTTGCCCTCAACAAAGGCCAAGCCTCGGCATTTATTGACGAATTGCGGCGCGTGCAAGAAGAACAGCAGCGATTGGCGGTCGCCGAAGAACGCGCTCGCTACGCGAACCAACCGGTTTCTGACAAACAGCGCAACGCTATCTTATCATTGGCGCGCGAACTCACGCTCGACGCCGACGCCGAAGCCCAACGCCGGTTCAACGCTGCGGTTGATCAGCTTACTAACGAGCAGGCGGCAACCTTGATTAGCGAATGGCAAGCGCGCCAACGCGCCAGCGCCGCGAACAAACGCAATGGATAGCGCCAACGCATCGCCTCCCCGGTATGGGTACAACGTTGTTGCGCCTGTGGCCGCAGCTCAGCGCCGGGCCGCCAAGGTCGCGCACGGCGCGGCCCATCCCGTTACGGACGCTCCCTGCCCGGGCCCGGCAGCGCCGGGCCGCCGCCGGGCGCGGCGACTTGACACGGCTACTACGGCGCGTTAGACTGAAGGTGTCATTGCTGTTTTGTGCATTGGAATGCTGTTGCGAGACTATCATGGATCGTCCGCTGCCAGCCCGGGTGCCCCGCGCGCGCCGTTCATGGCCGTGGCGCATTATGGAATGGGTGCTCGTGCTCACCGCACTAGCCGGCTTGGCTGCACTGCTTAGCTATGGCGCGATCTTGTTGGGCGAACGGCTGCTGGCCGAACGGATCTATCCTAACATTAGCGTGCGTGGCTTGCCAATCGGCGGTCTGACCCGCGCCGAAGCCCGCGCTGTTCTCCAGCGCCGCTATGCCGATTTCCTTGCCGCGCCGGTCACCCTGAGCTTCGATGGTCAGCTCTGGCGACCGGCGGCTGAAGACCTTGGCCTCAGTTTGGCGATTGACGAGGCGCTCGACGCTGCCTTTGCCCTCGGTCACGATCTTCATTGGCAAGCCAATACCCGCATCGCCGCCGCCACATGGCAATACGGCGTTGATCTGCCGCTGCGCCTGCGCTTCGATCAGCGCATTGCCCAGCAAACGTTACGCGCCATCGCTGCCGAGATCGACCGCACACCGGTTGAGGCCAGCGTAGAACTGCGCGATGGGATCATCTTCGTTGGTGAAGAGCAGTGGGGTCGGCAAACGCTGATCGATGACACGATCGCCGATATGACCGCCGCCGTGCAGAGTCTGCAACCGCAAGAGGTGGTGATCCGCACCCGCCTACTCGAACCGCGAGTGCGCGATGCTGACCTCGCCCCCACCGTCGCCGAATTGCAATTACTGCTGCATGGCCCGATCCAGCTCGAAGGCCGGGGCGGCCAGTGCCCCGCCGGTTGCCGCTGGGAATGGCCGGTCTCGCACATCGCCGCGTGGATCAAGCTTCGCAGTCTCACCGCGATCGATGGCCGCCCGGCTATGGCAGTGATGATCGATCAGGCCGCTATCCGCGCCGCACTCACCCCCATCGCCGCCGTACTGCGCGAAGAGGGCGGCTTGCCCCGCGTTGATTGGAATAACGGCAACTTGCGTATCCGCACCCCCGGCACACCCGGACGCGGTCTCGCAGTCGAAGAGGCGCTGGCCCGTATTAATGGCGCGCTCTATAGCCACGAGCGCACCGTAAACTTGCCCATGCGCGAATTACCCCCACCGGTTACTGCTGATAACCTCGCCGCGCTGGGGATTACCGCGCCGGTTGGCGTTGGGGTGAGCTCGTTCCGCAACTCAGCCGAGTACCGCATTACTAATATTCAAGCTGGCGCACGCCAGATGGACGGCGTACTCATCTCTCCCGGCGCAACGTTCTCGTTTAATACAACCCTCGGCCCCGTCACCCCAGAACGCGGATTCGTCGAGGGGCTGGCTATCATCGCCAACCGCACCCAAAAAGAGTGGGGCGGCGGCCTTTGCCAAGTCAGCACCACTGTCTTCCGCGCCGCTTTTTTCGCTGGCTTGCCGATCACCGAACGCCACGAGCACTCGTTCCGCATCGGCTGGTACGAAGAGCTTGGCGAACCGCCCGGCCTCGATGCCGCCATCTTTACCGGCGTCCACGATCTACGGTTTGTCAACGATACCGGTGGCTGGCTGCTCTTGACCAGCAAGGTTGATCTGCAACGCCAACAATTAACGATGATCCTCTACGGCCCGCCGAGCAACCGCCGGGTAGAATATGCTTACCGCATTCTCGAACGCACCCCGGCCCCGACCCAGCCAATCTACATTGACGATCCCACCCTGCCGGCTGGCGTGATCCGGCAAACCGATACCGCGCGCGGTGGGTTGCGGGTCGAAGTCTATCGCACCGTCTATACCAACGGCGAAATCAACCGGCGCGATACGATCCCCACCACCTTCCAACCATGGCCCGACATCTTTGTACGCGGCACCGGTCGCTAAACGCACCGCTGTGCCTAACATTCCCACCACACCGCCAGCTTGGCAATCTCTGCTATACTAAGGAAGAGTTGTTCGTGCAACTACTCTCGTGAAGAACATCACGAATAGAACATAACGAAACGAAAGGTGTAGCGGAATGAAAGCGCGCGAGATCATGACCCGTGATGTGATTTGCATCACTGATGACGCCTCGGTCGAAGATGCCGCCCGCCTAATGGCGCGCAACCGAATCAGTGGCTTGCCGGTGATTAACGGTCATGGCATCTTGGTCGGCCTTGTCACCGAGCACGATCTGATCGCCAAAGAGGGGCGCACGGTCAAAGAGATTATGACCCGCAGCGTGATCAGCGTTAGCGCCGACACCGAAGTCGAACAGATCCAGCACCTCCTCACCAACCAGCGCATCCGGCGGGTGCCGGTGGTCGAAAACGGCAAAGTGGTTGGCATTGTCAGCCGGTCAGATCTTGTGCGCCAGATCGCAATGCGTTGGGTGTGCGGCGTCTGCGGTGAGATCGTGCGCTCGCTCGAATCGCCCAAACATTGCCCGCGCTGCGGCGCTGACGCCAGCGCTTTCACCCACGAAGTGGTGCCGCCGGGTATGTAACCGTGATGTGGCGTGGGGCAGCGGTTGCCGTTTGCGCTCACGTCATACTCGCAACCGATTGATCGGTCACCAAGCTGCTGCTGTGCCATCACGCAGTAGACTGTTGACCTGACGTTCATCAAACAATTGCGTCCCGCCAGACTAGGTGCGCGTCTGGTTCATTTCAAGCGCGTTACACGCCCACGGGGGCGTGGCGAACATACCAGATGGCGCGTCGCCGCGGCATATGGCAATACTAACCTGTGCCGAAGCGAAGCGCCCAGCATACGAGAGGAGTCTTTACTATGGCCGAAGTAGCCGAATCGGCTCAGCCCCTCCTTGAGCGCGCTACCGCCGATGAATTGAAGCATTACTACTATCAGATGCTCCTGTTGCGGCGATTTGAAGAGCGCGCCAGCGAAATGTACGTGAAAGCGAAAATTGGCGGATACTGCCACCTCAATCTCGGCGAAGAGGCCACTATCGTCGGCCTCATGGCCGCCCTTACTCCCGACGACTACATCTTCACCAATTATCGCGAGCACGGTTACATTATTGCCCGTGGCGTGCCACCCGGCCCGGTGATGGCCGAACTGTTCGGCAAAGAGACCGGCGTTTCCGGCGGGCGCGGCGGTTCGATGCACCTGTTCGACCGTAAAACCAACTTTATGGGTGGCTATGCGATCGTCGGCGGGCAAGTGCCGCTCGCCGTTGGCGCCGCGTATGCGCTGCGCTATCAGGGCAAGCCGGGTGTGGTCATCGCCCAAATGGGTGATGGTACCACGAACATTGGCGCGTTCTACGAGTCGTTGAATCTAGCTAAGATCTGGAAGTGCCCAGTGCTCTTCTTTATCGTCAATAATGGTTACGGTATGGGCACCTCGGTGGAGTCCGGTTCATCCGAGCCGGATCTATGGAAGAAGGGCGCTTCGTTCCGCGTCTACGGCGAACGGGTCGATGGCACCGATGTGCTGGCGGTGCGCGATGTGGTGCGTCGCTTGCGCGCCCGCGCCGAAGCCGAAGGCGAGCCAGCAATTATTGATGCGGTTAGCTTCCGCTTTCGCGGCCACTCGGTGATTGACGCTGATCGTTACCGCGACCCTGAAATGGTACGCCGCGGACGCGAACTGTACGATCCGATCCGTAAGTTTGCCGCGCTCCTGCTCGATCATGGCGTTGTTGACGATACATGGCTGAAGAGCGTGGCCGATCGGGTTGAGCGCGAGGTGCAAGAGGCGATCGATTTCGCTAACAATAGCCCCGATCCGAAGTTTGAAGATCTCTATAAGTATATGTATGCGACGCCGGTGCCAAATACACCGACCGCCGAAGACGCAATCCGCGCTGTGAAGATTAATCGCGGCGAGTTTTAGCGGTTGGGTGGAGCACAGCTATAACGATGATCCGGCGTGTCTAAACAAGTAAGAGGTTGCTCTATGCCTGTGATTACGTACCGTCAGGCGTTAAACGATACGCTTGGCGAGGAGTTAGCCCGCGATCCGAATGTGCTCTTGATGGGCGAGGAGATCGGGGTTTTTCAAGGTTCGTACCGTGTGACCGAGGGCCTGTTGGCCGAATTTGGCCCTAAGCGAGTGGTTGACACCCCAATCGCCGAGGAGGGATTCGTTGGCGTCGCCATCGGCGCAGCGATGCTGGGTCTGCGCCCGGTGGTCGAGATTATGACCATCAATTTTATTCTGGTTGCGATTGACCAGATCGTCAACCATGCCTCGAAAATCCACTATATGTTCGGCGGGCAGGTGAGCGTGCCGCTGGTGATCCGCACGCCCTCGGGCGGCACTGGCCAACTGGCAGCCACCCACTCGCAGTCGTTCGAGAATTGGTTCGCCTACTGCCCCGGTCTCAAGGTCGTCGCCCCAGCAACCCCCTACGATGCCAAAGGCTTACTCCGCACCGCGATCCGTGATGACGATCCGGTGATCTTTATCGAGTCGCTGGCCCTCTACGACACTAAAGGCGAGGTGCCGGAAGACGATGATTTCGTGGTGCCAATCGGCGTCGCCGAGGTGAAGCGGCAGGGTACCGATGTGACGGTTGTGTCGTATTCGCGCATGACCGCTATCGCTTTGCAAGTCGCCCAGCGTATGGAGCAAGAGGGGATAAGCGTTGAGGTGGTGGATTTGCGCTCGCTGCGCCCGCTCGACCGCCCAACGATTATCGAGTCGGTCAAGAAGACCAATCGCGCCGTAGTGATCGCCGAGGATTGGTATTCGTATGGCGTGACCGCCGAGATTGCAGCGACCATTCAGGAAGAGGCATTTGATTATCTCGATGCGCCGGTCTATCGGGTCGCCGGCCTCGAGGTGCCACTTCCCTACGCCAAAGACCTGTCGGCGGCCTCGAAGCCGAATGCCAATAGCCTAATCTATGCCATCCGGCAGGTTATGCGCGGCACGAAGCGTATGCGCTGAACGCAGCGATGTGAGGCGAAACGAAACACCTTCTCCCCACCTGCAGGGAGAGGGGCTAGGGTGAGGGATTACACCCCCCCATCTATAAAGATGCATATGCATAGTATCAATCATGGGAGGCTCCATGGGTGAAGTAACCATGCCTCGTCTCTCCGACACTATGTCGGAAGGTACGGTGGGCCGTTGGTTGAAGAAGATAGGCGATCCGATCGCCGTGGGCGATATTATCGCTGAGATCGAGACCGATAAGGCCACGATGGAATTGGAGGCATTCGAGGCCGGTGTGCTCCAGCAGATTTTGGTGCCTGAAGGGCAGACTGTGCCGATCGGGCAACCGATCGCGATTATTGGCGATAGCTCAGCGCCGGTAGTGGCTGCCCCGGCTGCGCCGGCACCCGCAGCGGCAGCGCCCACGACGGCAACGCCCGCCCCAGCCCCGGCAGCGCCCGCCGCAGTGGCTGTGCCGCCTACGCCCGTCACCGTTGCTACCGCTGATGAGAACGGTCGCATCAAAGCATCACCGGTTGCCCGTCGTTTGGCAGAAGAACTAGGGATCGATCTGCGGCAAGTGGTCGGTACTGGCCCCGGTGGCCGGATTATCAAGGAGAACGTCGAGGAATTCGCCGCTCGCCGTGGTACGGCTGCACCGGCCCCCACGCCAGTCGCTACGCCAACCCCTGCCCCAGTTGCTGCACCAGCCCCTGCGCCCGCCCCCGCCCCAACTCGCACGCCGGCCCTCGCCCCCGCTCCTACGCTGGCTGGCGCTGAGCCACTAAGCCGGATGCGCAAGGCGATCGCGCGCGCGATGAACGAGAGCAAACCCGGCGTGCCTCATATCTACCTCACGATCGAGGTTCATGTCGATGCGCTAATGGCGCTACGCGACCAGATCGCCGCCAGCGGCACCCGTGTCTCGGTCAACGATCTGGTGGTGAAAGCGGCGGCCAAGGCGCTCGCCAAAGTGCCCGCCGTTAATACCAGCTTTAGCCAGACTGCTGACGGCCAGCCGGGGATTGTGCGCCATAGCCAGATCAATATCGGCGTGGCCGTCGCCCTCGATGATGGATTGATGGCGCCGGTCGTGCGCGACGCCGACAAGAAGAGCATTAGCGTGATCAGCGCCGAAATCCGCGATATGGCTTTGCGCGCTCGCGAAGGCAAAATCAAGCAGAACGAACTTGAAGGCGCGACCTTCCAAGTCACCAATCTCGGCATGTTCGGCATTGTCGAGTTTGGCTCGATCATCTCAGTGCCGCAGGCCGCTTCGCTGGCCGTCGGCGCAGTGCGTAAAGTGCCGGTGGTGCGCGATGATCAGATCGTGATCGGGCAGGTGATGAATCTGACCCTCAGCGCCGATCATCGCATCGTCGATGGCGCCGTGGCTGCGCAATATCTGCAAGAGCTGCGCAAGTTGCTGGAAGCGCCGATGACGATCATCGTCTGAAAAGGAAAACGCAAAGACGCAGAGTGCGCAAAGGGTTTTGGATGACCGTCTTTGGTGGAGGGTACTCATCCAACAACCCTTTGCGAGCTTTACATACTCTACATCTTTGCGTTAAAATCCCTCCGCACCTTCGCCCGCTTTGCACCTTCATCCCCATAGGAGGATTGCTATGACGCTCGACCTGCCATCCGGCCCGCTAGTTGAAACCGATTGGCTGGCCGCTCACCTCGGCCATCCCAGCCTGCGCATTGTCGATATGCGCGGCGTCGTCTTGCCGCCGACTGCTCCCAAACCCCATTACTTCCCCCGTCACGAAGACTACACCGCTGGTCACATTCCCGGTGCAGTCTATATTGACTGGACGCGCGACATTGTTGATCTCGACGATCCGGTGTTGGTGCAGGTTGCGCCGCCCGCCAAAATCGCCCACGAGCTTGGTCAACGGGGGATTGGCGATGATACGGTGGTGGTCGCCTACGATGACTGGTATTCGATGTTCGCCGGTCGCCTGATGTGGGTGCTGCGCTACTACGGTTTCGAGCAGGTGCGGATTTTGAACGGCGGCTTGGTTAAGTGGCTTGCCGAAGGCCGCCCGCTCACTACTGACGTACCCAACTACCCGCCGGCAACCTTCACTCCGCGTCCGCAACCGCATCTGCGCAAGACCGCCGATCAAGTATTGCAGGCGCTGGGCAGCGATCTGCTCTTGATCGACGCCCGTAACGAACAGGAGTATCGCGGCTTGGAATCACGCGCTACCCGCGGCGGCCATATCCCCGGCGCGCACAACGTCTTCTACCAGAGTCTGGTTAGTGGGCCACACCAAACCTACCTCTCACCCGATCAGCTCCGCGAACGCTTTCTCACCGCCGGAATTGATCCCGCTGCTGTCGCTGATCGAGAGGTGGTCGCCTACTGTAACGGCGGCGTTTCGGCTACTCCTGTTGCCATCGCTTTCGAGATCGTTAGCGGTCGCCGCGTCGCGATCTACGATGGCTCGTGGAATGAATGGGGGAACGATCCTGAAAAACCGTTAGAACGATGACGCTGGCTGAGGGTAGGTTAGCGCCCAACGAGAGACACGCCGAGACTGTCAGCAGTTATTTTCTCCAGTTATAGTACGTGGTTTCATAGTCCAACCTTGGAACCGTTGAGCAGAGGAGTATCCACAATGCACCCATCATTTGCAGGCAAGGTAGCTCTTGTGACCGGTGCTGCTTCTGGTATCGGGCGAGCGAGCGCGTTAGCCTTCGCACAGCAAGGAGCAAAGGTCGTTGTTGCCGATGTATCCGTCGAAGGTGGAGAAGAAACCGTTCGTATGATCAAGGAGATCGGCGGTGATGCACTCTTTATTGCCACCGATGTTTCTCGGTCAACTGAGGTAGAAGCACTCATTCGTCACACGGTCGCTCACTATGGCCGGCTCGATATTGCCCACAACAACGCCGCTATTGAAGGTGCGCTCGCGCCTACGGCCTCGTACACCGAGGAAGACTGGGATCGCACCATCAATGTCAATCTTAAAGGCACATGGCTTTGCATGAAGTACGAAATCTTACAAATGCTGCACCAAGGCGGCGGTGCGATTGTGAATACGGCATCAGTGGTCGGGTTGGTTGGTACGATGGGGCTGCCTGCGTATTGTGCATCGAAAGGCGGGGTCATCCAATTAACGAAAGCTGCGGCCCTCGAATATGCAAAGGCCGGTATTCGCGTGAATGCGATTTGCCCCGGCGCTACCTATACGCCAATGCTGAACCGCCTATTAGCGCAGCCGGGAGCCGAGACCGGTATGCTGGCTACGATCCCGCTTGGACGGATTAGCCAACCCGCAGAAGTTGCAGCAGCGGCGGTGTGGCTCTGCTCAGACGCGGCTTCGTATGTCACCGGTCACGTTATGGTGGTAGATGGCGGCTTGATTGCCCAATGACGTTTTGACACGCTTTACAACAGACATTCCGAAAACAGTGATGGAGTGCGACCGTGTAACCGCCGCACTCCATCTCTATAGCGATACACCCACTGTCTTATCGGATACCGATATTTACAGTCTACTCTTCTCACCTATGAAAGCAGCGGGTTTCCCATTCTTACTACGCCCGTTCCAACACACTCAAAATCACGTTCGGGAAAATACCCAATGCCAGCACTCCTACCGCCGTAATCGTCAACGCTGCCGCCACTCCGCGCGACATCGGCACCGGCGTCATGTCAACTGCCGGTTCGATGAACATGACCTTCAGCAAGCGCAGATAGTAGTAGAGGCTGACAATCGTCATTACCACCGCGATAACGACCAGCCACGTTGCACCGCTTTGCCAACCGGCCATGAAGATATAGAACTTGGCGAAGAAGCCGCCGAGCGGCGGAATACCAGCCAGCGAGAGGATGCAGACGGTGAAGAGCAGCGCCAAGGGTAAGTTACGCCGCGCCAGACCACGCAGATGCTCGAAATCATCGCCCCCCACCTGCTGGCCGATCAGCGCCAACGCACCGAACGCGCCGATGTTGGTTAGGCTGTAGATGATCAGGTAATAGAGCAGCGCGACCAAGCCTTGCTCGCGGTCGAATTGCTGCGCCGCCGCCCAAGCCAGCAAGCCCAGCACGACAAACCCAGCGTGGGCAATACTCGAATAGGCCAGCAGACGTTTGGCATTATTCTGCGGCAACGCCGCCAGATTGCCGAACACCACCGTCAGCAAGGCCAGCACCGCTAGCACCCCTGTCCAACCGCCCGCTGCCTCACCCAACACTGGCGCACCGGCCATCGCCGGGAAGGTCTCAGTTAGCAGACGGAAGAGTAGAATGAAACCCGCTGCCTTCGAGGCAGTCGAGATAAAGGCCGTGATCGGTGTCGGCGCGCCTTCGTAGACATCCGGCGACCAAGCGTGGAACGGCACGACCGCCAATTTGTACCCCATCCCGGCAACGATAAACAACATCGCCAACGTGATCAGTCCGCCGCCTGACGGCGTAAATGCACCGATACGGTCAAAACGGGTGAGATCGTTCATGTTGGCGGCTCCGCTCACCCCATTCAGCGCCGCGCCAAAGGCTATGCTCATCCCATAGAGCAAAATCGCCGACGAGATAGCCCCAAACAGGAAATATTTCAACCCCGCTTCCGCCGAGCGAGCTTCATTGCGGAAATAACCGGCTAGCAAGTAAAGCGGGATCGAGGTAAGCTCGATCGCCAAATAGGCTAGCAACAGTTCTTTGGCCCCCACCATCAGGCACATGCCGAGCGTGGCAAAAACAATGAGTGCATAGAATTCGCCGGGGTGCGCAGTGGGCCGCACATCGAGACAGAGCAGACTGATGAGCAGAGCCGAGCCAATTATCAGCAGCCGCGCGATCATGGTCAGATGATCGACCACAAACACACCGGCCACCGGATCGCCTCCCGGCCCGCCGCTCTGCAAGTTGCGGATGATGTTGGTAAAGAAATTGACCGGCGCTGTCTCTGGCAATTGATAGAGGTAGCCACTCTGCAACAGCGCCACGGCCAGCACCATCACCAACCCAATTGAGGTGAGCGACGCCGATGACTTGACCCGTTCAAGCTGTGCTTCCGGCGTGCGTCCCCATTTTTCGAGAATATCCGACCCTAGCACCAACAGCGCCAGCACCAGCAGCAAAATCTCTGGCAAGAGGCGCGGGATGTCGGTTAGTTGAAACATACGTCCCTCGTTGTGATGCTCACAAACCCAGCCGTGTTGATACTGAAACAATTCAATCCAAAATGTTTCTTGGTGGGGTCGGCGACAGCCGGCCGTCGCTACGGTTGTTGACTACCGCAACGCCACAGCCACCTCACTCAACCGCGCCGCCAGCGGGCGCACCGCGGTATCGATCAGCTCGGTCATCCATGCCGGATACAACCCCAGCCCAACCAGCACCACCGCCAGTATCAACGCGCCGGTATACTCTTGCCACGTCAGTTTGGGTAGGTGCAGAAACTCGGGATTCTTCACCTCATCGTAAAACACCGACCACACCGCGCGCAGGATATACGCACCAGTGATCGGAATACTCAGTGCCGCAATCACCGCTATCAGCGGATACCGCTCCCAGACGCCGATGAAGATGTTAAATTCGGCCCAGAAGCCGGCTAACCCCGGCATACCCATCGAGGAGAGACCGCCGAGAATGAACATCGCTGCCGCAAACGGCATCACCCGGCCCAACCCGCCCAATTCGGGCAATTGGCGGGTGTGGGTGCGGTCGTAGATCATCCGCCCCACGACCGCGAAGAAGAGGGCCGTCATAATACCGTGGGCAAACATTTGTAACACTGCCCCCATCAGCGCAATCTGTGTGCCGGCAGCGAGTGCCATGACCACCAAGCCCATGTGGCTTACCGACGAGTAGCCGATAATGAACTTGGCATCGCGTTGCACCATCGCGATGCTCGCGCCATAGACAACGTTAAAGATGGTGAGCACGGCAATTATCGGCAGCCAATCACGCGCCCCCACCGGCATCAGCCACATCGCCGCCCGCAGACAGCCATACGCGCCCAACTTCATCAGCACGCCGGCGTGCAACATACTCACCGCCGTCGGCGCAGCCACGTGGCCGGTCGGACTCCACGTATGGAAGGGGAACATGCCGGCTAACACGCCAAACCCGACAAACAGTGCCGGGAAGAGCAGCCATTGCAGGTTGCCGGAGATAAAGCCTTGCTCGGCTAGCACCAGCATGTTGAAGGTGCGCAGGCCACTACCAAAATAGAGACCAATCATGCCGATGATCACCAACGCGCTGCCGGCCATCAAAAACAGGGTCAGCTTCATTGCGCCGTACTCTTTGCGCGTGCTGCCCCAAATGCCGATCAGCAAATACATCGGCAGTACCGCCAGCTCATAGAAGACAAAAAAGAGGAAGAGGTCAAGCGCGCTGAAAACACCGTAGACGCCGGTAGTAAGCAAGAGTAGCCACACCCAATACTCTTTGGTGCGCACGTCAATATTCCAGCTCATCAGCGAGCCGGTGAAAATCACGATTCCGTTGAGCAGCAGCATCGGCAAATTAATCCCGTCAACACCGAGCAAGTAGCTAATGCCGAGCTGCGGAATCCAATCGAGCTGTTCGATAAACTGGAAGCCACCCTTCACCGGATCGTAGGCCAAAAAGACCAACAACGACAAGATGAGCGACAGTAGCGCGAATCCCGCTCCTACCCACCGCATAAGGTCGGGGTAGCGATCGGGAATGACGGCGATGATGATCGCCGGTACCAGCATGCTTAGCCAGATCAGGCTCAGCCACGGCACATCGGCGGGAAGTGTTATCAACCCCATGCAATCACCTTTGCGCAATCCGGCAGTGGTCAGAGCGTTTATCCCAACCACCGCGCTGGTTTCAGACCTACCCCAACACGCGCGTAAAGATAGCGACCAATTGCCCAGCGGCAGCGTTGCCCAAGGCCATCAATGGCGCCGGATAGACGCCAATCAACAACGACAAGAGCAAGATCGGCGCCATTGTCCAGAACTCTTGCGGACGTAGATCGGCGATTGCGCGCGGGTTGCCGGTGGCCGGGCCGAGGAAGATGCGCTGGAACATCAGCAGTAGTGCCAGCGCCGTCACCACCAACCCGATCACCGCCAGCGCAGTAAAGAAGGGCAGCGTCGCCCATGCGCCGCGGAAGATGAAGAATTCGCCGACGAAGCCGGCCAATCCCGGCAAGCCGAGGTTGGCAAAGAGGGCGATCCCCATCACCCCGGCAAAGGCCGGCGCGCTGGCGCGCAAGCCACCCAAACCGCTCAGCTCCCAACGTCCGGTCCGCTCGTACAATGCCCCCGCCAGATAGAACAGCGCGCCGGTGCTGAGGCCGTGCGCCACCATCTGCACCAAAGCGCCGTTGATCGCGCTGGCCCGCGCCGCAACACCCGCCTCGCCTGCCGCCGCTGCCCCAGCAATCGCCAGCATCACATAGCCCATGTGGTTAATCGAGGTGTAGCCGATTAGGCGCTTGATGTCGCCATTGACTTGGTTCAATGCGCCGAAGGCCCCGGCCACCACGCCAATCACCGCCAGCGCCGCCAACGCTGGCGCAAAATACTGCGCCGCGTCGGGAGTGAAAGGCAACAGCAACCGCAACATGCCATACGCCCCCATCTTGCTCATCACGGCCGAGAGCAAGATGCTGGCCGCAGTCGGCCCCTCGGCGTAGGCGTCGGGCAACCACGTGTGGAACGGCCAGACCGCCAGCTTAATCGCAAAGGCAATGAAAATCGCCCACATCGCGATGCTGCTGTAGAGCAGCGGATAGCGGCCTAGCGCATTGGTCACGCCGAGCTGCTCAAGATAAGCAAAGAGAATATCGCGCAGATTGCCTTCGACGCCAGCCACCGGCAAGCCTTGCCCCAATCGGCCCAGCGCGATCAGATCGAAGGTCGGATAGCCGGCCTGCCGCACCGATAGGTAGATTAGTTGGAAGAGTAGCAGCATGCCAAGTGAGCCGGCCATTGTGTAGACAAAGAACTTAAATGCGGCGTAGCGGCGCTGTTCGCGGCCCCAATTTTGAATCAGGAAGAAGGCCGGCACGAGACTGAATTCCCAGAAGATGAAGAAGAAGAAGAAATCGAGCGCGACAAAGTAGCCGAGCATCGCCGCTTCGAGCAAGAGCAGCAACGCCAGATGCGCCCGCACCCGCGCGCTAACGCCCCAACTGGCGATCACTGCCACCGGCGTCATCACCGCGGTCAGCAACACCAGCGGCATGCTCAGACCATCAACACCAAGAAAGTAATCAACCCGGATGGCCTGAATCCACGGTACTCGCTCGACCAACTGCACCACGGCTTGCCCGCTCGCCACCGCATTCGGATCGAACCGCACCCAGATCAGACCGGCTAACAACAGCGGCACCCCCGTCCACGCCAGCACACCGGTCTTGATCGTCCGCTCATCGAGCTTGAGCAGCCATGCCAACCCGATCAAGGCAATGCCGGCCAGCGGCGACAGCACCAACAAGGTCAGCCACGGCACGCCATCGGCGGCAGGAAGAAGATACTCTGGCAGATTCATACGCTACCGCCCAATCACATACAGCCAGAACACAGCCAGCGCCAAGAGACCGCTAAAGACATAGATCAAGTAATCTTGGGCCTTGCCAGTCTGCAACCGGCGCGCTTGGCGGCCAGTGCCTTGAGTACCGCTCGCCAAGCCATCCGGCCCGTCATTGAGTAAGGTGTCATCAATGATGAAGTTGACCTTGCCCAAGCCGAAGGTAAAGCGGCCCATACCATCAACCAGCCGGTCAATCACCGAGCGGTCGAGCAGCGACCACGCCGTCGCAAGGCTCGTCGTTAGCCGACCAATCGTCGCCGCGTACAGCTCATCGATTCGGTACTTAGCGTTGAGCACGGCAAACAACCCCGGCGCGCGCGCCGCCAGCGGGTCGGTATCCATCGCAGTCGCGAAGGCGTTGCGGTAGCCATACCAGCCCAGCGCAATCCCGACCAACGCAATCAGCAACGACAACCCAGCCACTAGCGGATTGAGCTTAGCCGCCTCTTGCCCCCACAGGCTGGCCAGCCAATGCCCGCCGGGGCCGTCGAACGGTAGATTAAACGCGCCGGCAGTAACGGCAAAGCTGGCTAGCACCACCAGCGCCGCGATCATACGCGGGTCTTCGTGCCAGTGCTCACCGTGATCGTGATCGTGGTGATGATCCTCGTGCCCGTGCCCAACATGGCCGGCGGGAGCGTCCGGGTTCTCAAACACCACCGGATGCGCGCCGCGATACTCACCAAAGAAGACGAGCCACCACTGGCGAGTCATATATACAGCCGTTAGGAAGGCAGCAACACTCAGAGTAAGATAAACCGCCAGATTATGCTTAAAGGCATCGAGCAAAATCTCGTCTTTGCTCCAGAAGCCGGCAAACGGCACAATGCCGGCCAGCGCCAGATAGCCGGCGGTATACGTCCAAAACGTCCACGGCAAGCGGGTGCGCAACCCGCCCATGTTGCGAATGTCTTGCGCCGTCTGCTGGGCAGCGTATTCGTCGTGGTGATGAATGCGCTGGATCGAGGGCTGCTGCTCCATCGCGTGAATAATCGATCCTGACCCGAGGAAGAGCAACGCCTTAAAGAAGGCATGGGTAATCAGATGGAACATCGCCGCCACCCAACCGCCCACACCGAGAGCCGCCACCATAAAGCCGAGCTGCGAGAGCGTGCTGTAGGCCAGAATGCGCTTGATATCAAACTGGGCCAGCGCAATTGTCGCCGCAAAGAGGGCGGTAAACGCACCGATAAAGGCCACCACTCCCAACGAGGTTGGGTCGGCGGCGAAGAGGGGGAAGGTGCGCGCCACCAAAAAGACGCCGGCAGCTACCATCGTCGCGGCGTGAATGAGGGCCGACACCGGTGTCGGGCCTTCCATTGCATCGGGCAACCAGACGTGCAGCGGGAACTGGGCCGATTTGCCGACTGTGCCGCCAAAGATCAGCAACGCAATCCCGGCGGCGTGGCTCAGACCGAGCGCACCGGTCTCGCTCGCCAGCCGCTCAAGCAGCGGCGGGTGGAAGATGCCGCCCTCCTCATTACCAAAGGAAATCCCGCCAGCCTGCGCATAGAGATAGACGATCCCCAGCAGCAGCAAGACATCGCCGATGCGGGTGGTGATAAACGCCTTCACGGCGGCGCGGGCCGCGCTGGGCCGCTCGTACAGGAAACCGATCAGCAGGTACGAGCAGAGACCCATAATCTCCCACGCCATAAAGAAGAGGAGCAGGTTATCGGCCATGCTCATCAGCAACATCGCCGCCGTAAAGAGTGCGATAAAGCTAAAGAAGCGGCTCTGGCGCGGGTGCGCAGCCATATACCCGATTGAGAAGAGGTGAATGCAGGTTGAGGTGATTGTCACCATAGCCAGCATCGCCGCCGCCGCGCCATCAATATAGATACCCATCTGCAAGGCGGTATCGCCGGTTGGCGCCCATACGAAACGCTGCACCACATTCGGTTCAGGGAAGGCAAACGCGCCGTGCTCACTATGATGGGCCGCGAGTTGCACCAGCTCACCGTGGTGCAAGGCCCACCCGCCGGACACCGCCACCAACAAGCCGAGCGCCAACACCGTCGCGACCATCATCAGGCCGGTGGCCAGCCACGCGCTCGCCATCGCCTGCCGCCGGATCGGCGTCAACGTGATGATGGCACTGGCCAATAACGGCAACAGCGGAATCAGCCATGCATTTTGCAAGAAAAATGCCATACGCGCTCCGGGTTAGATCAACACCACTCTCGTTCGCACGTACCGTTACCCACGCAGTTGATCCACTTCGTCGGCATTGACGGTCGCATAATGGCGATAGACCGCAATCACCATCGCCAAACCGACCGCTGCCTCGGCAGCAGCCACCGCAATAATAAAGATGGCAAAGGTCTGGCCAGTGATGTAGCGCGGCTCGAAATAGCGCCAAAACGCGACCAGATTGACATTGACGGCATTGAGCATCAACTCAACACCCATCAACACCCCAATCAGATTACGGCGCGATAGGGCGCCAAACAACCCAATGCAAAAGAGGGCGGCGGCCAGCGTCAGCACCGCCGGCAATGGCACTGCATTCAGCATCTGTCACCCCTCACTGGCGGGGCGCGTCTCGCGCGCCACCGGCTCGGCCTCAACCGGTTCAGGCGTTTCGGTCTGGGTTGTACGTTCACGCAGGCGCTTCAACTCTAATTCCTCCGCCAACGTCAACACTTTGCGCCGCCGCGCCCGCTCTTCAAACGCAATCACGATCGCGCCGATCAGGGCCACCGTCAACAGCACCCCAACCACTTGAAACTGGATCAGGAACTCGTTCACAAACCCACGACCCAACTCGGCGGGACCAGCAATCGGTTCCGGCGTACCCAACGGCGGGGCTGGCGGCACATTCCACTGCTGGTTAATCAAGGTTGGCGTCATCACGGTAGCAAAGAGCAACACAGTGACAACGAGCACCACTGGCCAGCGCGAAGTCAGTTGGCGTACCCCCTCGCCGCTGATCTGGCGCGTGAGCATAATCGCAAACAAGATCAGCACTGACACCGCGCCAACGTAGACCAGCACCTGCACCACTGCCAGAAACTCAGCTTCAAGCAGCAGATAGAGCGCGCCCACACCGAAGAAACAGGCGATCAGCCACAGCGCCGAGTGGATCACATTGCGCACCGAGACCACCATCGCCGCCGCAACCAGAATAAAGAGGGCGATTAGCCCAAACACCATTTGGACAACGACTTCCATCACACGTTCCTGCTGTCTGAATTGCGTAACGCAAAGGCGCGTCGCGCAGCGATTGTACAACTACGCCGCCGCGCTCAACTCTTCCAGCTCGGCCCGGCGCCGTTCGGCCTGCGACGCCGCATAGACGCGCGTCAGCCACAAATAGACCCCCAGATTGATCGCCAACGTCACCACAAACGCCGCTAACCAGCGCAGCACTGGCGACCAACCGACCGTGATCAACATCCCTTCGGCAGGACCCCAGCGGGTGAAAGCTACCCACAACGCCGCGCTAAACAGATTGGCCAGTGTCCACGGAATGAGAAACTTCCAGCCGAAATCCATCAACTGATCGATGCGCAGCCGGGGGAAGGCACCGCGCAGCCAGACCATCACAAAGAAGAAGATGTAGGTTTTGAGCAAGAAGTAAAACACGCCCAAAATACCGGCCAGCACATTGAACAACCCGTTACCGTTGGGATTCGCCGGAGTAATGCCTTGCGCGTAGAGCCAGCCGACCCCCGGCCCTTGCCAGCCGCCGAAAAAGATGATTGCGGTGATCGCGCAGAGCAGGAAATTCAACACATATTGGGCAAGATAGAAGAGACCAAACTTCATGCCGCTATACTCGGTCATGTAGCCGGCGACAATCTCAGAATCGGCTTCGGGAATATCAAACGGGGTGCGTTCGCCTTCAGCCAGCGCAGCGATAAAGAAGGCGACGAAGGCTACAAAGCCAACCGGGGTAAATACAAACCAACCTAACCCTAGATCGGGAACGCCGGGCAGATCGCGGTTGCTGATGATCAAGCCGGCCTGATAGGCAATAATCTCATTGATCGAGAGCGAGCCAACTATAATCACTATCGCGATCAGCGACAACACCGCCGGAATTTCGTATGACACCATCTGGGCCACGGCCCGCATCGCCCCTAACAGCGAAAACTTGTTGTTGCTCGCCCAACCGGCCATCATCAAGCCGACTGCACTGATCGACGAGATCGCAAAAAAGAAGAGCAAGCCGGTCGGCAGATCAACCGGCACCATCCCCGGCCCCCACGGCACCACCGCAAACATCAAGACTGTTGGCGCCACAACCACGCACGGAGCGAGGAAATGCACAATCCGGTCGGCAGCCTGCGGCACGATGTCTTCCTTAGTGAACATCTTGACGCCATCAGCAATTGGTTGCCAAATGCCTTCGGGGCCGACCCGATTCGGGCCGACACGATCTTGCATGCGCGCGATCACTCGGCGCTCGTAATAGGTAAAGAAGAGCATCTGGAGCGGCGCAACGACCAACACAATCGTGACGATCAGTATGTAGCTGAGTAGGTTCAGCGCCCATTCCGGCCATCCCCAACCTAAAGCGCCGTTGATTAAGGCAGTGAGCATGTCGTACATGGATGTCTCCGTCATAGAGCCACACTGCCGTGCGGCTTTACATCCCTCTCTCTGACTTATTATCAGGAGCCACACGAACGTGCAGCTCTACGAACCGTCGCCGGATTGTTGTTTCTTGGCCGCATTGGCGGCGCGGATGGCCGCCAGCCGGGCGGCTTTGTCAGCCGGCGGGGCGGCGGGTGGTGCATCCGCTGGCGTGTCGCCTGCCATGCCATCAGCGGGCGCGACAGGCAGCGTGGCCGGCGCTTCGCCAGCAGCGGCTTTCTTGGCCGCATTGGCGGCGCGGATGGCCGCCAGCTTCGCCGCTTTGTCAGCCGACGGCGCAGCTTCGCCAGCCGGGGCCGGTGATGGTGGCGCCGGCGCAGCCTCCGCTGGCGTTGCGCTCTCGCCGGCCTGCGCTGTTTTGGCAGCGCGAATCGCCGCTAGCTTCGCCGCCTTCTCTTCTGGCGTCAACTTGCGTCCTTCCGCTGGCGCAGCCGCTGGAGCTGCCGGCGCAGCCGCCGCTGCTTGCGCTGCCTGCACCGCTTGTGCCGCCAACTCAGCCCGCCGCGCCGCGATCTTCTCGGTTAGCTGCGGCGCCAAGCCAATAACGTCAGGCCGGCGGCGCACGTTGCCCTGCAACTTCTTCAACGCACTCTCGCGTACCTCAGCCCACATCGTCGGCGCAATCTTAGCGTAGTAGCTGATTGGCCGGAGCAACTGCTCTTTATGCACCGTCAACCGAGTGTGATCGTCGGTGGACAACTCAAACTCGTGATCCATCTTGATCGCGTCGAACGGACAGACTTCAGCGCAAAAACCGCAGCTCATGCAGGCATCGTACTCGATGATAAACTCAGCTACTGCCGGCACCGGCTTACCAGTCGCAGGGTCTTTGGCCTGTGTCATGTGAATAACCTGCGGCGGGCAAATCCGTTCGCACTGAAAGCACGAGGTGCAAAGTTCGTGACCCGTCTCGTCATCGTAGAGCAGGATCGGCATGTTGCGGTAGGCTTCTGGAATGCGCGGCTGCTCCTCTGGATATTCAATGGTAAAGGTGCCGTGAATCTGGCTATAACTGCGATTAAGCTTAAACGACTCCTTCCAGTGCTTCCAGACCACCGCCATCCCACGCAACAACCCACCACCCCACCGCACGCGGGTATCGTCGCGCTGCACTTCGATTACCCGCCCACGCGGAATCTCTATCTCAAACGGTGAGGCTGTCATCGATCCACCTCCCCCATCACGATATCAATACTGCCAAGGATGACCACAATATCAGCCACCTTATAGCCGCGGCACATATCGGCGAGCGGCGTGAGGTTGATAAACGACGGCGCGCGCACCTTGTAGCGGTACGGTTTCGTACTGCCATCACTCACCAGATAAAAGCCGAGTTCGCCTTTAGGCGACTCTATACGGGCATATGCATCGCCAACCGGTGGACGCACATTCTGGCGCGCTTTGGGGTTAATATGACCACCCTTAGCATCGGGCAACTGCTCAAGCACCTGCTCGATAATCCGCTTGCTCTGGCGCATCTCCTCGATCCGCACCAGAAAGCGGTCATACACATCGCCCACCTTGCCAATTGGCACATCAAAATCGAACCGGTCATAAACACTGTACGGCTCGGCCTTGCGCACATCATACGGAATGCCCGAACCGCGCAAGACCGGGCCGCTGACGCCATACGACAGAGCCACTTCCGGCGGCAGAATGCCGATCCCGATCGCCCGTTGTAACAAGATCTCGTTATCGCGCAGCAACCGCTCCAGCTCATCGATATACGCCGGCAGCGCGCGCAGCAATTCGCGCAAATTGGGAATGAATTCTGGGGGCAGATCGCGCACCACGCCACCGAAACGAAAATAGTTACACATAAGGCGCGCGCCACTCGCCATCTCAAAGAGATCGAGAATTTTCTCGCGTTCGCGCATCCCAAATGCCAGCGGCGTCTGCCAGGCTCCCATATCGTTGATCATAAAGCCAACCGCGCTGGCATGGTTAAGAATCCGGGTCAGCTCGACCATCAACACCCGGATATACTCAGCCCGTTCGGGCACCTCAATCCCGGCCAGCCGCTCGACCGCCATGGCGTAGGCATGGTTATTGGCCATGGAATTGAAATAGTCGAGCCGGTCGGTGTAGGGCATATTCTGCAAATACGAATTAGCCTCGGCGATCTGCTCGTGGTTGCGATGCAGATAGCCAAACACCGGCTTCAGATCAACCACCGTCTCGCCGTCAACCGTCACCAGCATGCGAAACACGCCGTGGGTTGACGGGTGTTGCGGGCCGATATTGACTTGCAGCTCTTGAGTCTGGAGCATAGCAGCACCGGTTTTTCTATGCTGATAGCCCATTCGCCTCTGGCGAGATCAGGCTACATTGATTGATTTAGCCTCAAACCGAATCTATGAGCGTAGCGGTTTTTTGCCGAAGGCGGTAGAAAGGCTCACGCTATACGTTGCAGCCTGCATTCGGCGCGCTTAGTGCATACACGACGCTGTTCATAGTAAAATACATCGGCATCACTGCTCTATTACCCCTCGCTCTCGCCACCCAAATACTTATCCCCCTGCCGGGGAAAGTCTTTGCGCATGGGGAAACCTTCAAACTCATCCCACATATAGATGCGGCGCAAGAAGGGATGCCCGGTAAACTCGACCCCAAATAAATCGAACGCCTCACGCTCGTGGAAGTTGGCGGCAGGCCAGTGCGGCGTCAACGACGGCACTACCGGCTCATCGCGTGGCACACGCACACGCAACACGACACTCGAACCGCCGGTCGGATGGTAGAAGCGATAGACCAGCTCAAAACAACCGGCATAGAGGTAATCAACCACGGCAATATCCGACAGATAGGCATAACCGAGCGTATCACGCACCCAGAGCGCCGCTGAAACCAGATAATCAGGCCGCACAAGGGGGTCGGGCGGGTTAAACAAACCGGGTTGTGGCCCATGCGCAGGCGGCGGCGTTATCGCCAGCGGTTCCGCCTCGACCAACGCAGCCGGCAATGCCGTGGCAAGGCGGGCACGCAGCTCGGCAGGAGTCATCTCAGGCATCGCTCACCCCGCTCCGCTTCAAATCATCGGCGGCGATCTCAGGCGAGATACCGCGTGCCTTCAAGGCATGCTCCAATTCAACTTCCGGATCCATAATCGGGAACTGACGCACCACTTCAGGATGCTCGATCTGGCCTGACCGCCGTTCGCCGTGGCTCGGCGAGGTATACGAGCTGAGCAGCGGCAAGCCGCCGACCGGATCAACCAGCTTACCGTCAATCTCAAGCCCCTTGGGGCCGAACGTAGGCACTGGAAAATCGCTGGTTTGCGGCTTGTCGCCACTGCCGTACCAACGCACCCGGCCTAGTTTCTGCTGATCGATCTGCTCTTGCAGCGTCATCAGCGCGTGCAGGAGAGCTTCGGGGCGCGGCGGGCAACCGGGGACATACACATCAACTGGGATAAGCAAATCGATTCCACGCAACACGTTGTAGCCATCGCGAAACGGGCCGCCAGACGTAGCGCAGGCCCCCATTGAAATCACATAGCGCGGCTCGGCCATCTGGTTATAGAGCCGCACCACCTGCGGAGCCATCTTCTTGGTCACAGTGCCGGCCACGATCATCAGATCGGCTTGGCGGGGCGACGCGCGGAACAACTCGGCGCCAAACCGGGCCACGTCGTAGCGACTCAGACCAAACGCCATCATCTCGATTGCACAACAGGCCAACCCAAACGCCATTGGCCAGATCGACGAACGGCGGCCCCAGTTGTAAAACCGATTGATGGTCGTCAACAACACACCCTGCCGCTCAAGTTCGAGCTGGGTCGGATCGACATCAGCCATAATCACACCCACTCTAGAGCGCCTTTGCGCCATTCGTAGAGCAAGCCAGCAAACAGCATGAGGAGAAAGATCGCTGCCGCAATCAGGCCATAGAGACCCACTACATTGAATGCTACCGCCCACGGATACAAGAAGATTACTTCAATATCGAAAATCACGAAGGCGAGGGCGTAGAGATAATACTGCACCTTGAATTGAACGTGGACATCGCCGATTGCTTCCAACCCGCACTCGTAGGTGCTGGTTTTCAGCGGCGTCGGGCGTTTCGGGCGTAGGAAGAAGGCGAGCACAAGCGGGATCAGCGGGAAGCTGATTGCAGCAAGCAGAAAGATGCCTATCAGAGCATAGTCGGCAAGCATTGCCTATCCTCCGTTGGGCGGGTGAAACGAAAAAGGCGATGAGAAGTATATCACAAATACGTACCAACCGGCGCAACCTTCCGGCCAGAATTTTAATGAGTATTAATCATAGTTGGTAGCGAAATGACAACTATGTGCCGGCTGACGGCTCGAAACGTAGTTCGACCCGGCCAACCCGAATCGCATCGCCGGGATGGACTTCGGTCGGCTCGGTCACTTCAAAGCCATTCAGGAAGGTGCCGTTGGTGCTATTGAGGTCTTCGAGGATCCAGACGTTACCGCGACGCTTGAGACGCGCATGCTCGCTAGAGAGAAAGGTATCATTCAGCACAATATCACAGTGCGGGCTGCGCCCGATCAAGGTGTCGGGATTAAGGGGAAAGGTCTTGCCAACCGCCACCCCGCTCTGGCCAGAAATCGTCACCACCAACTGACCATAAGGACTCGCAACAGTCGGGGTTATGGCGGGACGAGCTAGATCGCGCCGGATCACCTGCACGACCTGCCAGAGAAAGAAGTACAGCAGAAAGACGACCGCGACTCGCAGTAAGAGCAAGATAATGCCGATCGAGATGCTGGCGATATCGAAAAACATCGGCTAGCCCTCGCGAAAGGTCAACTCAAGCCCACCTAGCGAGACGACATCACCATCGCGCAACGCGCGTTCAGCGATCCGTTCACCATTCACAAACGTACCGTTGGTGCTGCCGAGATCAGACAGCCAAAACTGGCGTTGGCGGTAACGCAACTGGGCATGCTTGCGCGACACTCGCGTATCTTCCAGAATAATATCGTTGTCGAGGCCACGGCCAATCGTCACCATGGTGGTCTCGATCGGCAGCGCCTGTGGTTCGTGGCCGGTATGCAAGAGCAGAAACGCCCCGGATGAGCGGCCAACGCCCCGATCAGCCTGCAAAATCATCGTCATATTTGGCTGGTCGGCTTGGCTATCGCTCATTTCAGCCACCACTTGGATCGAACGGCGCGGCACCGAGGGGTCTTCAGCCAGCACAACCCGCGGCCGGTCAAGCAGGCTAAAGTTGCGTTCAGCAGCCAGCTCACTCAGATAGGTCGCCATCTCTTGTTCGAGCTGCTGGCGCACCGGTTGGAATGCGGCAAAATCTTGCGGATGCAGATAGGCGCGGTAGAAACTCGGCACAATCACCCGCTTGAAACTAAGCTTCTGATTGCTCTCCATTGCCCTTTCAAGCCGGCGGGCAATTTCGATGGGCTGGATCGGGCTGCGGAACATCCGCGCCACTGATCCTTCAACCATCTGCTCCATAAACTGTTCAAAGCGACGTAGGGCAGACATAGCTTCCCCCCGCAGAACATCAGCTTGGCCGCGCCCCAGCGGCAGGCGCGCGCACCGGTTCGCCAAGGTAGATTGGTTCGAGAGTGGTCAGATCGTCGTAACGCTGTTCGAGGTGGCGTTGCCATGCTAGCTCGGCCAAAAAAGCGGGCCGGCGCAGACGAGCGGCGGGCAGCGGCAGCACCGCCTGATCACCTAAACCGCGTCGCAACCCAGCGATTGTAGCAGCGTCCAGATCGCCGCAAAACAACGCCGGCCCGCTCACCTCGGCACACAGCTCGCTGAGGGTCAGATTACGGTCAGGAGCAAGGCGTTCGAGCCGGTCACGCGCAGCAAAAGGCGCGGTCGCATAACGTTCCCGGCCTAACCGGATCAAGGGATAGACAGGCAACGTTGTGGGCACATATTGATACGCCAACGCATCGAGCGTCGGGATACCGATCAACGGGAGATCAGCAGCCAAGGCCATCCCCTTTACCAGACTCAAACCAACCCGCAAGCCGCTCCAGCTCCCCGGCCCCAGCCCCACGGCGAGCACGGTAATATCAGGCGGCGCCGCGCCAGCATAGCGCAACAACGCATCGATCTGCGGCAACAGCTGGGCAGTATGATTCCGCCCTGACTCCCATACGCTTTCGGCGAGCGGGCCATGAGGGCCATAGAGCGCCAGACCGGTGAGGGTGGTAGCGGTATCGATCGCGAGCAACATTAGCCGAACGTTGCCTCCTTAAACATTGCCAGCAGCTCGCGGTAGCGAGCGCCGTGCGGCGCCAACCGCACCCGCCGCTTGGTCTCGCTCACATAACTCAGCGTAATATGCACATGGTCGGGCGGCAATGCCGCTGCCGCTCGTTCAGGCCATTCGATCAGGCACACGCCATTGGTCAGCCAAAGTTCATCAAGGCCAATCGTAGCCAACTCAGTCACGCCGCTAACGCGGTAGAGATCAACGTGATAGATCGGCAACCGGCCATGCGCGGCGTCGGCGCGATACTCATTGATCAGCACAAAGGTGGGGCTGGTCACCGGGCCGTCATACCCCAACCCGCGCGCAATCCCCTTGATCAGATGAGTCTTGCCGGCGCCAAGCGGCCCCGACAACAGCACCACATCGCCGGCGCGCAACAAATGGCCGAGCCGGGCACCGATCCGTTCGGTTTGCACCGGGCTATGGCTGATAAAATCGAGATCGTGCGGCGTTTGCGCCGCCGGTAACAATGATTCGGTCATAGCACTATTCTACCATAGGGGAGGAGACAGACAAGGATAGCAAGACGGGCGGGTTGGCAACCCGCCCGTCCCCGCGATCATCTTTTATCATCCGAGGTCAACTGCCGGGTTAAGACCAGTAGCCGCATTTGTGCTGGCCGGGGGGAGATCAGTGGCAAGCGTCATCGTCGCGTGACGCAACTCTTGGACAGTACGGCGAGCTTCATTGCTAAAGACGCCGTCAACGGCAATTAGCAACCCGCGGGTTAGGCGCCGGAGGAAGAGCATTTCAGCAAAATCTTGCACATCAGCAGCGGTAATGAGCGCGCGGCGCTGAACCAGCACCGCAACCATTTGACCAGATGGTTCGGCCAAGACCAACAAACAGCGCGTCGCACGCAACTGTTCGGCAGTGATAACCTGATAGCCAAGCCGGCGGGCATGGGCGGCGGCTTCACGAGCGACTACATCCATCGTTACCCTCCTCCATTGAGGACACTGGTCTCGCACGCGGGCGACGGGGCGTTACGCTGATGGGGGAGATTCGTGCTCAGTATATCACACTTCACACCGATTGATGCAAGTTCACTTGAGATGATGACGGCTGTCAGTGCAAGGGCGCGGAGCGCCCGAAGCAATCTCTCTTTCGCGCCACCAATGGCTAAAACTGGCCCTTCCCATACTCGCAGGAGCTTCCTTCGCCGCCGGAGGCGGCTCGCCTTGACAGGAGGGGTGTGGAATAGCGCCCTTCAATACGCATTCTCTTGCCGGCCAGTGATGAAGTTAATAATTGTGCGCAAAATGATCTTAATATCGAATAGCAGCGACCAATTTTCCACGTAATAGAGATCGTAGCGGGTGCGTTCTTCGATGCTGGTATCGCCACGCAAGCCATTCACCTGCGCCCAACCGGTCAGACCGGCCTTCTCTTTATGACGGCGCATATAGCGCGGAATCTGCTGGCGGAACTGTTCAACCCAGCGCGCCTGTTCGGGACGGGGGCCAACGATTGACATCTCACCGATCAGAACATTGATCAACTGCGGTAACTCGTCGAGGCTTGTGCGGCGCAACCACCGGCCAACGCGCGTCACCCGCGGATCGTTCTGCACCGTCCATGTACCAAACTGTTCAGCATCGGGGCGCATTGTACGAAACTTAATCATCCAGAACGGCTTGCCATCGAGGCCCACGCGCTCTTGTAAAAAGAAAACCGGGCCACGCGACTCAAGCCTGATAGCGAGCGCGATCAACAGCATCACCGGCGCCGCAAACAACAACACCAACGAGGCCACCACTAGATCGAGGCCACGTTTCAGCGCCCGATTCCACGGATTATCGAGTGCAGCATTCTTGACGCTGACTAGCGGCAAATCGCGCAGATCGCCGATCGAAACCTCATTGTTGGTAATCAGTTGGAAAGTATCAGGGTAGACCTTAATCTCGACCGACTCATCTTCGGCCAACGCAATCACTTCCACCAGATCCTGCGAGGAACGACCCGAGAGGGCGATAATCACCTCATCGGCGCGCGTTGCCCGGATCACGCGGCAAATATGTTCGGTGCGACCGAGCACCGGCAAGCCATCGACAATCTCACCAATCGGGACGGTATCGGAGAGAAAGCCCTGCACGCGATAGCCCAATTCGGGCCGGCGGCGGATGGTATTCCACACCAAGCGACCGGGTTCGCGCGCGCCGACGATCAACACCCGGCGGGTATCAATGTCAAAATAACGACGCAACGCATAAACCAACGCGCGATGCAGGAAGCGGCCAAGCAGACAGACCGCCACTGCCAACCCCCAACCCTGAACGAGAATATCGCGCGTCCATGGCATCTCTTCGCCGCCGAACTCGCCGATGAGGGCATTGATGAAAATGACCAAGACCATCGTAAACGAGACTGCCGTCACCACCTTCACTGCTTCATCAAGGCGTGAGGCGCCGCGTTTCATCTCGTAGAGGCCATGGCTAGCAAACACGATCAGAGCGGTCACGCTGCCAAGCACACTCAGGCGGAGGGGAGTCAGTGGATCGGCAGGCATGCGAAACCCGGCAGCGGCGAGCGAATCGGTGCCGAAGGCATAAGCAAGCTGCGCTGCCAGATTCAGCGCCGCCATATCAAGAACAACTAGCAGCAAGCGTAGCAACGCGCGCCACGAGCGCGGGCGCAGCAACGACCGCACTTTAACTGACGCGGTGCGCGTTGGATGGGAGGAGGAGATTGCGGCCAAGCGCCCACAGCTCCTTTACAGTGATACCCAGCTCGATCAGGCCATTGAGCGGCGCCGGCGTAGTTGCGGCGTAATGTTTGCGATGAAACAGCCGCATCGCATCGTAAAAGGCGCGAATCGACGGGATCGGGCGGCGACTGGAAGCGGCCCGCTTGTAATGGTAGACCGTCACCGCAGGATAATAGACGATCTTCCAGCCATACTGCTTGATCCGGTAGGCCCAATCGAGATCTTCGCCATACATAAAAAACGTCTCGTCGAGCAGGCCAACTTCGCGCACCACCGCTGTGCGCACCATCATGCATGCCCCCACTACCGAATCGACTTCGGTTTCAACATCAGGATCGAGGTAGGTCATGTTGTAGGCGGCAAAACGACGACTGCGCGGGAAGAGGCGGGACAGACCGAACAGGCGGTAGAAAGCGATGGCCGGGGTGGGAAAGCTGCGCCGGCAGGCTAAATCGAGCGAGCCATCGGGCAAGAGCAACTTTGGCCCTACCGCCCCTACCGCCGGATGGTACTCAAGATAATCAACCAAGCCGTCAAGCGCACCCGGCGGCACAATCGTATCGTTATTCAGCAACAGAATATAGACCGGCGGATCGGGCAAGGCCAGTATTTGGCGCAAGGCCAGATTATTGCCGGCGGAAAAGCCACCGTTGACCGGACTTTCAAGCAAATGCACCCACGGAAACCGCTCCCGCACGAGCGCTGCACTGTCATCGGTCGAGGCATTGTCAACCACCCATACCGACAACGTACAACGAGTGGGAGCAGCGGCGATCGAGGCCAAACAATCAGTGAGCAGATCGGCCCGGTTATAGTTGAGAATGACAACGGCAAGACTGGTCATTGCACGCCCGTTCGGTCAGTTTTAGCTTGCTGACGCACCCTCAGTATACCACAAGTCCCTCTTGTTTTATATGCAAGAAGTGAACAAGAGATGTTCAAGGTGCAAGCAACGTGGTTTGAGGCTTTATAATGCAAAATTAAATATCAACACCTCTTGCTTGACAATGCCTGTCAAGCGTATTATACTGGCCGAAAAGGGCGCGATATTTTGCTTATCATTACACGCTGTCAATGTCAGGGCAGTGGACAGGCGCGATGGAGACAGGCGGTCGCCGCGCCAACCGTCAGCAGAGGGAGTCGCTATGAGCAGAGCAAAAGCGAAAGACCCCCGCTTTCCCGATTTTTCGTTCACCGTCGTTGAGGGTGCGCGATCGACGCGGGTACCGGGAGGGCGCACGATCGAGGAAATCGAGCCGGAGTACAAAATCAAAGGGCGCACAACCTTTAGCGCACTCTTCCGCTACGATCCCTTCGATTTCTGGGTAGGTCCGTTCTACGTCGGGTTCTGGGGATTTGTGTCGGTGATCGGCATTATTTTTGGGACGTATTTTTACGTGAATGGCACTATTCTAAATGGCCCCTACTCTATCCCCCAAAACTTCTTTGCTGGGCGACTCGACCCACCGCCAGCCGAAATTGGTCTCGGCTTCGCTATGCCGGGCCAGCAAGGGTTTGAGTGGCAGATGACGGTGCTCTTCGCTACGATCGCCTTCTTCGGCTGGATGATGCGGCAGGTTGACATCAGCATGAAGCTCGATATGGGCTACCATGTACCAATCGCATTCGGCGTCGCCTTTTCAGCGTGGTTAGTGCTGCAAGTTATTCGGCCGATCGCGTTAGGAATGTGGCATGAAGGCTTCGTCCTTGGCGTCATGCCCCACCTTGACTGGGTGTCGAACTTCGGCTACCGCTACAACAACTTTTTCTATAACCCATTCCATGCGATTGGCATTACCGGTCTGTTTGCCTCTACATGGTTACTTGCTTGTCACGGCTCGCTGATCCTGAGCGCAGCACAGTACCGTGGACCAGAAGGCGGTGACATCGAAAACGTCTTCTTCCGCGATGTGCAGTACTATTCAGTCGGTGAGTCGGGTGTCCACCGTCTTGGCTATATCTTCGCCATTGGCGGCATTCTGTCGGCTGATCTCTGCATCTTGCTATCAGGCTGGCCGGTGCAAGACTGGGTGAGTTTCTGGAATTTCTGGAACAACCTCCCCTTCTGGAGCGGCGTCTAGAGAGGAGCGCATTGGTATGGCAACAATCAACATGACGCCGGGCGATCTGGAACTGGGCCGGGATCGCGGTCGCATTGGCAAACCGATTGAGGTTCCTCTGCTCGAGAATTTCGGCTTCGATAGCCAGCTTGGCCCGTTCTACCTTGGCTTTTGGAATACAGTGGCCTATGTCACCGGCGGCATCTTCACCTTCATTTGGCTGGTAGTGATGCTGGCACAGGTGAACTATAATCCGGTGGCGTTTATCAAATACTTTGTCGTGCTGCAGATCGATCCGCCGTCGTCACGCTACGGCCTGAGCTTCCCGCCGCTGAATGAGGGCGGTTGGTGGTTGATCGCTACGTTCTTCCTGACGGTGTCGATTTTCGCGTGGTATATGCATATCTATACCCGCGCCAAGGCGCTCGGTATTAAGCCTTATCTGGCCTATGGTTTCACCGGCGCAATTGCGCTCTATCTGGTGATCTACATTATTCGCCCAATGTGGATGGGTGATTGGTCGGAAGCGCCGGCTCACGGGATCAAAGCTCTGCTCGATTGGACAAACAACGTGAGCGTGCGCTACGGCAATTTCTACTATAACCCGTTCCACATGCTCTCAATCTTCTTCTTACTCGGTTCGACACTCTTGCTGGCAATGCACGCCGGTACGATTTGGGCACTCGAGAAGTATGCTGCCCACGAAGAGTGGGATGAGATTCAGGCGCCCGGTACTGGTACCGAGCGGGCGCAACTCTTCTGGCGCTGGTGTATGGGCTTCAACGCCAATGCCTACTCGATCCACCTGTGGGCTTTCTGGTTTGCGTGGCTGTGTGGTATCACCGGTGCGCTTGGCGTTTTCTTCTCGATGCCCGATTTCGTGAATAACTGGTTCCAGTGGGGTATTGAGGCTGGTATTGCCTATCCGCAGGGTCCAACACCCTTGCCCTAACCTATACACCGCCCACCTTCCTCCAACCCCTCACTTGCTGTGTGGCAGGTGAGGGGTTTTTATGTGACAGCGCGACAGAGGCAAAAACGCGAAGGGAGGATCGCTGTCTTCACTCCTCTCCATACCTCTGCGCGTTGTGGGCTTTTTCAGCGTGGTAAGGCAACTAGATTTTCATCTCTTCACACCTTGGCGCTCGTATTAACAGTTTCAGCCACCCGCTCGACCGGCATCCCCAACGCTAACACCATTGCATTGACCAGTGGTTGCAGCGCCGCTGGTACGGCGGCGCTATCAATAATCCACACTTCATCGCCAACCAGCAACTCAAACGCGAGCACGGGCTGCAAACGGCGAATCAGACCGCCGGCGACGATCCGGTAGGGGCGCAAGCGCAAACCCGTGATCGCGGTGCGATCGATCTGTTGCTCCCGTGGCCGCCCGACCCGGCTGGATTGGCGAATCGTGAAGGTCTCGGCATCGAGCATGATTTCATTGGCGGTGGTGGCAATCGCGTAGCCTCCCACCAAGCGTTGGATCGCCAAGCCGCCAAACAACCCGCCGGCAGCAGCGCTGAGGGCAGCCGTGGCAAAACCGAACTCTTGCAGCGATGCTAACACGCCAGCGAGTAACGCGGCCATGGCAATGGCCATTAATACCCCGCCACCGGCAAAGAGCGGAAGAGCCGCAGCGCGATTCGCCTGCGGGTATGACCGTAAATGCAACCGATCAGGTTCAGCAACAATGACTTGATAGTACGGGGTGAGGCCGAGACGGCGACCGAGGCGTTGACGCAGGGATGATGTCATAGCATTCCACAATGAACGATGAGCAAGGCTTCCTCTCTACGATCCTACCACACTTGCACGAATCGGCAGATCGTGCTATACTCTAAGCGCGATGCGGGAGTGGCTCAGTTGGTAGAGCGACACCTTGCCAAGGTGTAGGTCGCGGGTTCGAATCCCGTCTCCCGCTCCAATCAAGACCGGCGCCGGAGCGCTGGTCTTTTCTATTGTAAGAACCAAACCTATGACTCTGCTCAACGCAACGAATCTCAGCAAATACTACGGCGCTGAGCTGATTTTCCACGATGTCAGCTTCCAAATCGCGCGAGGTGAAAAGGTGGCAATTGTCGGCATGAACGGCACCGGCAAGAGCACCTTGCTGCGCATAATCGCCGGCTATGAGACGCCGGATAGTGGCAGTCTTAGCCTTGCCCGCGGCACCCGCGTCGCCTATCTTGCCCAAGAGACGCGCTTCAGCGACGATCTGACCCTCTGGCAAGAGATGGAAGCGGCGCTGGCCGAGATCCGCGACTGGCGCGCCGAACTGGCCGCCCTTGAGGGCCGGCTGGCCGATACGTCCGCCCCCGATTGGGAAGCAGTAATGGAACACTACGGCGAACTGAGCGCTCGTTTTGAGCATGCCGGCGGCTACGAGATCGAGCATCGCATCGAACGCACGCTGCACGGTCTCGGCTTCCGGCCTGAACAGTTCCACCAGCGCATGGGCCAGTTTTCGGGCGGGCAAAAGACGCGGGCCGCGCTGGCTGCCGCTCTGCTCAGCGACCCCGATTTGCTGCTGCTCGACGAGCCGACCAACCATCTCGATATGCAGGCGCTCGAATGGCTCGAACAGTTCTTGCGCAATTGGGATGGCACCCTGATCGTGGTCTCGCACGACCGCTACTTCCTCGAGCGGGTGACGAAACGCACGCTAGAGATCAGCTTTAACCGGCTGGAGGATTACCCCGGCAGCTATGAAAAGTATTTGGCGCTCAAGGCCGAGCGGATGGAACGGCGGCTGAAAGAGTACCAAGCCCAGCAAGCGTTCATCGCCCGCACTGAAGAGTTCATCCGGCGCTACAAGGCCGGCCAGCGCGCACGCGAGGCCAAAGGGCGCGAAAAACGGTTAGAGCGGCTCAAACGCGAGCAGTTGCTCGACCGTCCAAAAGAGGCGGCCAAACTGCGCGTTGCGCTCGACAGCCAATTGCGGTCGGGGGAGCTAGTCTTGCGGCTCGATGGGTTGGTGGTTGGCTATCACGGGCCGCACGGCGACGGCAAGCCGCTGTTGCGGGCCGATGACTTGACCATCCGGCGCGGCGAGCGGGTCGGGTTGCTCGGACCAAACGGCTGCGGCAAGACCACCCTGCTCCGCACGCTAATCGGGCAATTGCCGCCGCTGCAAGGCGTGGCCCGCTTTGGCCACGAAGTGCGGGTGGGTTACTACGCGCAAGGCCATGACGTGCTGGAATGGAACAATACCGTGCTGGAAGAGGTGCTGCGGGTAGCGCCAAGTCTTGGTGAGGGGCCGGCGCGCAACCTGCTTGCCCGTTTTCTCTTTACCGGCGACGATGTGTTCAAGCGCATCGCCGACCTCAGCGGCGGCGAGCGATCGCGAGTGGCACTGGCCCAACTGACGCTGCTGCCGGGTAATCTGCTCTTGCTCGATGAGCCGACCAACCACCTCGATATTGATGCGCGCGAGGCGCTCGAAGCGGTGTTGAAAGAGTACACCGGTTCGATCTTGTTTGTCTCGCACGACCGCTACTTTATCGACACACTGGCCGATAAGTTGTGGATTGTCGAGCAAGGCCGGATCAAGCAGTTCGCCGGCAACTACAGCGAGTATATGGCCGCCCAGAGCGCCGCGCCGCCTACACCAGCGCCTAAAACCGCCGAGCCGAAGGCCGCGCCGGCCAAACCGGCCCGACCCGACGACACCGAGCGGGCCAAGCAGCGCCGGCTAGCCGCTTTAGAAGCCGAAGTGACCGCGCTTGAACAAGACCTTGCTCGCCTGAGTAGCGAACTCGACGCGGCCAGTCAAGCGCGAGACGTATCCCGGCTAACGGCGCTAGGAGCGCAGTACGCCGAACTCGAACGGTTGCTGGCGGAAAAATACGCCCAATGGGAGCAACTAGCGGCGTGAGCAGGAAGGGTGAACCGCTCAGAGAGGTCTATGATCTACCACGATTACGCCCCGATCTACCATGCCGCCGGGCAAGCCGCTTTTGGCACGGCGCTGGCGCAGATCATCCTTGCCCACCTGCCGGTGCTGCCGCAGCGCACGCTTGATCTCGCCTGTGGCACCGGCGCAGCGGCGTTAGTGCTGGCGGCTGCCGGCGCAACAGTCGTGGGAGTTGACAGTTCACCGGCTATGCTGGCCATCGCCCGCGAGCAGGCACACCAGCGCAGGTTGGCGATCGAATGGATCGAGGCTGACATCCGCGCATTGCCGGACGACCCGCGGTTGCCGCCGGGCAGTTTCGACCTCTGCACCAGCCTCTTTGACAGCCTTAACCATCTCACCGATGATGATGATCTAGCCAAGGTCTGCCGGGCAGTAGGCCGATTGCTGCGTCCCGGTGGGCAATTCATCTTCGACCTCAACACCCTCGCCGGTTTTCGCACGTGGCATGAATACGATCAGGTGCTCTTCGACGGGCGCGATCTGCTCGTTGTCAACCGACTGCACTTCGATGAGCACCAGCAACGTGCGTATGGCCGGTTCGTCTGGTTTCAGCGGCGCGGGGAGCGGTGGTGGCGCGGGGAAGAGACCCACTGCGAACGGCCATGGAGTGACGCTCAGATCGCCGCAGCACTCGCTGCCGGTGGATTACGTTTGGTTATGCGCCTCACCCCGCAATGGACGCCGGCAACAGAGGATGCGCCGCGGGTGGTGTATATCAGCGAGAAGTATGCTGAGTAAGATCAGAACACCCCTGACTCGCCACACCAAAACCTGAACAAGCAAGCATAGAGCATCTGCGCTCGGATGATCGGACAAGTATCGGCTCGCACTTTGTGATAGTAGCCGTGATCCAAACGGTTATCCCTTTACCCATGCGTTAGGGTTACCAACAACTACTTATCGGACGAATAAAGGTCATTGCTCTAACGAAACACAATCATACTTGTTAGCAGACTGAGAGAGAACATGGTACTGTTTAACCCACACAAAAATAAAAAAGACTACGTAGGAGCAGTAGAATGAGCAATGCATCAACTAGACTACCCTCTCTCTACCGTATTATTCAAGAAGCGATAGCGCCAGATGTCCCACCGTTCACAGCAACGAAAACGACGTTAGTTGATCTTAGTCACACCTTAGAAGACTGTGTGCTACGCAACAAATTACCAAGCGTCATCTTCACCGGATTTCAAGAGAGCAGCCACTGGCGGAAAGAAACACAACGCTACCTTGAATTAGCCCACATTGCCAGTTCAATCTGCATTTTTGCCGGTGGCACTCCACCCATACCCGAAGAAAAACATATCGCCGTCACCCTCGAACCAAGTGATCCGCTCAGACAAGAATGGTTTGTTCTCGTGTTAACTGAATATTTTTGTGCAGTTCTTTGTGGGCTTGACAATCAAATAGCGGTGGATAACGAAGGTGATCGCACATTTGAAACCATTCTTACGTTCCAGCCGGAAGTTGTTGAGAAAGTTATCGATATACTGATGACGACCGTTGAACGTTATCGACCTGATCGAGCAGCCGAACTCCGCCAAGCACGGCAGAACTTTCCACCTCGCTCGCCGCAAGGCCCCTACCTCACCCAAATTGTAGGTGCGCTAATGGAACACATGCAACGGCGCTACAATCAGCAGCGTCAACTACTGATTGAGCTACAGCAGCTCAACGAACGGCAACGCACATTAGAAGAAACCATCGCGCAACTAGGAGTGCCAGTAATACCACTGCTTAAAGGCGTTCTTCTCTTACCCCTCATTGGCAGTATTGACTCACAACGTGCTCAACGAATAATGGAACAGCTCCTGACCGGCATTGCCGAGCAAGCGGCTGATGTTGCGATTATCGACATTACCGGCGTGCCAATTGTTGACACAGCAGTCACAAATTACCTACTGCAAGCGATCCGTGCTGCCCGCCTGCTTGGAGCACAGATCATCCTTACCGGCATTCATGCATCAGTGGCGCAGACGATGGTCAATCTTGGCATTGATCTCGCCGACGTCACCACCAAGAACAACCTTCGGGAAGGGATAGAGGCAGCGCTTGGGGTACTGGGGCTTGAAATTTGCCGCAAACGGAAGAGTGGCACGACATCTGGTGAAGTGTAGGAAGGGGCGACAGACTTGTCGCCCCTGATCATGAAACGGAAGGGTGAAACGCCATCTACTGAGTCGTAGGAAGGAGCAACCAATCGGTCGTCCCTGATCACTCATCGTACAATTGCAGCAACTCACGCCACTCACCGGTCAACTCATCGCGGCGAGCAGCGTAGTAGACGTGAGTCACTCCCTGCTCGTCAACATAGACCAAATCGACCTGCGAGCGCATCGGGCGCAGATACCCAATATTGCCCCACCAGCGCACCTTTTCTTGGTCGAGCGGCATATCTTGGTGGTACATGCGAGCCGCATACTCGCGCACCGTGCCGGGTTCGATGTCTTGCAAGCGCCATGGTGCGCTGCTGACATCACCAGTGCGCAAATTACGGAAGACGTACAGCCACTCACCCTCTTCATTGCGCGTGGCGCTCACGACCTCGATGCCGGTGCGAGGGCGAGCGACCCGGATTAGCGCCAGCCATGCGTCAGAGAGCTTCTCGCGGGGCACATTGTTATACTCTTGCACCGCGCCACTCTCTTTATCCTTCATCACCAGATCGAAGCGGGGCTGGCCATCGTTATCGAGCGAAATTCGCACCAAACCACCTCGGCCGCGCCAGCGGATGCGGCGTTCACCCCACGTCTCGATTTCAGACGGCGGCGGCGGCGCTTCCACCGTCTCTTCCTGATCGAAATCGGCGGTATCGGTCTCGACGCGAGTACCGGCCTCGGTGAGCAGGCTCATCCACGCTTCACCCAGCCCCCAATCGCTCACGCCGTAGAAGATATGGTCGATCACACCATTCTGGTCGCGATGCACCAGATCGTACTTCACGCGCGAACCCTGCCGGTAGGCGCGCCAGAGGCCAAGCCGGCCACGCCAGCGCACTTGGCTGTGCAAATCGATCCGGCCATCGCGCAAATCTTCGTGACGGCCAATCGCATAAGCCCACAACCCCTGCGCGCGGTCGCGAGTCACGCCGGCAGTCGTGCGCAGATCGCGCACCTCGTAAACCCACGTCCCACCGCGGCGCTGACTGCCGACAATTTCGACGCCAGAGCGGGGCAATTCGAGCGTCTCGCCATTCTCGAGTGGCGACGGCTCACCAGCGGCAATCGCCTGCCGGCAAAGCTGGATAATCTCGCTGCGGTTAGCGGCCACCGTCTCGCTATCGCGGCGGACATACACCGTGCCGTTGCTGCCAACATACGGCGGCGGCTCATGCGCCTTCACCTCGACCCGGATCACATCACGGCCTTCATAGTGCATCAGCTCGAATGACAAATAGGGGGCAGGGATTAGATTATCCACCACACTCTGGCGCAGTGCCTCGGTAATCTGGTCAGGCCGTTCCACCCCGATCACCTTGCCGCCGGGATCGCAGCCCACGATCAGCACCCCGCCGCCGATATTCGCCAACGCCGCCACATCGGGCCAGAGCGCCGCCGCTGCGGATGGATCGGCCACCGCGCGCAGCAATTGGCGATCAGTGCTACCGCTGAAACGGGCAACATCGAGCGACCACTGCTTCTGATCGCGCTTGGGCACGCGCACCCGGTCAAAGTCTTGGCTAGAAAAGAGCGCCTTGAGCGCCTCGAAACTACGATCAGGCAAGAGCGCCTCGAAATAGCGATCGCCGATGCCGTGGCGATGAGTCGCTTGTGCGTCAGCCTCGGCCAAGCGGCGCAGACGATGGGCATCACTGCCTTGGATGCAGAACATGCGGCGCTCATAGTGCTCGGTCTTGCCGTTGTAGAAGCCGGGCGAAGTGAACTTCTCGTGATCGGTGTAGAAATTGATAAATTCTAGCGCGTGGAGGTAGGGGCTTTGCGTCACCGCCACCCGCGCTTGACCGCTTGTACCCATGCGCAAGGTCTCGGTAATCACGCCATTAGGGCCATTGGCATGGGCAGCGATCACAATACCGCCGGCGCGATGAATAATCTCGTAGGCTTCGGTGACATGGCGGGTATTGGCCACACTACACACCCCACCCTTCAGCAACTCGGCGGGAATGCCGAGTTGGAGCAGGGTAGCCTCAATCAGACTCAGCGGACGGTTGGGCGGAAAAATGCCGATAATGTGAGCGCCAAAATGGGACGTAAATTCAAAGCCGGGCAATACCATAATCTTGTCGAGCAACCGGCGGTACTCGGCCAACCGCGCCTCTTCCTCACTAGTGAGCCGCCCTGCCTTTTCGAGCGTGGTTAGAAACTCAATTTCGCGTTGGAACTGCTCGTAGCCGGCGACGGTATTGTGATCGGTAAAGGCAATGATTTCAAGACCGCGCCGCTCAGCTTCCTGTAGTATATCAAGGTAAGAAACGTTTGGTTCGGCGTAATCCTCAGACGCAGGCGTGTGTAGATGCAAATCAACCCGGATCCAGCGCATCCCGTTGCGCGCTTCTCCCATTGTATTCATATCATGAAAGCCTTAGATATTCAGATCTTTTTTAGCCATGTTTTTCTGTCTTTTTTGTTTTTATCTTGTCGTTTCTTGTCATCAAACGATAGGAAGCTCCTCCTTCCTAACGACAGAGTGAGCCGACTATGCCGGCTCATAGACACACTTTTCACCATGTACTGATAGTATACCAGATCAACACGGAGTTGATTGCACAAACCGCTGCTCGCACAACCAAGCCCGGCAATGCACCAGCTTGCCCAAGAGCGGCAAAGGCCGATCACGCTCACCAGTGCGATGACGCACCCGTTGCTTGAAACCAGCACAGCCAGCCCGTGACCGCCGAGCTTGCCCAACAATCTGTTGCTGTCATCTGTCTGGCTGCAAACTTGATTCAAAGCCATTGTCAACGTTTAATCAATATCAAAAATATTCATGGTTAGAACTAGCATGATGTCAAAGTATTTGCTATAATGCAATCAACGTCGGATACGACATTGAGGTAAAGCATTTGCACGCCGAGCCGAGATCGTGGTTGTAACGTGGCCCGGCCAGCAAAGGGCAGTCACAGCGCACGATCCAAACTCGACTAGTGAGCCATCATCTCACTAGCTCCTTTAGAGGAGCGAGCAGTCAATGGCCGGCGAGCCGATCAGCGTTGCGATAGTGCTCGCCCCATGTCGCACCGGCCAAGTGAGGTTGAAATGGTGGGCAGTAGAGCTGTGCTGCCCCAAGATCAGGCTGTGTCAACGACGACGCAGCAGATCGCCAGAGCAAGCAACGATGCCGTGCTACAGTGTGAGACAGCGGTAGGTGGTAAGCATCTAGCATGCGCTGTACCCTTGCCTGTCCTCACAATGCGATGATGCGTACTTCCATTTTTCAGCGGAAGCGACAGCCGCATAACCCTACCGCTCGCTGGCGGTTGCAGCGCCCGGCGCTGCGAGCAGCTTGCTGCCGATGACCTTTGCCGAGCGCTGTCATCGCGGCAGGAAAGAGGAGAGTCCTATGTCCCATTCAAGTGGATTCGGCCTGCAGCAGACGCGCACCATCATCAGTGAGCTAGAACAGTTTTTGGCCGATTTGAAACAGGAAGATGGATTGAGCGAAAACACCATCACCTCGTACCGTTGCGATTTGCGCACAGCGGGAACCGTCTTGAGCAAAGATCTTACGGCCATTACCGCGAGCGACATCCAACACTTTCTGGCTAGCCGGAAAGAGCAGCCGGGCACCACCAACCGGCGGATTGCGAGTCTGGGCCGGTTTTTCCGCTGGGCATTCGCGCGTGGGTATGTGACTCACAATCCGGTCGAGCAGATCAACAGCCGGATTCCGACTGAACACCATCCGCAACCGATTGCCAACGAGACCGAACTGCGCGCACTTGATCAGGCCATCGCCGCAGCGCCGCAACCTTACCGGCTGATCTTCACGCTGCTGCGCGAGATCGGCATTCGCACCGACGAGGTGCTCAATCTCAACCTCGGTGATGTCATTCTTGAGCCGGGGCGCGAGATGCTGCTGGTGCGCGATAGCAAGAGCGGGAATAAGCGGATGATTGCGCTAACCCCTGACGCGATGCCGCGTTCGTTGCGCGGGTTGCGCAGTTGGGTGCGCGAGATGGAGCATTTACCGCCTGATACACCGCTCTTCCGGTCGTCGCGCGGCACACGCGCATCGTACGATACGCTGCACCGACGCTGGGTGGCGGTGTGCAAGGCAGCCCGGCTGATGGATATCGTTGATGGGCGCGAGCAGCCGCGTTACACGCTACACCACCTGCGCCACACCGCCGCTGCCGAACTGATTACCTTCTACCCAGAGCAGGTAGTACGCCGGATTCTGGGCCATCGCGATCCGCGCTCAACCCGCCGCTACACCGAGCTGGTGCGCAACCAGCCCCGAACCGCCGAACGGACGGCCCATCTGCACCCGTCTCCCCGGCGCGAGGCGATGTGAGGTTATGACAACGGTGCGATAAGGAAGGCGCGGATTGCCGCGTATGTTGGGCCATACCCCGGCCCGCGCAGCATATTATGATTCGTGCCGGGAATAAGCTGCATCCGAACGAGACCCGGCGGCGCCGCAGCCCGTAATTCGGCTTGCACCGCCGGCGGTACTATCGTGTACGCCGGTTCGGCCAGCAAGATCAGCAACGGCACCTGCACCTGCCCAATCCGCGGCGCCAGCGTCCAGTCATCCGGGATGAGGAACAAGCCGGCCACTTGCTCATAGCGGCACTCGGCTAACGCCTGCGCCTTCCAATGATAGTCACACGGATGCCAATCAGGGTTTGTCTCACGTAGCATCGGCAAGGTCGCTTCCGGTGGCTCACCCACTCCTCGGCTAAACTGGGGCAGCCACGACGGCGCCACCGCCGCTTCTTGCCGGATCAGCGGGTCGATCAGCACAGCCCGCTGCACGGCTGCCCGCGCCGGATGGTCACGGCTTAACAAGGCAAGCGTTGTTGCCCCACCCCACGAATGACCAACCATCACTACGTCGCTTAACCCCAACGTCACGATCAGATCACCCACAATGCCGGCCACCGTATCAATATCGTAGGCCGGGCTGAGATCACTCTGGCCGTGGCCGGGCATATCAATCGCGATCACCCGCCAGCCCTCGGCAGCCAGATCCTCCCCCAACCGCCACATCGTAACAGCGCTGCTGGTGATACCGTGGCAAAGCAGGGCCGTAGGGCCGGCGTTGGGCCATTCGAGAAAACTGACCCGGCCATGGCCGAGTTGGGCAACATGGCGTAGGGCGTTGATATGGCATGGTTCGGTCATTGGCTTGCTCCCTCTGGCGCAACAGCGACGAAATCGGCCAGCACCGCCTTGAGTGCCGCTAATGACGATTCCTGAATGTACATCATGTGGCCAGCAGGGTAGAAGCTCTCGCTGATCTGGCTGCGCAACGCCGGATCGAGGGCGAGATGGTTGAGCGTATAGCGAGTAGCGAAGTAGGGCGTTGCCAGATCGTAATAGCCGCTGGCGACATGCACCCGCAGCGCCGGGTTACGGTGCATGGCCCGCCGCAACGTCTCGGCGACATCAACGTAGCGATTTTGGTGATCGTTGAAACTCCACGGCCACACTCGCTCGGTGAGGATTTCGTAGGGCAGATCGCTGCTAAAACCCAACTGCTCGCGCACGTAATGATTGAGTGCGGCAGTATAAGGGCCGGTAATCGCCGCAAGGCTCGGGTCGAACTCGACCGTCTCGCCTGCCGCGTCGCGGTCGCGGCCGATAAACCGGCTGTCGAGCCGGCCCACCGTGCGGTGCTGATCGCGTAGCAATTCCTTCACAAACCGGTCGTCGCGAATCCGCAAGCGCGAGCGGGTAATATAGTCGTAGTTGAGGCCGGTGTAGCGGGCTAATTGAATGGCGATGCGATCAAAGGTGTCCGGATCGAGCTGATCGCCTTGCAACAAGGCCAGCGCATAGTCGCCGAGCGCAAACGCTTCAGCAGCGCGCAGAGTCGCGACCAAATCGCGCTGCAATGCTGGTTCGAGCCGGTAGTGGTAGAAGGCAGTGGCGGTGTAGGCCGGCAAAAAGAGCATGTACGGCAAATCGTTGCCGTGATCGAACGAGAGGGTCTGAAAGTGCAACACCGCTGAGATCAGCATCAGGCCATTGAGGTAGAGGCCGTGCCGTTCTTGCAGATAGCCGGCCAAGCCGGCGGCCCGGGTGGTGCCATAACTCTCGCCGGCCAGATACTTGGGTGATAGCCAGCGCCCGTAACGGCTGGTGTACAGCCGGATAAAATCGCCCACCGACTCGATATCTTTGCGGAAATCGTGAAACTGCTTGGCAGACTCGCCAGCAACGGGACGGCTATAGCCGGTGCTGACCGGATCGATAAAGACCAGATCGCTGACATCGAGCAACGAGTACGGGTTAGGCGCGAGACGTCCGGGAGGTGGCAACGGCCTCCCCTCTTCGTTCATCAGCACCCGCTGCGGGCCAAGTAAGCCGAGGTGCAGCCACACCGACGACGAGCCGGGACCGCCGTTGAAGGCAAAGGTAATCGGGCGCCGGCTATAATCGCTCACATCATCGCGGGTATAAGCGACGAAGAAGATACCGGCTCGCGCCTGCTCACCGGCGCTGACGCCATCCTTCTCCGCCTCCTCCTTCATAATGATCACGCCGGCGGTGGCCGTATACGCGATCTCAACGCCATTGATCACCACCGTATGCTGGGTCTGCACAAGCTGATCGGCGGGTGGCGACGCCGGGGCAGTAGGTTGCGTTGTTGTCATGCGATATGCCGTCCGCTATCATCCCACACCAATTCGGCGCGCCCAATGCGCACCAGATCACCATCTTGGACGCCAGCCGCGATCAGGGCCTCGTTAATGCCGCTCGCTTCCAGCACGCGCTGAATCCGGTCGAGCGCCTCATCTTGGTCGAGATTACTCATCGCGATCAGGCGCTCAATCTTGACCCCGCGCACCCGGAATGCATCGCCTTCGCGCTCGATGGTAAAGGCATTTTCATCAACCGGCGGCAACGGCCACTCGAGCGGCGGCTCATCGGGATCAACCGGATCGCGCTGGGGCGGCGGATCGGCGCGCAACAGCTCGGCCACCCGCTGCAAGAGCGGTTCGATACCGGCGCCGGTTGCTGCCGAAATCACAAACAGATCCTCTGGCGCCACTGGCAGGCGGGCACGCAAGATAGGCACGTTTTCCTGCGCCGCAGGCAGATCGGCCTTATTGAGCGCCACCACCTGCTTGCGCTGGGCCAATTCAGGCTGGTACAGGCGCAGTTCGGTATTGATCTGCTCGTAGTCATCCCACGGCGCACGGCCATCGACACCAGCGGCATCGATGATATGAATGAGCAAGCGTGTACGCTCGACATGGCGGAGAAAATCGTGACCAAGACCGACGCCAGCATGCGCCCCTTCGATCAAACCGGGAATATCGGCCACTACAAACCGCTGCAACCCAACCTCGACAATACCGAGATTGGGGGTAAGAGTGGTAAACGGGTAGGCGGCAATCTTGGGTCGAGCGGCGCTGATGACTGAAAGCAGGGTTGATTTGCCGGCGTTTGGAAAGCCAACCAACCCCACATCAGCCAGCATCTTCAGCTCGAGCTCCAGCGTCAGTTCTTGGCCGGGTTCGCCCAACTCAGCCAGCCGCGGCGCTTGGCGGGTAGGCGTAGCAAAATGGATATTCCCCAAGCCGCCGCGCCCACCGCGCGCAGCAAGCAGCCGCTGGCCGGGCCGGGCAAGATCAACGGTGTAAGGTACGCCATTGATCGTGGCCCGCACCACCGTACCGGGAGGCACCGGTACATAGACATCGGCGCCATTGCGGCCATGCATCGCATTTTTGCCGCCATGGCCGCCATTCTCGGCGATAAACTTGCGCTGATAGCGAAAATGCAGCAGAGTATTGTATTCAGGGTCGGCGACGAGGTAAACATGGCCGCCGCGCCCGCCATCGCCGCCATTGGGGCCGCCACGTGGCACATACTTCTCGCGGCGGAAGGTTGCCGCCCCGTTGCCGCCATTGCCGGCTCGCACCACGATGGTTGCCTGATCAAAAAAATCGGTGGTCATACGCAAACAGCACGAGGGCGCGGATCAACGCGCCCCGTTTCTTTTTAGCAACAATGTCACGGATACGGTTATTTTCGTGATGCTCCCTCTTCAGGCAGTAATCGCGCTAGCGAAGGGGGCTGCGTTGACGCATGGAGGGATCATGCGCCGCATTTCCCTCTGCGCTGCACGCAATCACAAGGGAGTGAGCGCACCGTTACCGGTACAACCCAAGAAATTGGACAACAAAGCTATGCTCGGGCTTGCCTTACCGGAAGCTGCGCGACATAAGCAGTGGATTGCCGCTATCAGAAAACGTTTGCGACCCTATCACAACAGGGCAGCAGCTAAACTGCCACACTTCATAGAGTAGCATCTACGTTGAGAGTTCACCGCAACCAGTGAACACGTGAATGTACTCAATTTTCGCCAAACCCACCGCTACGCTTTGGTTTCGCCCTCGGTTTTGGCGTCATTGCGCGGCTCTTCGTCACCCTTTACCGCCTTGCGAAACTCGCGGATGCTGCTGCCGAGCGCGCCGCCGAGGCCAGCCAGCTTGCCAGCGCCAAAGATCGCAATCACGATCACGAGGATAATTAACAATTCACCCCAACCAAGACCGCCAATCATACTCGCACTCCTTCCTCGTGCAACCGGCGCGCACCAGCGATGCGCGTCCCTCATCATTATACCCTAGTGTAAAGGTGTGTCAACGCAAAGGGTAACGTTGCGGCGGCAACACCCCTACCTCGCCACCGCTTCCCGATAGGCCGCCAGTGTCTTGGCAGCGGTATCCGCCCACGAAAAGCGGCGAGCATGGACCAAACCGCGTTGGCGCAACTCGGCACGGAGATCGGCGTCAACCAACACGCGCCGGATCGCCTCGGCCAGCGCGATCGGATCGGTAGGCGCGACCATCAACCCCGCCTCACCGACCACTTCAGGTAGGCTCGAGGTATTGGAAGTAATCACCGGCGTGCCGCAGGCCATCGCCTCAAGCGGCGGCATCCCAAACCCCTCATAGATCGAAGGAAAGACGAAGACGGTCGCCGCCGCGTACCAGAGCGGCAACTCCTCTTCAGGAATATAGCCGGCAAACTTCACCCGATCGCGCAGATTCAACTGTTCCAGCCGGACGAAGATCGGCTCATACATCCAGCCCTTGCCGCCACCGATCAACAACGGCACATCAGGCACGCTCCGGCTCACCAATGCGAACGCCTCCAGCAGTGTGGTCAGATTCTTGCGCGGCTCCAGCGTACCGACATAAAGCACAAACCGCTCAGGCAAGCCATACCGTGCGCGCAACTGCTCGATGGCCGCCGGCGCCGGTGGGCGAAAATGGCTGCGGGCAGCGTTCGGCGTCACGATCACCCGCTCTGGCGGAATGCCGAGCAGACCAACCACCTCGCGCTTGGTGTGTTCGGAAACCGCCAAAATCCGGCTCGCGCGGCGGGCGCTCAGCCGGGTCGCCAGATCGAGATAGATGCGATTGTAGGCGCGAAAGGTCTGCGGAAAGCGGATAAAGGCCAGATCGTGGATCGTAATTACCGTTGGCACCGGGCTGAGCAGCGGGGCCACGTTGAGACAGCCATGGTAGAGATCAGCCGTCCCGCGCAACATCAGCGGCGCAATCCCCTGTTCCCAAGGAATCCGCACCCGCGGATTGATCGTCGGCAAACGGGACGGCTTCACTACAAAATTGGCCGGCAGACCCAACGCCGCCTGATCAAGGCCGCGAGTGGTATACACGGTATAGTGATTGGTGGGATCGATCTGCGCCAAATGGAGCAATACCTGCTCGATATAGTGCGAAACACCGGCCCGGCGAAACGAACGGGTATGAGCAAGGAGATGGGCATTAACAGCAATGCGCATAGCAACACATCTTACGGCGTCGCGGCGGTCACGGTATCGTAGCGATGGTGGGGTACCAACCCCCAATCGCTGAAAGGAAAATAGATCAGCCACGCCTGCCCGACCACCCGATCGAGCGGCAGCGCATCCCATTCCCGCGAATCGGAGCTATTGCCGCGATTGTCTCCCATCACAAAGATCGAACCGGACGGCACAGTGATCGGCCCCCGCGCGCAGGGATAGCCGCCGAGACAGTAGGTAAACGCGCCGCGCAGGTACGGCTCGTCGAGCAGCTCGCCATTGACATAGACCCGACCCTCGCGGAATTCGAGCACATCGCCGGGCAAACCGATTACGCGCTTGATATAATCTTTCCGTACATCACGCGGATACTCAAAGACGACAATATCACCACGTTGCGGCGGTCGGAAGGGGTAGACCACGCGTGGCGGCAAATCGGCCTGACCGGGAAGCAGGCGCAGCGGCGCATTCAGGTCAAAGTGAAAATAGATCAGCTTATTGACCAGAATATACTGGCCTGTATGAAGCGTTGGCTCCATACTTGAGCCTTCGATCTTAAAATTCTGCACTACGCCGCGCACGATCAGAAAGATGAGCAGAATAAAGATCGCTGTCTCAAGCAATTCGCGCACCACATAGCGTAACGGCGCACGCGGATGGCGCACCGGCTCAACCTCAAGGGAAGTAGCCAATGGATCTGGTGACGAATGACTGTCGCTCATAGCACCGTTTTGCGTGCTCTATGCTACACTACAGGATAGAGCGCAACATGAGAATGGCGTGCGGAGGGAAGGTTTCCCTCCGCAGTCGTTGGCATTATACTCGAACACGGGGCAAATTGCCAACCCATACCTATAGATAAAGTGTAGATAAAGGCGTGACAAGCCGCAAACAACGCAAAACCGGGAAGGTCTTGAGGAGCGATTATGACGCGCTGGGTGACAGGCGGCGGGCTTGCTGCTCTGCCAGCCGACAGATCGCGTTGGTACAAGCATCCCTGCTGTAGGATGAGCCGGTTCACCCTCACCCCCAGCCCTTCTCCTACCAACGCGGGAGAGGGGAGCGCGGAGGCGAGCGTCGAGGCATCGCCCAGCAATCAACGGTTATACTTTATCAAATGTTCTGACTACGCCCCTCTCCGCGAGGGGGAAGAGCAAGCATAGGCATTCGTTTGGCACTCGCACATCTTGATTGAAGATAGAAGAAAGCTGAGATTATGTCATCGCTGGCCACCTTAGCACAGCCGCTTGGCGAGGGAAGCTTTCAGTGTCTGGCCTGCCATTGGAGATGCACACTGGCGCCGGGAGAGGTAGGACGCTGCCAGATGCGGGTCGGGAGTACAGATGGCATCAAGCTGCTCAATCATGGCTTGATTAGCGGCGCCGCCATTGGCCCAATCGAAGATCATCGCCTTTGGCACTTCTTCCCTGACACCACGGCGCTAGCTATCGGCGGCTGGGGCTATGCATTGCCGGTTGATCAACAGCGCGGCTCATACGGCGCGTTGCCCACTGATCCGGCCAAACAACGACGGCTTGATCCGCAACGCGCAGCCGACTTCGCCCTCGAACGGCTCTGTCGCGGCGTGGTGTGGGCGTTTGGCGAGCCAGCGGTGAACTTTGAATACCTGCTCGCGTTGCTGCAACTGAGCCGCGCTGTCAGCCGCTATACCGCTATTGTCACCAGCGGCATGCTGAGTAGCGAGGCGCTGAGCGAGTTAGGGCCGTACCTGCACGGCATCAGCCTCGATCTGCGCGGCTTTTCCGATAATGCCTACCACCGGCTAGGCGGGATCAGCGACTGGCGGCAGATTTTGCGTTTCGCCGAAGAGGCGCAACAACGCTGGCAGTGCCATATCGAAGTAACGACCCGCATCCACCACGGCGTTAACGATCATCCCGATGAGCTACGTGAGATGGTCAATTGGATCAAGACCACGCTCGGCGAGGACACGCCGTGGCACGTTTTGCCGGGTGATGCCGGCAGTGAAACTGCCGCCGCAACCATGCGCGCGCGCCGCATCGGGCACGAAAGCGGTTTGCAGTTTATCTATGGGCCGGAACCTAACCAGCCAACGCGCTGCCCAGTATGCCAAGCAACCTTGATTAGCCGGCAGAACGGGGTAAGCCGGAAGGTCGGGCTAGAAGGCAACCGCTGCACGAGTTGCGGTTATGCAGCGAATGTGTATCTGTCGATTTTTAAGGTACATCGTGGATGACGGCGACGCGATCATCCTATGGAACAATCAACCATGCGCAAGCCTGAGATTATGAGTCCCGCCGGCTATTGGCCGCAATTGCACGCCGCGATTGAAGCCGGCGCCGACGCGGTCTACTTTGGTTTGACCCATTTCACCGCCCGCGCCAAAGTAGGCTTTACGCTTGATGAGCTGCCAGAGGTGATGAAGACGCTGCACCGGCGGGGGGTGAAAGGGTATGTGACCTTTAACACGCTCGTGTTTGACCACGAGTTGCGTGCAGCGGCGACGGCGCTAGCCGCGATTGCCGCTGCCGGGGCCGATGCGATTATCGTGCAAGATGTAGGCATCGCGGTGCTGGCCCGCCGGATCGCGCCCGATCTGCCGATCCACGGCAGTACCCAGATGAGCATTACCAGCGCCGAGGGAGTCGCACTAGCCGCTCGTTACGGTGTGTCGCGGGTGGTGTTGGCTCGCGAGTTATCGCTGGCAGAAGTCGCGGCGATCCGTGCCCGCAGCCCGATCGAACTGGAAATCTTCGTCCATGGTGCGCTCTGTGTCTCGTACTCCGGCCAGTGCTTTTCATCCGAAGCATGGGGCGGGCGCAGCGCCAATCGCGGCCAGTGCGCCCAAGCCTGCCGGTTGCCTTACGATCTGATCGTTGACGGCCAACATCAGCCGCTCGGCGCAGCCCGTTACCTGCTCTCACCCGGCGATTTGGCGGCGATTGACGAGATGGCGACGATTGCCCGCCTCGGTGTGAGCGCGCTCAAGATCGAGGGCCGCTACAAAGATGCCGAGTATGTGGCGATTACCACCAACGCCTACCGCCGCGCGCTTGATGCGGCGTGGGCCGGTCTGCCGCCCGATCTAACTAGTGCCGACCGCTTACACCTCGAGCAGGTCTATTCACGCGGGTTAGGGCCGCACTTCCTGCGCGGCACCAACCATCAGGCGGTCGTGGAGGGCCGCGCGCCGCGCCATCGCGGCTTGTTGATGGGCCGGGTGGTGCAGGTGCGGCCCGACGCCATTCTCATCGCACCGGAGCCGGGCCGCGATGCGGCTCCACTCAAACCCGGCGATGGGGTGGTGTTTGATGCCGCCGATTGGCGCAGCCCGGAAGAGCCGGAAGAGGGCGGGCGCATTTTTACCGTCACCCCAGCCGGCAATGGCCTGCTGGCGCTGACCTTTGCCAAAGGCGCGATCAACCGGCGCCGCATCCGCGCTGGCGATCTGCTCTGGCGCACCAGCGACCCGCAGACCGAACGGGTGGCCCGTCCGTTCGTGCAGCCCGCCGCGCCGGTGCGCCGCCAACCGGTGCGGGTGGACGCTAGCGCCCGCGCCGGCGCGCCGCTCATACTGCGCTGGACGCTGATTGATCAGCCAGACCTCACCGTTGTGGTGCAGAGTGCGGAACCGCTGACGACAGCGCAAAACCGCCCGCTTGATGAAGCAACGCTGCGCGACCAGTTGGGCCGGTTGGGTGACACAGCGTATCAGTTAACCGAACTCACTGCCGTGATCGAGGGCAAGCCGTTCGTGCCGGTTTCGCTGCTCAACCAGTTGCGCCGGCAAGCTACCGCCGCCCTCGCCGAATTGCAAGGCCAACCGCCGGCTATCACCATCCACGACCCGACGCGCGTGCTCGATGAGATGCTGGCCACTGTGGCGCCGGCAGCGCCGCCGGACACCACCCATCTCCATCTGCTCATCCGCTCACCTGACCAGCTTGCAGCAGCGATTGCGCTGCGTCCGGACAGCATTACGCTCGACTATCTCGATCTGGAAGGGCTAAAGCCGGCGTTAGCGCAAGTGCGCGCCGCCGGCATCGCCGTTCGCATCGCTGCACCGCGCGTGCTCAAGCCGGAAGACGATCGGGTCGTGCGCTTCTTGCGCAAACTCGACGCGCCGCTCTTGGTGCGCTCGACCGGTTTGCTCAACATGCTGCGCGACGATCCGGCAGTAGAGTTGACCGGCGACTTCAGCCTCAACGCTGCCAACATTCTTACCGCCGATCTGCTGCTTGGTCTAGGCTTGCGACGGCTCACCCTGACGCACGACCTCAACGCCGACCAGATCGCCCATCTGGCCGAGCAGATCGGTGGTAGCCGGTTGGAAGCGATCGCCTATCACCATCTGCCCGTGTTCCATACCGAACACTGCGTCTTCTGCCGCTTCTTGTCGAACGGTACCAGCTACAAAGATTGTGGCCGCCCGTGCGAACGGCACCGGGTAGCGTTGCGCGACGCGCAGGGCCGCGCGCATCCGGTGATCGCCGACGTCGGCTGCCGCAACACCGTGTTTGGCGCTGAAGCGCAAGAGGCGAGCAAATACCTCGACCGCTGGCGAGCCGCCGGCATCGCCCACTACCGACTCGAATTCGTGCATGAATCGGCAGCGCAGATCACTGCTGTCACCGAAGCGTTCCGTGCCTATCTCAACCAGCAGATCGACGCCGCCGAATTAGGCCGGCGCTGGCGGCACAGCGCGCCGCAAGGCGTCACCGAAGGTAGCTTCTTTGTGCCGGCGAATTACCAGTACATTCCGTTGATGTAAGGAGATCAGCCATGGCCGAGAGTTTGTGGAATCAACTAGCAGCGCGGCTAGTTGATGCGCTCGGCGCGCAGCGCGGCGAATTGGTCGAGGTGCGCGATGAGGCGGGTAATCAGCGCCTGTTGCATGCGGTGTTACTGGCGCTGGAAAGCATTGGTGCTGAGCCGCTGGTCGCTATTCTACCGGCGCAGCACGTCGAACGATTGTTGGTCACAACCTCGCCAGACATCCTCGCCTCCCGTGACCGGCGGCGGATGGAGTGGCTACAGCACGTAGATCGCTCGTTGGCATTGATCGGCGCGCAACCCGATCTGCGCCGCGCGCCGGACGCAGCGTTGCGCGCGTTTACAACCACGTACAACCAGCTTGAAACGATCCGGTGCGAACGCCGCATCCCGCAAGTGATCGCCGCCATTCCCTCCATCGGCAAAGCGGCCCAGCTCGGTCTCAGCCATGAAGACTTGGAATTGCGCATAATGCCGGCGCTACTGCTTGATCCGGCAGCATTGGTCGCAGCCAGCGAGCGGGTGCTAAGCACGTTGGCACAGGTGCAGACTATCACCATCACCAGCGGGCCGGGTTACAAACTGCGCGTGCAGCGCGGCGAGCGGTCATGGCTGCGCGATACGGGCCGGTTGGAAACGACCAGCGGAACCGCAGACACGATTGTGAGCAACGTGCCGGCAGGCTTGCTCTACACCACGATCGTTGAGGAGAGCGCCGAGGGTGAACTCTTCCTGCCGGTGGCTGGCCCAGCGCGCGCCGCCCATCTCCAATTCAACTACGGTCGTATCACCCGCATTGAAGCTGCCAGCGGCGGTGATCAGCTCACGGCGCTCTTGGCCCAACGCAGTGGTGAACTGGGCCGGATCAGCACGATCGGGATTGGCCTTAACCCACACCTGCGCCAGCCGATTGGCTGGCCGCTGGTTGACCGGCACATTCAGGGGGCGATCAGCATCGCGTTTGGCGAGAACCAGTATCTCGGCGGGGTCAATGTCTCGTCACTCGCGATCGACTTCGCCACCACTGCCGCCAGCTTGCGCGCCGATGATCGGGTGATCGTGGACGGGGGCAGGTTGGTGGTATGATCGAGGTAGGCAAGGCTACGTTTCAACCCGAATGCTATGAGCAATACGCCGGTTGATCGTAATCGCCTGCTGCATGATCCTAGGCAGCAGATGGTCGCCATCGCCCACCTGCGCCGCAGCATCCTCTTTGGATCGATAGCGCGGTCAAATGCATGCTGACAGCGATATTGACATCCCCATCGCGATGCCTGATGGCGTCCATCGCCGACAGACAGCGCAACATCTGTACCACGATTTGATGGCTCTTGGCGTAGCGAAAGATCTGATTGTTGTCACCAAGAGCGATGTCCAACGTTACAGCGACTACCTATCGCTGGGGTTATATCCGGCGCTGCGTGAAGGGAAAGAACTCTATGCCGCCAAGGGATAGCCCTATGCCCGACGATCCGGCAGAATGGCTGCGCCGCGCTCGCTCTGATCTCGCAATTGCGAGCATCACGCTGCCACCTGATAGCGTTTACGAAATTAATGTTTTCATGCTCAGCAAACAGCGGAGAACGCCATTAAAGCTATCTACCACCCTGACCGCTGGCATTTTCAGTACACTCACGATATCAAGAGTTATTAGCCGGTTTACACCGCAACGGTCTTGCGCTACCGCCAGAGGTGTATGAAGCGGTGACGCTGACCATTTTGCGCAGTAAGCTCGCCACCCCGGCTTCGAAGAGCCGGTGACCGAGCAAGAGCATGCGGCTGCGGTTGCGCGTGCCCGGCGTGTGGTTGAGTGGGCAAGCCGATGTATTGAAGGCTCGTCACCGGCTTGATTGGCTAGCCGTTCTCTTGCAAAGGCAGCCGTCGCACTACGACAACCACCAGTGCTTCACCACCAGCGCACGATACAAGCCCCAACCCTCATCCTCCCTGCTGGGCAGCGGCCACGATCCGGCCCTGCGCGACCAGTTCGCTGATGGCAGTAATGTAGGGATGCAGCAGCGTATCCTCGGCCACGAACGGCACGTGGCGGCGGATCAGCTCGTAGACCGGGCCGGTGCCGCGCCCCAGCCGGGCTTGCGCTCCTAGCTCTTGGCGGCGGAAATCAATCCCCTGCGCTGCGGCAAACAGCTCAAGCGCCAAAATCTGGCTGACATTATCGAGAATCGTGCGCAATTTGAGGCCAGCAGTCAGACCCATACTGACGTGATCTTCGACGTTGGCTGAGGTGGGAATACTATCAACACTGGCCGGATGGGCCAGCACTTTGTTCTCAGTCGCGAGAGCCGCCGCCGTATACTGCACAATCATAAAGCCCGAATTGAGACCACCAGCGCGAGTGAGAAAGGCCGGCAAGACATGTGTATTCGAGGCTTCGTCGGTCAGACGCATCAGCCGCCGCTCGGCGATATTACCCAACTCGGCTACCGCAAGCCCCAGATAATCGAGCGCAATCGCCAGCGGCTCACCGTGAAAATTGCCGCCGGAGATCACCTCAACCGCGCCATCATCGCCAACAAAGAGCAGCGGGTTATCGGTGACAGCATTCAATTCGATCTCAAACACCCAGCGGGCATAAGCGATTGCGTCGCGCACCGCACCGTGAACCTGCGGAATGCAGCGCAAAGTATAGGCATCTTGCACGTGGCGCGGATCGTTGTGGCGGACAAATTCGCTGCCGGCCAGCAACTGGCGCAGATGAGCCGCGCACTCGATCTGGCGGGGGAAGGGACGCAAGGCGTGCAGACGCTCATCAAACGCTGCCGGCGTGCCATAGAGCGCTTCGAGGCTGAGACAGCCGGCAATATCAGCCGTGGCGCTGAGCAACTCGGCCCGCGCAGTTGCGAGCACGCCGAGCGCGCACATCACTGCGGTGCCATTGGTCAAGGCCAACCCCTCTTTAGCGGCTAGTTGCAGCGGCTGCCAACCGAGCCGCTCGAACGCAACGGCGGCTGGCATCACCTCGCCCCGCCATTCAACCTCGCCCAAGCCGATCAGCGGCAGCGCCATGTGGGCCAACGGCGCTAAATCACCGCTCGCGCCGAGCGACCCCTTGCTGGGGATGCGGGGATGCACCCCGGCGTTAAGTAGATCGATCAACCGTTCGAGCGTCGCGAGGCGCACACCCGAATGGCCGCGGGCGAGGGTATTAGCCCGGATGAGCATGATTGCGCGGGTAGTGGGAATATCGAAGACCGGCCCTACTCCCACCGCATGGCTGACCAGAATGTTGTATTGCAACTGCTCAACCTGCTCAAGCGTAATCACCCGATCCTTAAACGCACCGAAGCCAGTGGTAATACCATACGCCATCACCCCACGCGCCAACAAATCTTGCACCGCCTGCGCCGCCCGCACCACCCGCTCGCGGGCAGATGGCGCCAAGCGCACCGCCGGAGCACCGGGTTGACCATAGGCAACTGCTAAGCTCTGTTCGATGGTCAGGCTGGCACCGTCGAGAAGAATGTCGTTCATAACCCCTCAGCCGTTTGTGCAAAACACGTAGGAACGCGAGCCACCGGCCCGCATGAAACATATTGCCCCCCTAGCCCCTCGGTTGCCCCACCCCTAGCCCCTCCCCGCTGCGGGAGGAAATGGGGAGGGTAAGGACAACCGCAGAGGAGCTACACGCAAAAGATTCGATAGAACGCAACCAAGCGCACTTGTGCCCCGCCCTCCTCCGTGTCCTCTGCGCCCTCGGCGGTAAACAACGATGTTGCCCCACCTCCGCTGAGGGATGGGAGTGCTATTGGAGCCCGTACAGGCATCCTTCCCGCTGAAGTGGGAGATTGCTGCGGGGGCGCAGGCAGTGCGGCGCACTACCCGCTACACCCCCTCGCAATGACAACAGGGCACGGCATCAGGGCACGCCCCACCCCTCCGCTATCATCTCGCAGAAAACATCATTCATTATCCCCCACCACAACCTGCCCGCGCTTAATCACCAGCTCAACCGGCGTCCCGCCCAATTCGTACATCAACCAACGATAATCCGCCTCGGCCAGCAGCAGCAGATCGGCCTGCATCCCCGGCATGATAGCGCCAACCTGCCCACCCAAGCTGATCGCATGCGCGGCGTTGACCGTTGTCGCTAGCAGCGCCTCAGCAGGGACCATACGCATGTAGCGGCAGGCAATCGCCATCGTCAACGGCAACGACAGCGACGGAGCCGAACCGGGGTTGGCATCGGTGCTGAGTGCCACAGCGACGCCGGCGTCGATCATCTGCCGAGCGGCGGCAAAGTGGCTCAGGCCAAGGTTGAGCGAGACTAATGGCAGCAAGACGGCGACCGTAGCGCTCGCAGCCAGCGCAGGGAACAGCGCCGGACTCGTTACGTCAAGATGATCAACCGACGTTGCGCCGAGTTCGAGCGCCATTGCCAACCCACCCAACTCGGCAAACTCATCAACGTGTGCCTTGAGCGGAAAACCAAGCGCCTGCGCCGCTGCCAACACGCGCCGGCTTTGGACGACATCGAACGCGCCGCGTTCACAGAAGACATCGACGAAAAGCGGGATGCCGCGAGCAGCAAATGACGAGGTGCGGTACCAGTCGCGAGCGAGGGGCAACATCTCTTCAATCACAAGATCGACATAGGCATCAGCTCGTCCGGTAAACTCCGGCGGCACTGCGTGGGCCGGCAAGAAGGTCGGCACGAGTTCGACCGGTTGGGCGGCGGCCAGCAACACAATTGCCGCCAATTGGCGCAGCTCGGGATCGCGTGCGAGACCATAGCCGGTTTTGACTTCGGTGGTCGTGGTACCGAGGCGCAGCATCTGCTTCAGGCGAGGCAGCGTCGCCTCGACCAACTCGGCGGTAGTAGCGGCGCGGGTGAGGCGCATAGTGCGCAGAATCCCGCCGCCGGCAGCCATAATCTCTTGGTAGGTCGCACCGGCGCAGCGTTGTTCAAACTCGGCCACCCGATCGCCGGCATAGACGATATGGGTATGGCAATCGACCAGACCGGGGCAGACGGCGCGGCCACGGGCATTGATCTCACGGGCTGGGTGAAACCGGCGGCGCAATTCGGTGCTCGGCCCCACACCAACAATCGTCGCGCCGCGGATGGCTACGGCGCCATCGCTGATGATGCCGAGTTCGCGCATAGCCACACCCCGCCGGGGGCCGGGAGGGCCGGCGCAGGTGACAACCTGCGCGGCGGAATGGATAAGCAGGTCGCATGGTTCCATAAGGTTCCTCGGAAACACGAGCAACGTATGGGTCGCCCCGACGATTATGGCGCGATCATCGGCATATCAATTCCATAGCGACGAGCGAATACAATCGCTTCAGAGTAGCCAGCGTCGGCATGACGCACCACCCCCATACCGGGATCGGTTGTCAACACCCGCTCGATCCGGCGGGCTGCTTCGGGGGTACCATCGGCCACAATTACCTGCCCGGCGTGGATGCTGTAGCCAATCCCCACCCCGCCACCGTGGTGGATGCTGACCCACGTCGCCCCGCCGACCGCGTTGATCAATGCGTTGAGCAGCGGCCAATCGGCGATCGCATCGGAACCGTCGCGCATGCCTTCGGTTTCGCGGTTGGGGCTGGCCACCGAGCCGGCATCGAGATGGTCGCGCCCGATCACAATTGGCGCTTTGACCGCACCGCTGGCGACGAGATCGTTGAGCAGCAAACCGGCCTTAGCCCGCTCGCCATAGCCGAGCCAGCAGATCCGGGCAGGCAGCCCCTGAAAAGCAACGTAGTCGCGGGCCAGTCGCAGCCAACGACCAAGATGCTCGTCGTGGGGGAACAGCGCGCTGATCGCGCGGTCGGTCACGTAAATATCTTCGGGGTCGCCAGAGAGAGCCACCCAGCGGAACGGCCCCTTCCCTTCGCAGAAGAGCGGACGAATATAGGCCGGCACGAAACCGGGGTAGCTAAAAGCATCGCTGACACCAGCATCAAAGGCGCGCTGGCGCAGATTGTTGCCGTAATCGAACACAATGCAACCGCGTCGCTGCCACTCGAGCAACACGCGCACGTGCTCGGCCATCGAGGCCATAGCGCGGCGGTCGTACTCAGCAGGCTCGCGTTCGCGCAACGCGGCGGCTTCGGCCAGCGACAACCCGGCGGGAATATAGCCATAACGCACATCGTGGGCGCTGGTCTGGTCGGTCGCCACATCGGGGGTAACACCCCGGCGGAGCATGTCGGGCAACAACTCGCTCGCATTGCCGATCAGCGCAATCGAAAGCGGTCTACCAGCAGCACGAGCCTCTTCAGCCCATGTCATCGCTTCTTCCAAATCATCGCTCAACCGGTCAACCTGCCGTAAACGTAGCCGGCGCTCGGCTCGCCAGCGATCGATCTCAACGGCAATCACCACGCCTTCATTCAGCGTCACAGCCAACGGCTGCGCGCCACCCATCTCACCCAAACCAGCCGTCACCACTAGTTTGCCGCGCAGCGTCCCCCAGCCAGCCGAGCGAGCCAGCGCGCCGAAGGTCTCGTAGGTGCCTTGCAAAATGCCCTGCGTACCGATATAGATCCAACTCCCCGCCGTCATCTGGCCGTACATCGTCAGCCCAGCCGCTTCCCAGCGATCAAAATTGGCCTGTATTGCCCATGCCGGCACTAAATTGGAATTGGCCAGCAACACTCGCGGCGCATCGGGGTGGGTACGGAAGACGGCGACCGGCTTGCCCGACTGCACAAGCAGCGTCTCGTCGGGTTTGAGCCGGCGTAGCGTAGCAAGGATAGCGTCAAAGCATTCCCAATTGCGGGCCGCGCGCCCGCGCCCGCCATAGACGATCAAGTTGTCAGGATCAAACGCTACATCAGGGTCGAGGTTATTTTGGATCATGCGGTACGCCGCTTCGATCAGCCAATTGGCGCAAGTTAGGGTCGTACCGCGAGGCGCGCGGATAGTGCGGGGCATAACGTACCTCCTTGTACGGGAATGGCATGCGTTGCCGGTATGGCGCTATGGTACCGTAAAATGAGGCGTGCGGCAAGCGTTTGCCGAATGCAGCAACACAAAGCTACCTCGCCTGTACTGCTACATAGCGATGAAAAGCCGCGGCGGCATTCTCGCTCAGGACCGGGCCGTGACCAAAGCAAAGAGTCGTAAACTGGTAGCGATCGAGGCGGGCAAGACTGGTGATCGCCGCCGTTTCGTCTTCAAGCACGATCGGCGACTGTAACCCCTTGCCGCGATACATTACCGCATCGGCGGCAAAGAGTACTTGCTGCGCCAGCCAATACAACCCGATCTGACCGGCACTATGTCCGGGAATGTGAATCACATTGAGACCACCAGCGACCGGAATAACAGCGCCATCGGTGACCAGCCGGTCAACGCGAGCCGGATTGATCGTCGCCGGCATCAGCCATTTGCCCACCCCAAACGCCAACCGGTTAACCCAACCGGCAGCGCTGTGAGCGGTTGACCGCAGTGCCTGCCCTTGTGCAACCAGCTCGGCATCGAGCGGATGCATCCACACGGTTGCGCCGGTACGTGATTGCAATGTGGCAACATTCCCCGCGTGATCGATGTGATGATGAGTGACAATAATGTGCTGCACATCTTCTGGCTTGCGGCCTAACGCAGCCAACCCGGCGAGCGCCCCGGCACCGCGATCGGGGTAGCCGGTATCGATCAAGATCACGCCGCTCGCCGTCAGTATGAAAAAGACGTTGACCGATCCCAGCGGGATCGGTAACGACAGCTCGTACAATCCGGGCAGAATCAGGCGCGGCGCTGGCATACGGGGTGCTCCTTCCTTACAATGATGAATCCGGACGGGTGGACGGTACTAGGTTTTACGCCGTCTTGGAGACGGCCATCTGTCGCTCAATGTACGGTAGCGGATCCGGAAGGCCGTCCGGCGCTACGTTTTGCGACGTGGTGATGGCGTTACCTCTACCGCCCGCCCCCCTTCCCGCTGCGTGGGCGTGTCCATCGCTGAGGAGACGGCCGGCCATCGCTACTGGGTCAATAATTTTCTTGCAGCCACTGCCGCCAGCCGGCATCAAATTCGGCGTAGGTCATGCCAAACGCCTTCTGCAACGCCTTATCGTAGAACTCGATCCCGGTACCCGGCGTATCGCGCACTGCCGCGGCAAGACGCCAGAAGCCATCAAGCCCGCCCTGCGTCTCGACGATATAGGCCACGAGCGAGTAGGCAAACCCATAGGCAAGGCTCCGATCGACTTCGAGCGTCGTCATGTGATCCATATCTTGCGGGCGCACACCACCATTCGGATCAACCAGCGGGATGATCCGACCCATCCGCACTGCGGCACTCACTGCGTTGCGGCGCGGATTGTTTGAGACATACTCAGCCAACCCTTCGCTCATCCAGTCGGTAATCCGGTACTCTTGGGCAAAGGCGCGAGTATAAGCCCAGTGGGTCAATTCATGCACAATCGTGCCGTACAAATCCTCCTCCCAACCGGCCTGCGGATCGTAGAAGCCAAAGGCATACGAGAAGGGGGCAAAGATATCAACCCGATCGTTGCGCGGGCGCGAACCGGCAGAGTACCACGCCAGCGAGTTGGGATTGACCGGCGGCGTGATACCGAAGATTGGGCGCAGGTACACATTGAACTTATTTTCAGGTGTGCGGCCAAGGGTATCGATCACCTGCTGGCGCGCCCGCAGCACCATATCTTCGATCACCTCATTCACTTCCGCCGACCATTCGTAGGTATTGAGCGTGAAATACTCGTTGTCAATCTTGATCTTCGCACCCAACTGCTCTTCGGTCGGCTCACTCATCACCCAGCGTCCATCCTCCATCTGGCAGAAGAGAATGTCACGCCGGTAGCCGCCATCATCGATCGCCGCCTGCCAGAAGCCGTGTTCACGTTGCTTGACTTCAAGCACGCGCATGCGGCTAAACCGCGAACCGCTGAACGATGATTGTTGAAACGTGTTGAACCGCTCTTCGACCAAGCGCCGGAATGGGGCGTTAGTCTGGTCAACGACTGAGCGGAGCAGTTCAATGTTGTTGGTGTTGTAAGCTTCGACATAGCTATCGAGCGCCGTTTGAATACCAGACGCAACCGCTTCCGGCGTCAATGCACCGGTAACCGGCGTTGGTTCGCTCGGCGCTGGCACCGGTGTATTGGTGGCTGGCACCGTTGTGGGCGGCAGGGCGACTGTAGCGGTTGGCGATTGGGTGGTTGGAGTAGTACAAGCCGCCAACACAAAAGCAACAAGGATGAACCAGCTAATCCTGCGCATCACAGAACCTCCCCAGAGAGCATTTGATCTCGTTCATTTATTGTACCGCGCTTGCGGTGGGTTTGGGGTATACTACGCAGCGCAACGCGAGAAGTTGCAGGAAAGCCATTTATAAACGTCACCTCACTATGGATCTCGACCTCATCAACTGGCTGCGTTCAGCCGCAGGCGCGGCACTGCTGGCCGACCTAGCCGGACGCGACCTGCGCGAGAGTGATGTCTTGGCTGAATTGAGCCGGTTGCGCCGCCATTTGCCTGCTGAACGGGCGCGAGCAGCAGTTGAGCAGGCATTGCTGCGACGAAAAGCGGCGACCAAGTTTCCCAATGCCGACCGCATGCTCTTCACCCGCGAGGCGCTTGAGCAGGCATCAGCAGCGCCAGTGGCAGCCCAACGCGCGCAGCGTTTGGCCCAAGCTGGGTTGGTAGCTGATCTCGGCTGCGGCATCGGTGGTGACACGATTGCCTTGGCCGCCGCCGGCGCGCAGGTGATAGCCGTTGATCGCGATCCGGTGCGGCTGGCGCTGGCGCATGCGAACGTTGCGGCGCTAGAGCTGAGCGAACGGGTGACGTTCCTTGAACGCGATCTGCTGCGTGAACCGCCGCCACCGGCATCGGCGTTATTTTGCGATCCGGCCCGCCGCGCCGGCGACCGGCGCGTGTTCGATCCTGAATCATTCCAACCGCCGCTTAGTCACGTGCTGGGTTGGCGGCAACAGACTGCAGCGCTGGCGGTGAAACTGGCACCGGGGATTGATCTGGCACACCTGCCGATTGATGCCGAGGTGGAGTTTGTTTCACTTGATGGTGAACTGAAAGAAGCAGTGCTCTGGTGCGGGCCGTTGGCGACGGCCAACCGGCGAGCGACGGTGCTGCGCAGCGATGGTGCAACGGCAACAATGGCGGACGCCGCCGCATCGCCACCGCCGTTGAGCGCACCGCTGGCCATCCTCTACGAACCCGATCCGGCGGTGATTCGCGCCGGCTTGGTGGCCGCCTTGGCCGCCGAACTCGGCGCAGCCCAACTCGCGCCCGATATTGCTTACCTCACCGCACCGGCCTATCGCCCGACGCCATTTGCCCGCGCATGGCCGGTGATCACGTGGATTCCGTTCCAACTCAAGCGGCTGCGCACATTGCTGCGCGACCTCAACGCCGGGCCGGTGACAGTCAAGAAGCGCGGTTCGCCCCTCGATCCCGATGCGCTGGCGCGCCAACTAAGCGGGAAGGGTCGCCGGGCGTTAGTGGTGGTGTTGACGCAGATGCCAAGCGGGCCGGTAGCGGTGGTGTGTGCTGAGGGAGTGGGGAGGGGGGTGTAGGGAGGTGGGGATAACGTATTTTACCGCAGAGAACGCAGAGGGCGCGAAGGATTAGGAAACGGATCGCTGCGTCCTCCGCGCCCTTCGCGGGGCAACTCGTCCGGCGGCAGCTTCCCTCACCCCCCAGCCCCCTCGCCCACCTGACGGCGGGCGAGGGGGAGCCGCTGCACTGCCGGCCAAGCCATACCCTCCGCCGAACGCAATGATTGCCCCTCTCCCACGAAGTGAGAGAGAGACAGGGGATGAGGGACGCAACGATCCATCCAACGATTGATCGCAAACCACAACCGGCTATGGTACTGTATACCGAGATTAGTTGACGGATCAGAAAGTTGTACGCCATGACCCTCTCGCGCGCCGCCCGTTACCGGGGCTTGATTCTCTTGATCGTCATCAACTTCATGATGTATGCCGGCTTTTTTATGGTCATCCCGCTGGTGTCGGTGCATTACGTGCAAACGCTCGGCTTTGCCGCGGTAACGGTAGGAATAGCGCTAGCGTTACGCCAATTGGTGCAGCAAGGGGTCAGCGTCGGCGGCGGCGTGCTCTCAGATCGGTTTGGCGGGCGCAGCTTGATCACTGCCGGCGTCTTGGTGCGCGCTGCCGGTTTTGCCAGTCTCGCGTTCGCCAACACGCCGCCGTTTCTGTTCTTCGCTATGCTGCTCTCGGCGTTGGGCGGCGCACTGTTTGAAGCGCCGAGCCGGGCCGGGATCGCCACCCTCACCACCGAAGACGAACGGGCGCGCGCCTTTTCGATCAACGGCGTTGGCGGCGGGCTAGGCATGGTCATTGGCCCCTTTACAGGATCACTACTGCTCGAATTCGGCTTCAGTACCGTGGCGCTGGCGGCGGCAGCCTGTTTCGCCCTGATCGGCGCGATGAGCCTGCTCTTGCCCCCGATCGAGACGGCCACCGACCGTAGCCGCCTCGGCTTCGGCTTAAGGCTGGCGTTGCACGACCGACCCTTCCTCATCTTCACCGCCCTGCTGATGGGTTTCTGGTATATGTGGGTGCAACTGACCATCAGCTTACCATTGGCCGGCGAACGGCTGGCCAACGCTGCCGATGCGGTGCGCTGGATTTATGGTGTCAACGCTGGGATGACGGTCATATTGCAATTGCCGCTAATCGGATTCTTGGAACGGTGGCTGCGCCCGCTCAGCATTCTCATTCTTGGCATTGCCCTGATGGCGTTGGGGCTGGGCATGGTGGCACTGGCCGACTCGTTCCCACGCTTGATCGGCTGCGTCATCGTCTTCACCCTCGGCACTCTCCTCGCTACCCCCTCGCAACAGAGTGTGACCGCAGCACTGGCCGATCCGCGCGCGCTTGGCTCATACTTCGGCGTCAACGCGCTGGCCTTGGCTGTCGGCGGCGGATTGGGCAATCTCAGCGGCGGCCTGCTGATTGACCTCGCCAATGCGCTCCAAGCGCCGGCCCTGCCGTGGATCGCCTTCGCCTGTATCGGGTTGGCCAGCGCGATTGGTTTGATGATCCTCGGCAACTACCTGCAACAACGTCGTGCCACCGCCCATCTGGTCGGGGTGCAACAGCGGTAACAAAGCATACGCCGCGCTACCGGCGCTACCATGCATCGGCATCGATGTTTTACAATAGGTGCCACACCTTGTTAGCCAAGAAAGGATAACCACCGTGCCCAATAATCGTTTCGCCTTTTTTAACGGAGAGATTGTACCCATTGAGCAAGCGCAGGTCAGCGTGATGACCAATGCGCTCAATTATGGAACTGGCTGTTTTGAAGGTATTCGCGGCTACTGGAACCCTGACTACCAACAGCTCTACGTCTTCTGTCTGCGCGAACACATGGAGCGGCTCCACCGCTCGGCCCGCATTTTGTTGATGAAATTGCCATACAGTGTTGATGAACTGTGCCACATTACGATTGATCTGCTGCGGCGCGAAGAGTTTCGCGAAGATGTCTACATTCGCCCGCTGCTCTACAAGAGCGATCCGGCGATTGCGGTGCAGATGCATCATCTGACTGACAGCTTCACCATGTTCGCAGTCGGTTTCGGCCAGTATCTCGCCGGTTCAGCTATCAGAGCATGCATCTCATCGTGGCGGCGGATCGACGACAACATCATTCCTTCGCGGGCCAAAGCCTGCGGCTCGTACCTCAACTCGGCGCTGGCTAAGAGCGAGGCGCTGCTCAATGGCTACGACGAGGCGATCGTGCTCAGCAATGATGGCCACGTGGCCGAAGCGTCGGCAGCGAACCTCTTTATTGTGCGCAATGGCGTGCTGATCACGCCGCCTACCAGCGGCGACATTCTCGAAGGTATCACCCGGCAGGTGGTAATGGAACTGGCTCGCAACCAGTTGGGCATTCCGGTGCGGGAAGCGCCGATTGACCGCACCGAACTCTACGTCGCCGACGAAGCCTTCTTCTGCGGCACCGGGGCCGAGATTAAGCCGATTATCGAGATTGACCGCCGCCCGATCGGTACCGGTGCGATCGGCCCGATCGGTACGATGCTGGTCAATTTGTACGCCGACGTGGTGCGCGGACGGATCGGCGCGTACCGCCACTGGTGTACGCCGGTGTACGCAGCGTGAGTGGCAACACCATCACAGCGAAATCATACGGAGTGCGGCAGTGATCCTGCCGCATCCAAATCTTATAGCACCACTATTCCGCGTGAACTTGTTCACCCCTCAACGTGCATCTACACTGCGGTATGATATAAGCCAAACTTGATCCGTACACGTTGCCGCTGCACTCCCCAATCATTCCACTCCCAACCATCAGCGCAAAGGAGCTAGTCCTTGCCAGAGCATTTCTTCCTAGCAACTACCACCTTAGTTCCACCAGTGCTCTGGTATGGGACAGCGCTTTTCGCAATCGGGCTGATATGCCTCATCCTAGCCTTGCAGATTTTCCTACTTGCGCGCCACTCGCCGGACGCCATCACTCTAGGATTACTCCTGATTGCCCTCAGTTGGTGGGACATCACCTATGCGTTGTACTGGATTGACGCACCGGCGCCCACTGACCAATTCTGGGTTGATGTGACCTACGTTGGCGTCGTCAGCACGCCAACGCTCATCTTCATCTTTGCGATCCAGATCAGTGGCCTGTTCGACTCCTCACGGCTGCTGCGCTGGCCCTTCTTTCTCGTGATGGCGATTGAGCCAATCCTCACCTTGCTGGCATTATGGACTGACCAGTGGCACAACCTCTTTTTTGCCGGGTTGCGCACCAACTATCAAGGCGTGATTTTACGCGGCGGTCTATTGTTCTGGAGCAATGTCATCTATTCATATCTGCTCTTGTTGCTCAGTCTGAGCATTCTGGCCGCCGGTTATGCGCGAGCCAACGGCATCTTCCGCAAACAGATTCTGATCGTCTTGCTGAGCTTTGCCATCACGTGGGCCAACAGCATCATCTTCGTCACCGGTATCAATCCGCTGCCGGGAACCGATAACACGCCCTTTGCCTTTTCAATCGCAAGTAGCCTCTTTGCGTATGCCTTGTTCCGTTATCGCCTATTCGATGTTGTGCCGATAGCGCGCAGTTTAGTCATCGAACAAATGAAAGATGGCGTGTTAGTGCTCGATGCCAACAAGCGGATCGTTGATATCAACTTAGCGGGTCAACAATGGTTGCCATATGTCGCGATTGGAGACTCGCTCAACCAACTGCGGGATCAATTACCGGTCACATTGCAACAGCTTCCGCTCGATCACGACCAGCGGCTCGAAGTCACCCTCGAACGAACGGGGCGTGTGCTCGACCTACAAGTGACCCAAATTTACGATCTACGTCACCGACTGCTCGGGCATTTGATTGTGTGGCGTGAGATTACCGACTTCAAACATCTGCAAGCCCAATTGCAACATTTCGCCAACTATGACCCCCTGACCGGCATCTACAACCGGCGTGAATTCGTGCGGCTGGCTGCTATTGAACTCGGGCGCGCGCAACGCTATGAGCACGATCTAGCACTGGTTTTGATCGACATTGATCATTTTAAAGCGATCAACGACCGGTTTGGCCATCACACCGGCGACGAAGTGTTAAGATACTTCGCGGCAGTTTGGACGGCGGAAAAGCGCGCCCAAGACATCTTTGCCCGCTGGGGCGGCGAAGAGTTCATTTTGCTACTGCCAGAAACCAACCAGCAACAAGCCCGGCAACTAGTCGAGCGCGTCCGGGGCAAGACGCTAACCACACCGTTAGCCGCTCACAACGAACCTCTAGCCATCAAGTTTAGCGCCGGCATCAGCACGCATACCCGCGACGAAACGTTCGAACAACTGGCGCAACGCGCCGATGTGGCGCTCTATCAGGCCAAACAGAATGGGCGCAACCAGACCATCATCGCCGAACTGCCATTTGCCGCGGGTCAATGAGCGAGCCGACATTCCTCTGCTTAGCCGGCAAACGATGGTTGGGATTGGACAAGTATTCTTCCCCTCGACTCACCGCAGCAGCCGTGCTATAATGGCAATCAAACTGTGACAATGTTGTCAAACCAACGGCCCGACAAAGGAGTTTGGCCATGATCACGAAACGTCTCGACCCTTCCGGTAAAGTGCGTGTCACCTTTTCACTGCCTTCAGCATTATGGGCCGACACCATCTACCTCGTCGGCGACTTTAACGGTTGGGATCGCCACGCTACCCCGCTACGCGCCACCGAACACGGCTGGATGATTACGCTTGACCTTGAAGCTGGCCGCACCTACCAGTACCGCTATTTGATTAATGACAACGAATGGCATAACGACTGGAACGCTGACGGGTATGCGCCAAACCCCTATGGTGGCGACAATTCGGTCATCGATACAACGATTTTTGCCGAACTGAAGCAAGAAGAAGTGCGCGCAGTGGGTGAGTCGATAACGCCTGTTCCGCACGTTCACACGCGCCTTCGCCTCGTCTCAACCGGCTAAGAAAAAGTTTGTTATAATGCCGGTAGCGATGCGAGAGGGGCGCAGCAACCTGCGCCCTTTCGCATATTGATGGCTAATCACCGATCACACGCTACCAGCATAAGGTATATCATGACCACACACAGCATACCCGTGCTCGATTTTGGTTCGCAGACAGCGCAATTAATCGTGCGCCGGCTGCGCGAATTGGGCTATTACAGCGAACTATTGCCGCACGATGCGCCCGAAGCGCAGGTGCGCGCCCTCAACCCGGTTGGGATCGTGCTGAGCGGCGGGCCGGCCAGCGTGTACGAACCGGATGCACCTACCTTGCCGGCGTGGCTAGCAGAGAGTAATCTGCCAGTTTTCGGCATCTGCTATGGGATGCAATTGATCAGCCACACCCTCGGCGGGGTCGTCAACCGGCCAGCCGGACGCGAGTACGGCCCGGCGATGATTACCGTCACCCAACCGCACCCGCTCTTTACCGATACGCCCACCGAGCAGCCGGTTTGGATGAGCCACGGCGACCGGATCGAGCAATTGCCCGCTGGGTTTCGCTCGATCGCGGCGAACCCGGCGACGCCGTTTGCCGCGATCGCCGACGATCAACGGCGCTGGTACGGCGTCCAGTTCCATCCCGAAGTGGTGCATACGGTGTACGGGCGGGCGTTGCTAGCCAACTTCGCCAAACTGTGCGGCGCCCAACCCGAATGGCAACCGGGCAGTTTCGTAGCCGAAGCGGTCGAGCGAGTGCGCGAGCAAGTCGGCCCGCAGGGGCGCGTGATCTGCGCCCTCTCTGGCGGGGTCGATTCGGCGGTGGCAGCGTTGATTATCCATCGCGCCATCGGCGACCGGTTGACCTGTGTGTTCGTAGATAACGGTCTTTTGCGCGCTGGTGAAGCCAGACAAGTGATCAGCACCTTCCGCGAACATTTCCATGTGCCGCTGATCGCGGTCGATGCCTGCGAAGAGTTTCTCGCTGCCCTAGAGGGGGTCGTCGATCCCGAACAGAAGCGCAAGATCATCGGCGAGAAGTTTATCCGCATCTTCGAGCGCGAGGCACGCGCGCTGGAAGGGGTCGAGTTTCTCGCCCAAGGCACCCTCTACCCCGACGTGATCGAGTCGACGGCGCCTGACCGACCCAAGGCGGCCAAGATCAAGACTCACCACAATGTCGGCGGTTTACCTGCCGATATGGAGTTGAAACTGGTCGAACCGCTACGCTACTTGTTTAAAGATGAAGTACGTGCCGCCGGTTTACAGCTCGGCCTGCCCGAAGAGTGGGTCTGGCGGCACCCCTTCCCCGGTCCCGGCTTGGCGGTGCGAATTATCGGCGCAGTCACATGGGAGCGGTTAGAGATATTGCGCCAAGCCGACAAGATTTTCCTCGATGAACTGCGCGCGAGCGGCTATTATCGCGCTACCCAACAGGCGTTTGCGGTGCTGCTGCCGGTGCAGAGCGTCGGCGTGATGGGTGATGGCCGCACCTACGGGGTGACAATTGCGCTGCGGGCCATCACAACCGAAGACTATATGACGGCAGATTGGGCGCGCTTGCCGTATGAACTGCTAGCCCACGTCAGCAGCCGGATCGTCAATGAGGTCGAAGGCGTTAACCGCGTCGTGTACGATATTTCTTCCAAACCGCCGGCAACGATCGAGTGGGAGTAGCCACAATCACCGCTGACATGCTACAATGAAGCCATGCGCGTACCACAAACCATCGCAATCGACGGCCCCTCAGCCGCAGGCAAAAGCACGCTCGGCGCATTGTTGGCCAATGCGCTCGGCTATCTGTATTTCGATACCGGCGTGATGTATCGCGCATTGGCGTTAGCTGCCCTGCGCGCCGGCATCGATCCTGATGACGAAACGGCGCTGACGGAATTGGCGCACCGGCTGGCCATTGATGTGCTCCCGCCAACCGTTGCCGACGGGAGGCAATACACGGTCCTGATCGATGGCGAGGATGTGACGTGGGCGATTCGGGCGCCAGAAGTTGAACGGATCGTCTCGCGTGCAGCCCGCTTCCCGGCGGTACGGCGCGAAATGGTGCGCCAACAACAGATCATTGGCCGCCGTGGGCGGGTGGTGATGGTCGGGCGCGACATCGGCACGGTGGTCATGCCCGACGCCGACCTCAAGATTTACCTACAGGCGTCGCTGGCCGAACGGGCCCGCCGGCGGTTAGCCGATCTGCGCCAGCGCAATATTGATCTGCCGCTCGATCAGATTGCCGCAGCATTGGCCGAACGTGACGCGCTCGATGCTCACGTGTCGCAACCGGCTGCCGATGCGATTGTATTGGTGAACGACGGGTTATCGCCCGATGAAGAGGTGGCATGGGTGCTGCGCCAATTTGTGCATGGCGAACAAGCGCTTGAGAGCGGGCACTAAGCACTCGCCCCGCTGCGGGTTGCAGAAGGGGAGAACGCCATGAAGCTCGGCAATCTCATCGACCAGCTTTTATATGAAGACGCCGATGCCGCCCTCGATCTGGCGGAAAATGAGCAGATTCTCTACGTGACGGGCCGGCATTGGGTCATTCTCCTGTCACGGCTTATTATCCCATTGTTGGGAATTAGCTTTTTTGGCGGCATTGCGATCTATCGCGCGATCGGTGGCAGCTTTCTCGTCACCGAAACCGGCGAGCCAACCGGCTTCGATCTCTTCAACATTATTCTGGTCTTGATCGAAGCGGTGTTGATGCTCTTCTGGGTGGCGTTGTGGGTGCGCGGCGGCAAAGATCCTAATCCGGGCCGGGTGCTGCTGGCAGCCAATCTGGCCGTACTCGGCTTAATCTATTTCCGCTACAATGGCGGACGCATCTTCTATATCGATCCCGGTCGCTTCTTCGGCCAAGCCTTCGATCCGCTTAACCTGCTGCTGATAGGGTTAGCGACGGTGAGTCTCTTCTTTGTCTTCTTCGTCGTCTACGACTGGCTCAACGATGAGCTGATTCTCACCAACCGCCGTGTTGTGTATGATAACGACCAAGTCTTCATCCCTAAATTGCTCGAACAGCGCATCCAGCAACAGATTTTCATCGAAGAAATCCAAGACGTGCAGGCGGCCACCAAGACCTACCCACAACACTGGCTCAAGTATGGCACGATCGAAGTGAAATCGGCCCGGATTGGCGGCAACATCGTGTTTCACGGTGCGCGCAACCCGAAGGAGATGCAGCGCCGGATTATGACGCAGGTGAATGAAAACCGGCGCAAACGGAGCGAAGCCGATTTAGAGAAGATGATCGAAACTCGGGTGTATAATGAACCGCCGCCCAAGGTGAAGCGCCCGCTGCCAGAAATACGGCCAAGTTTGGGATGGTTGAGCTGGATCTTGCCGCCGAACCCGGAAGTCCAAGCTGAAAAAGAGACCATCATCTGGCGCCAACATTGGCTATTTTTGTTGCAAGGCATCTTTCCGCCATTGGTGATGCTCTTCATTGGCTGGATTCTGATCGTGTTGCTGGGGAGTTGGGGGTTGTTACCGCCCGTGTGGCTGACGGTGCTGAGCATTGCCCTCGTGATCGCATTTCTGGCATGGTCGGCGTGGGAGGTGGAGGATTATCGCAACGATGTGTACATTCTCACCCCCACCAACATTATTGACGTAGAGAAGAAACCGATCGGCCCCGAAGATCGGCGCGCCGCTAGTCTCGGTGCGATTACCAATGTCTCGTTTGAGACGACGTTTGTCAGCAACCTGCTCGGCTACGGCAATGTTGTGGTCGAGACGGCAGGCAGCGGCGGCAAGTTCACGTTTACGCACGTGCCTAACCCGCGCAATGTCGTGTCGATTATTAATGACTACTACGTCATGTTCAAGCGGAGCGAAAAAGAGCGCTCGCTGAATGATATGCTCGAATTGTTGCGCCATTATCATCTTGCCCAGCAACGGCACAATGAAATCCTCTCTCCTCATCCCAATGGCGCCACGCATATTGCACCAGCGCCAGAGGCGACAACCACACTGCTCTTACCACCGGGAGATGAGAAAGCACCCGCTGCTGCCGGCCAATCGCCGCCCGCAATGGTTGAACTGCTCCCACCGCAAGGGAATAGGACGCCACCAAGCCACGACGATCAGCAACCGCGCGCTACCGAGGAGCAGAAGTCTGCATGATCCGGTATCTTGGTTTGATCTTGCTGTTGGCGCTGTTGTTAGCGCCGTTCCCCGTCGCTGCCCAACCGCCATCACCGATTAGCATCTCGTTGAAGGCCGGTATTGATGGCGAGGGTTCCTTCCGCACTAACCACTGGTTTCCGGTACAGGTCACACTCGCCAATGACGGGCCTGATCGCCGGGTGACGCTCGAATGGCGCGATCTGAACAATGCCATCCTGAGCCAACGGTATGCAATTGACTTGCCCGGCGGCGCGCGCAAGCAGATTACCTTCCCGGTGATGCAGTCGGGATCATCAGCGCAGCTCGTCGCTACCACTGATGGGTCAGAGATCTTCCGCCAGCGGATCAACCTCAATCAACTGAGAAACGATCTGATGACAATCGGGTTACTCAGCGCCGATCCATCCGTATTGAGCAGCATTGCCACTGCCGATTTTGACGGCGGACGGCGCGCAGTGATCTTGCCGCTCAATCCTACCGTGCTAGCTGATGATCCGCTCTTGCTAAAAACGTTCGACGCGCTGGTTGTACGGGAATTGACCACGGATTTACGGCCAGCCCAACGTGACGCGATCATCCTCTGGGTGCAGCAAGGAGGCACCTTGCTAATCGGTGGCGGCGCCGTGGGCGAGACGGCGATCCGCGCGTTTGCCGATGTCTTGCCGGTCACGGTAGGGCCGCTGCGCCGCGATGCGCCGGTTGGCGAGTTGGAGCGATTGGCGAATCTGAGCGGGATCAGCAACTTCGTGCCATCGCTCACCGCCAATACGGTGACGCTCCGGCCTAATGCGCAAACGCTGACCAACGATGGACTGATTAGCCAAATAACGATCGGCGCCGGTAAGATCATCTTCGCCTCGTTCGATCTCGCCGCGCTGCGGGCATGGCCGGGAGAGAGCAACGTGTGGGCAACTGTGCTCGACCTGCAACCGCGGCTCGATATCGGTGCTACCTTCCGTTTCAGCTTCAATGACCTGCTGCAAAGCAGTTTAAACACCAGCCTCTTCCCGCTTCCCTCCACGATGGCATTGCTGGCATTGATTGGCGTATACATCATCGTAATCGGCCCGATCAACTTCCTCGCCCTGCGCCGGTTGCGCCGGTTAGAATGGGCTTGGGTAACGACACCGCTCCTTGTCGTCATCTTTCTGGCTACGTCTTACGGAATGAGTTTTGCGCTGCGCGGCACGCAAACCCAACTGCTGCAATTGGCGATCGTGCAAAGCGCAGCCACCGGCGGCGAGGCGACAGCTACGACCTTTGCCGGCATCTTTGCGCCGCAACGGCAGAGCTATACCTTGACCTTTGCCGACTCGGCTCTCGTCACACCGTTGCGGATAGACGAACGCCTTGTGATCGAACATAGCGATGCCGGACTCACCATCCCCGACCTCTTGCTGGATGCGGCGGCCTTCCGCACCTTGATCGTCGAACAAATGACAACTAGCCCAGTGCAAATCCGCCACCAAATCGCGCTGAATGGCCAGCGCTGGATTGGAACCCTCGCCAACGCCAGTTCGATACCCTTACGCGATGCGATGGTGGTGCATCGGAATGATATGCAGTGGATCGGCGCGCTGGCTCCCGGCGCTGAAGTCGCAATCGATCTGAGTATCGACAATGATAACTTTCTGCGCGATTTTATGCCCATCGAGGCAGAGAGTCTGTTTAGCCATACCTTTGTGCTCGAAAACTTGTTTTGGTACGTGTCGAGTCGCTTCGATCCATTCATGAACGGCCCGGCACTACCCGGCGATGACATCTACTTGATCGGATGGAGCGATCAGGTGGCGCCGGTCGTGCAGATCGATGGCGCACCGGCGGCTGCCCGCGGCGAAACGTTGTATATCATTGCGCTGCGTTAGCACATTGGAATCGCTTATGACCGCTATTGTCGAAACGAAAAACCTGACCCGTTACTACGGTGAACACCTTGCCCTCAACCATTTGAACTTGCAGATCCCGGCGGGAGCTGTATACGGGTTTATTGGCCCTAACGGTGCCGGCAAGACGACCACCATGCGGATTCTGACAACCCTGCTGCGTCCATCAGGCGGTGAAGCATGGGTGGCGGGATCGTCGGTCACGCATCAACGCGCTGAGGTGCGGCGCGCAGTCGGCTTTATGCCCGACTCGTTCGGCTTCTACAATAACATGACCGCCGCCGAATATCTTGACTTCTTTGCCGCTGCTTACCACGTGCCGCCGGCCCGCCGGCCTGCCCTCATTGACGATCTGCTGGCACTGGTTGATCTCGGTCACAAGCGGGATAGCGATGTGATGTCGCTGTCGCGCGGCATGAAACAGCGGCTCAGTCTAGCCCGCACACTCATCCACGACCCGCAGTTGCTGATTTTAGATGAACCGGCCAGCGGGCTAGACCCGCGCGCGCGGGTGGAATTGCGCGAACTGCTGCGCGAGTTGCGCCGGCTGGGCAAGACGATCATGATCAGCTCGCACATCCTCACCGAGCTGGCCGAGATGTGTACCCATATCGGCATTATCGAGCGCGGCACGTTGCTAGCATCGGGTGATGTCGAGACCATTATGCGTTCGTTACGCCCGCATCGCACGTTTGTGGCGCATGTGATCAGCGATGCGCAAGCAGCGGCTGAGGTGGCCGCTACCGCGGAACACGTACTGGCAGTACGGGTGCTCAACGACGATGGCCCACCGCGGATTGAGGTAGACATCGACGGCGATGACCATGCGGTGAGTGCCTTGTTAGGGCAATTAGTGCGGAATAAGGTCGAGATTACCCATTTTGCCGCCCAAACTAGCAATCTGGAAGAGATCTTCCTCAAAGTGACTGAGGGCGTAGTGGGGTGAGGGCGATTACCCAGCCGGCAGGTAAAGATGCTAACATCAAGATGCAGAGGGCATAAAGATCGCAGAGGGTGAAACGCAAAAGCGCAGAGGGCAGCGGAGGCGAGCATGAAGCATCATTTCTTTATCCTCTGTGCCCATCGTGGCGGTAAACTCGTCGCTTCCCCGCGCCAGTCTTCCCCACTGACAGTGTGAAAGGATCTTACGACCAATCTCATACCGGCAGGTGAAAAATATTGCCCTACGACGCAGCCATCGCCTTCAGACGGCTCTCGATCAACTCAACCAGTTGCTGAGGCGTCACGCGGGGGTGATAGTCGTACTCGATCATAATTGCTGGCACGTCATCACAGGCGGCCATACAATCAAGCTCAACAATGTGCAGCTCGTTGGGATGGGCAGCGCGCAGGCGGGCCAACGTCTGCCAAATATCGGGGCGGCTACGCGCGCAAAGCCGGCAGACGGTTAATTCAACCACGGCCATCCTCTGCCTTCCTTTCTGATCTGAGCGCCGGGCCAAAGGCAAGAGGCCATTGGATTGCTAGGGTGCAATGAAATGTGTACAATGCGTTCATGCGTGTAGAGATGCCAGAACGGCCACCGCTGCAAGGTTGAAATAAACTACGAGGCATCGTATCAACATTGAGCGAGTCGCCGTTGCTGCAATGAATATCGAGGCCGATACGCAATATCTGTGCAAACAAGCACAACGTACTCTTCTAGTGTACACGCTTTGCCAATAGATTGCAAATACAAAATTGTGCATACGTTGAGCCAAACGAACAGCGCGGCTCCAACCTCCCAGTTGGAGTCGTGGAATTATCTGGCAAACGAATCTCGCTCCGTCCATTGGGAAGCGAACGATAGTTATATACCGCCTAAGCAGGGGCATCGTGGTGCGATGCTCCTGCTCAAGCAGCTTGGCCACGACAAGAGAGCACGCGCGATAACGACCGCCGTCTCACGTCCAATTGCCGACGGTCGCCTCATCGCGAAGTTGGGCAAGCTTTACGGCTAACCCAATATAGGCTGCCGGCGTCAGCGCCTGCAACTCGGCGCGCACGGCATCGCTCACCGGCAGACTAGCGATGAAGCGGGCCAGCTCATCAGCGGTGAGAGCGCGGCCACGGGTAAACTCCTTCAGCAACTCGTAAGGCTCGGCAAAGCCTTCGCGGCGCAGGATGGTCTGAATCGCTTCCGCCAACACTTCGGGATGGGCTTCGAGATCGCGGCGCAGGCGGGTGCGATCAACCGCGACCTTCTGCAAGCCGCGCAACAAGCGCCGATAAGCGAGCAGGCAATAGCCGAAGGCCAGCCCTAAATTGCGCAGCACAGTACTATCGGACAGATCGCGTTGCAGGCGCGAAATGGGCAACTTGCGGCTGAACAGCTCGAGCAGCGCACCGGCCAAGGCCAAATTACCCTCGGCATTCTCAAAATCAATCGGGTTCACCTTATGCGGCATCGTTGATGAACCCACTTCGCCAGCGCGCGCTGCCTGCACGAGATAACCATCGCTGATATAGCGCCAGCAATCTTGGCTAAGATCGGTCAAAATGGCATTCACCCGCTTGAGCGCGTCGCAGAGTGCGGCCAAGGTATCGTGCGGCTCGATCTGGGTCGTGAGTAAGATCGGTTCAAGGTCGAGCGAGCGAACGAAGGCGCGCGAAAACTTAAGCCAGTCGATCTGCGGCAAGGCCGCCTGATGGGCAGCAAAGACGCCGCTGGCTCCATTGAGCTTGCCGGTGATGCGGATGGCGGCGACATCATTGATAGCGCGTCGCAAGCGCATATAGAAGACATTTATCTCTTTACCGAAGGTAGTGGGGGTGGCAGGTTGGCCGTGGGTACGAGCCAACATCGGCGTCGCCGCTTCTTCATCGGCCAAACAGCGTAGTGGCTCGAGCAATGCTTCAAGTGCCGGTAACACCACCAGCTCACGCGCTTCTTTCACCATAAGCGCATAGGCCAAATTGTTGACATCTTCGGACGTGATCGCAAAATGCACCGCCTCAAGGTGGCTGGTCAAGCCAAGCGCCGTCAGCTTTTCGCGCAACCAATACTCAACCGCTTTGACATCGTGATTAACCCGTCGATCCCACGCGGCAATCGCCAGCGCATCTTCATCGCTAAACTGGCGGTAGAGCGCGCGCAGCGCCGCTTGCTGCGGCGGGGTTAGGGATGGCACGAACGTGATGCCGCGGGCGCGCGCGAGAAAAATCAAATACTCAACCTCAACCCGCACCCGATAGCGAAAGAGCGCCGCTTCGCTGAAAAAGCCGGCCAGCGCCGCCACATCGTTGCGGTAACGGCCATCGAGCGGGCCAAGCGCAGCCAGACGAGCCATGTCCTCAGTGGTCATCGCTTCCTCCGTATCATTGTTTGCTTGCTGTGCGGAAGGGTACCACAAAAATGGATCGGGCATAGCACAGTGGTAAAAAGGCTAGGATATTACCTGTGCAAGACATTGACATTCCACCAGCAATCGGTTACGATGGTTATCAGAAGTCTAAATATTTGTAGCCAGAATAATTTACACCTTGAGCATACTTACCAGTGAGGACGTGCATGCACGAGCACAACCCCCGCTCTCATCATACCAGCGCAATTGACGATATTGTCCGCCAGATTACGTGGCAAAGCCAGAAGCAGTTGTTGCAAACGCTCAGCCGGCCTGAAATCAACCTGACGCTGCCACAGATGGTCACATTGTTTGCCATTCGCGAAGCCGGCGTCTGCCGCATGAGCGAATTAGCCGAGATTACTCAACAATCAGCCGGCACGCTGACCGGAATTGTCGATCGGCTGATTGACGAGCATCTGGTCGGGCGAGTGCGCAATGGCGAAGATCGGCGGGTGGTGCAAGTGATGCTCACCCGGCAAGGCGAACAACGATTGGCGCTCGTCGAAGCGGCGCGCCGCGCTGATATGGATCGGATTCTGGCCCGGTTTAGCCTCGAACAACTACGCGATCTTGAGCATCTGCTGCAATTGTTGCTCGATGGGATTACTGAATTGATCAGCGAAGGCGACCTCTCGCACGCCACCAATGGTCAATCCAACCCATCATCACTCTCGCGCAGCGCCTAAACGGCGCACGGATCCGCAACCTTTTTCACAATCACCCGTCAAATGTAGGAATACTATCCCAGCTTCGTAGTATGATGATTAGGTAGTGTGTGTGTCACAACGACTGAGGATCATTATGAGCCAATCAACCCACCTCCGCCGCCGCCAGAATCGTCTCGTTTGGGGGATCGGCGCGTTGCTCATCATCGGAGGCATCGTTGCCGGTCTCTTCTTTTTTAATCGCGGTCAACCCACGAATGTCCGGCTCAACTATGCGCTTACCACTCCGCAACGCGGCCCAATTAGTGCCACGGTCAACGCGAGTGGTTCGATCCAGCCGCAGCAGGTGCTCGATCTCACCTTTACCAGCAGCGGGTTGATCAGCGAAGTGCTGGTGCAAGTGGGAGATCAGGTCACAGCCGGACAAGCGCTGGCCCGGCTCGACACGCGCGATCTGGAATTGCGCGTCGAGCAGGCGGCGGCGCAATTAGCCCAAGCCCAAGCAAGCCTCGACCGGCTACGGGTCGGGCCGCGCGAAGCCGAAGTTGCGGCTGCGGAAGCGCAATTAGCTCAAGCGCAAGCGCAACTGCGCCAAACCACCGGCAACGTGACCGAGAAGGATCTGGCTGCGGCGCAGGCGCAAGTTGAACAGGCACGAGCCAATCTCGAACGGCTCTTAGGAGGGCCAAAAGCTAGCGAGGTAGCGCAGGCGCAAGCGCAGGTTGATCAGGCGGCAGCGGCCTTGCAAGCCCAACGCGACTCGCTGTCGGCGGCCAAAACGCGGGCCGAGTCGCAGTTGTTGCAAGCGGCGAACACCTTGCGAGATCGCCAAGCCGAGTACAGCCGCATTTACAACGAAAACCGCGAGCGCGAGCAGCAGTTGGCGCGGTTTGGCCAATCGTTGCCACAATCGGCACTCGATACAGAAGCGGCGGCATTGCGCGCGGTCGAGAATGCTGAAGAGCAGATGCGGCAGGCCCAAGTCGCCTTTGAGCAGGCCAAGCAAGCCGAAATTACCGGCATTGCCCAAGCCGAAGCGCAACTGCGTAGCGCGCAGGCCAACCTTGAACGGATCTTGGCCGGTGCTGATCGCGACCAAGTCGCGGCGGCGCGCGCCCAATTGGCGCAGGCCGAAGCCAACCTGAACAAGTTGCTGGGCGATCAGCGAGCCGGCAGCTTGGCCGCCGCGCAAGCTGCGGTTGCTAGCGCCGAGGCCAACTTACAACGGATCACTGCGCCGCCGAGCGAGGCCGATTTGGCTAGCGCCGAAGCTCAAGTTGCCAGTGCCCGCGCCAGCCTCGCCCAAGCGCAATTGGCGCTAGAGCGAGCGACTCTCACCGCCCCGATTACCGGCGTCGTGGCCGAGGTCAACCTCGAGATCGGTGAATTCTATAACGCGGCTCGCCCAGCGGTGGTGCTGGCCGATCTCAGCGGTTATTATGTTGATGTCACCGTTGATGAGATAGATGTTGCCCAGATCGCGGTGGGCCAACCGGTCACACTGGTGCTTGATGCACTGCCCAATCTCGATCTACGAGGCAAGGTAGCGCGGATCAACCCGCTCTCGATTGTGCAATCGGGGGTCACGGCGTATACGGTACGGATCGTCACCGACAATCCGCCAGCGGCGGTCAGGCCGGGGATGTCGGCCAGCGCCGACATTATCGTGGCCGAGAAGAGCGACGCATTGATCGTGCCGCGCCGGGCAGTGCGCGCCGCCAGTGGCCAGTTCTTCGTTGATGTCACCGCCGATCCCGGTTTGTGCAAGGTGGATATTGCGCAGCGCCCGCCGCAACCGGCATTGCAGGCTGTCGCCGTGCAATTAGGGTTGAGCAACAATCAAGTAATCGAGATCGTCTCCGGCAACATCGACCTGAACAGTTGCGTGTATGTGCCGGGGGTAGATGCGCGGATCAACACGGTTTCTGCCTCCTTCGTCACCCAACCTTGAACCAGTTGCGTGTATGTGCCGGGGGTAGATGCGCGGATCAACCTGTTTAACGCCGGCGGGCCACCTCCCGGCGTGCGTAACCGGTGATGGCGCGGAGCAACGTCTATGAACATCCTTGAAGCGCTTCGCATTGCATTCAATAGCCTACTGGCCAACAAGCTGCGGGCTATTCTAACGATGCTCGGCATTATTATCGGCGTGGGAGCCGTCATTGCGCTGCTGGCATTGGGGGGCGCGATCCAAACGCTGGTCACCAGCGAATTGCAAGGGCTGGGCAGCAATTTGGTCTTTCTCTTCCCCGGCACCAACGACCCGGAAACGAACCGGCGAGTGCCGCCGCGCTTGACCAACGAAGACATTGCCGCTATCGCCGATCCGCTCAACGTACCGGCGGTCGCAGCCGTCTGCGCCGAGTTCAGCCGGCGCGCGCTCACAACCTACAGCGGGGCCAGTTACGACGCCCTGATCGCCGGCGTCAGCGCCAATTACCCGCAAGTGCGCAATGCGCGGGTGGCGGAGGGAACTTTTTTTGACGATCGGGCGATTGAATTGCGTTCGCGTGAAGCGGTGCTCGGCCACCGGGTGGCGCAACGCCTCTTTCCCGACGGCGCAGACCCGATTGGGCAGCGCATCCGGATCAATGGGATTGGCTTTCAAGTGATCGGGGTGATGGCCGAACGCGGCGGCAGTTTTGCCTCGAACGAAGATGACCAGATCTTCGTACCGATCACGACCGCCCAAACCCGACTCTTCCCGCCGGCACAAAATGTTGCCCGCCGGGTCGAAGTAACAGTCGTCTATATTCAGGCCCGCGATGAAGACAGCATTGATGAGCTGATCGACCAGATCACCGCCTTGCTGCGCCAACGAAACGGACTGACCTACCAAAACAACAACTTCACCATCGTCACCCAACAAGATCTGGTCAGTTCGTTTGCGACCATCACTGGCGCGATCACCATCTTTTTGGGGGCAATTGCCGCCATTTCGTTGGTAGTGGGCGGGATTGGGATTATGAACATTATGCTGGTCAGCGTGACCGAACGCACCCGCGAGATCGGGCTACGCAAAGCGGTTGGCGCGCGGCGCAACGACATTCGCCTCCAGTTTTTGGTTGAAGCGACAGTCTTGAGCCTGATGGGAGGGGTGCTCGGTATTGCGCTAGGGTACGGCTTAGCCGCAATCGGCACCGCCTTGCTGGCAAACTTCTCGCCCAATGCCCGCGCTGAAGTCAGCCTTGACGCCATTTTGCTAGCGACGGTTACGTCGATTGCCGTTGGCATTTTCTTTGGTCTCTATCCTGCCGACCGGGCGGCACGACTCGATCCGATCGCGGCGTTGCGGTATGAGTGAGCGTGATATACTGAGGAGCAATAGACCGCATAATCCCGCAGTAAGGAACATAGTACGGCGATGCGCATCTTGATCACCGGCTCGTCAGGCATGATCGGTACCAATCTCGGCCTGCGCTTACTAGCGGAGGGGTATCAGGTCTTTGGGATTGACCGGCGGGTCAATCCGTGGACTGACCGCATTCCAACGCTCTTGCAAGACCTTGCCACGCCGCAGCGCGACTTCCGGGCCGGGATCGGTGGTGCGCCCTATCCGGCGTGCGACTTGGTCGTACATCTAGCGGCCAATGCCAAGGTCTACGAGCTGGTGAGCGAGCCGTACCGCGCGCTCGAAAACATCAACATTACCTACAACGTGCTCGAATATTGCCGCGCGCATGACCTGCCAATCATTTTTGCTTCGTCACGCGAAGTCTACGGTGACATTCACCGCTACCTCACCGAAGAGACGCGGGCCGATTTCAGCTTTACCGAAAGCCCATACTCGGCCTCGAAGATTGCCGGCGAGGCGTTGATCTACGCCTACTCGCGCTGTTATGGCTTGCGCTATATTGTCTTTCGCTTCTCGAACGTCTATGGCCGCTACGACAATGACTTAGCGCGGATGGAGCGGGTCATCCCGTTGTTCATTCATCGGATCAGCCGCAGTGAGCCGGTAACGGTATTCGGCGGCGATAAGGTGCTCGATTTTACCTACATTGACGATTGCGTTGACGGCATTGTGCGCGGGATCACCCGTTTATTGAGAGGAGAAGTTGGTAACCGCACGATTAATTTGGCCTACGGTGAAGGTAACACCCTCATTCGCGCCGCCGAATTGATCGGTCTTGCCCTTGGTCGCCGGCCCGACATCATCGTGCAACCAATCAAGCGAGTCGGTGAAGTCGGTTACTATGTTGCCGACATCCGGCGCGCCCGCGAGCTGTTGGGCTATCAACCGCAGGTACCCCTAGCCGAGGGGATCCGGCGTGCTGTGGCATGGTCGCACGGAGAGCAAGCGCCATGACCGAGCCGCAACAAGAATTAGCCGCAATGACCCAACCTCATACACGCTTTATCCCAACCGAGCGGGTGCGGCGTTGGATGCAGGCGAGCACTGCATGGCTGGCGTTGCAAGAGCCAGAACGGCTCTTTCCGGCGCTGGTCGGCAGTTTTGTTGAGGTTGGGCCGGCGCTGCGCGCGGCGATCCTCTGGCTCGCCACACCTAGCGGATTGCAACCAGTGGCGCAGGCTGGGTTAACGATGCCACCGCTCCTCGAAGCGCAATGGCGGCAAATTAAATTGCGGATAGGCGAGGGCGTGGCCGGTCTAGCATGGCAACGTGACACTATCGTGCAACAGCACGGCGAGCATAGCTACCGCGAATTGCAGGGGTTGGTCTCGGCGCAGGCCCAAACCATCTTTCAAGAGTTAAGCGATCTCGTGCCGCGCAGCTTGACGATTACGGCCACGCCATTGCGCGCCGGCAATCAGTTTGTTGGTGTACTCGAACTCATTGGCGTTGATACCGAACCACTGGAGCTGGAGCCGGACAATCTCGAAATGATCACCAGCATTGTCGCGGCGGCCATCCGCAATGCCCAGTTGTACGATGAGATCCGGCGGAGCAATCAGCGGTTGAAAGCGTTTGACGCTGTCGTTACCTCAATTAGTACCGCGGCCGATTTGACGGATCTGGTGCAGAGTGTGCTCACCGTCGTGTTGGAATTGACCCCGGCCCACAGGGGCGCGCTCCTGATCTTCGATCCGGCGCAAGAACGCCTACAGATCGATGCATGGCACGGGATTGATGTGGCTGCGTTGGCCTGTTTTGATCAAGCGCCGGTTGATGCTAGTCCATGCGCCGAAGTCGTGCGTTACGGCCAACCGGCGATCCGGCCCCTGCTGAGCGAACGTGGCGAGACGGCATTGATCGCCGCCGGGATGACGGCTGCCGCCTACTTGCCCTTGCTGGCCGGCGGCACTGTGACCGGCGTGTTAGCCCTCTTTGGCGGTCTTGACTTGACCAGCCAGATCGATAAGGACTTGCTGATGCCGATCTGCAATCAGGTCGGTTTTGCGATTGCCAACGTGCGGTTGTATGAAGACAGCCAGCGCGAGCGTCGCAAGCTGAATACGGTCGTCGAGTCAATTGCCGAGGGGGTGCTGCTCTGTGATCGTTACGGACGCTTAACCTTGGCCAATCAGGCGGCGCATGAATTGCTCGAACAAGACAACCTCAGCTTTGAGATGCCGTTGGCTGCCATTCCTGACTTATACGATTTGCGCGATTTAGACGGCAATCCGCTGACGCCTGACGATCTGCCATTTACCCGCGCCTTGCGCGGCAACACCTTCTACGACTACCGGTTGATGCGCCGGCGGGCAGACGGGAGCGAACGCTTTTTCAGCTTCACTGGCGCGCCGGCGGTGAACGAACAAGGTGATGTGGAAGGAGCAGTGATCACCTTCCGCGACATCACAACCAACCAGAAGGTACAGCGCGCCAAAGACGAGTTTCTGGCCGTGGCTGCGCATGAACTGCGCAGCCCGCTGGCGGCGGTGCGCAGCTATGCCGATCACCTGCTCCGCCGCGAACAGCAGCGTGACGGCGATCCGCGCGATATTCACGGGCTGACCATCCTCACCCAGCAAGTCGCCCATATGCTGCGTCTCGTTGATAACCTACTCGATGTGTCACGGCTCGACGCCGGCCAGTTCGATCTCCAATACCAGCCAACCAATCTGGTGATGCTGGCCCAGCAAGTGATTGACCAACAGCGGCCTAGCGCCGGCAATCGTGAACTCTTGCTCGAAACCGAAACTACCGAATTACTCATCGTCTGCGATGCTGTCCGCATCCGGCAAGTATTGACCAACTTGCTCAACAACGCGATTAAATACAGCCCACCCGATAGTGTGATCAGCGTGCGCCTGCGCAGCGCGTTGCTGCCGGCTAACAGCGCGCCAGCAGTCTTGATCAGCGTCAGCGATCAAGGGCTAGGCATTCCGGTGAGCGAACAAGAACGGGTCTTCCAACGCTATTACCGGTCACCGGGGCGGCGGGGCGAGGGATTGGGCCTCGGTTTGTATCTGAGCCGCGAGATTATGCAGTTGCACGGCGGCCAGATTTGGATCGAGAGCCGCGAAGGGCAGGGTAGCACATTTATGGTGTTGTTGCCGGTTGAGCGGCCACGAGAGATGGGAGTAGGGAATGAGGGATGGTGAGCAAAAAGCGACAATGGTGGAGCAAACGGCAGTCAGATCCTGCACCTTCAGATCATTGCAATGGGGTGAGGCGATGGAACGTATCGTCCTACCCTCAGGCAATTGCTGCTGCAAGCGAGCGATTTAGGGTTGGATGACGCGCAATAGCAATGAATGAACAGTGGTTTCATCTCACTCTCGCAGGAGATTGCTGCGGGTGTGACGCACCCTCGCAATGACAATGGAGAAGACGGTGGGTTGCCGCCACCGGTGGCTCGCACCGGGACGACTGGGCAAACAGCAGGCAACTCCCACCCTCACAGAGACTGCTGCGGGCATTGCGCACCCTCGCAATGATAACGAAGAACATCATGCAAACCGCCGTATCATTACCATACGACAGATTTGCAGTGACCCGGAGTATTGCCTGTGCCGATCCGAAAGAAGCCGTTTCTCCAAGCCCTCTCACCGGCGCCGCCACCGCGACTTGGGCCGGCAGGGCGGCCACCGATTCGCATGGTTGCCAACGAAAACCCCTTAGGGCCATCACCACGGGCAGTGGCCGCGGTGCAAGCAGCGTTGGCCGAACTCCATCGCTACCCTGACGCCGGCGGGGTAGCGCTCAAGCATGCGCTCGCCGCGCGCGTCCAGCTTGCCCCGGAAAGCGTGATGCTAGGCAATGGCTCTGACGAATTAATTATGTTGATTTGCCATGCCATGCTGAGAGAAGGCGATGAAGCGGTGCTAGCACACGGCTCATTCATCAGCTACGTGCGGCGCATACAGGCGCAAGGCGCGATTGCGCGCCAGATTCCGCTGCGCGATATGACTCATGACTTACCGGCAATGGCCGCAGCGATCACGCCGAACACCCGGCTCGTCTTCGTCTGCAATCCCAATAATCCCACTGGCACGACGGTCGGGGAGGCGGAACTGCGCACTTTCCTCGATCAGGTGCCGGATGAGGTACTGGTGGTGGTGGATGAAGCCTATATCGAGTTTGTCACCCGGCCCGACTTTCCCGATCTGCCGCCACTCATCCGGGCCGGACGCGATAATCTGCTGCTGTTGCGCACCTTTGCCAAAATCCACGGATTGGCCGGTCTGCGGCTTGGGTATGCCTTTGTGCCTGAACTGATCGCCTATCTGGAACGGGCGCGGCCCGTCTTCAACGTCAATTCGTTGGCGCAGATTGCCGGCCTAGCTGCGCTCGATGACGCCGAACATCTCGCACGATCGTTGGCCCACGCTGCGCACAGCCGCACGGTGCTGAGCGAGGGTTTGCGAGCCGTAGGCTTGACCGTCATTCCCGGCGAGACAAACTTCGTAGCTGTGGCGGTGGCTGACGATCAGGGGCTGGCAGCGGCACTAGCCTAGCGCGGGGTGCTGGTGACGCCGCTCAGTGGTTGGGGGTTGCCGGGTTGGATTCGGATTTCGTTCGGTACCGATGACGAGAACCACGCTTGTATTGCAGCGTTAGGTGAGATATTGGCCAATGAGTGAACGATTTGCACTACTCGGCGGCGGCTGGTTCGCCTAGGCGCGAGGTTGGCGTACCACGGACTGGCAGCACGCACGCTGAGGCCCTGCGCCAGCGGGCCGGCGGCGCACGTTCCCGGCCACCCATCGACACAGAGAGGTCACGCACTGATCAGGAGTAGATATGAGTGAACCGCAACAACCATCTTTTTGCCCGCAATGCGGCCACAAACTAACGGCGAACGACCGTTTTTGCCCGGAGTGCGGCGCGCGCGTGCCAGAAAAGGTCGCGCCGCCGACCACCATCATCCCGCCCGACCAGCCCGCCGCCCCGCCGACCACCATCATCCCGCCCGACCGGCCCGCCGCCCCGCCTACTCCACCGGTCATTCCGCCCACCCAAAGCGCCGGCAGCCCGCCCGATCCTTTCATACCGCCACCGCCATCGTATAGGATACCGGCCAGCAGTCCTCCGCCGCACCAGATTCCATCGAGCGTCGAGATGCAAGCTACCCCTCCGAACAACAAGCTCATCTGGTTGCTGGTTGGCGGTATTGGCTTGCTGCTGCTCATCTTTATTGGCGCATGCGTCTTTATCGTGATCTCGCTGTCCTCATTTAGCTTCAGCGACGTGACCAATACACCGACCCCTGTTACCGGAGAGCCTTCTACAAGCGGTGGCGGTGCAGTGGAATCAGTGATTGGCGGCGAGATTGTCTTCCGCGATGATTTCGAGAACCCAGCGGACAGCAACTTAGGCACTAGTGAAGACAGCAGGGCGCGCTACGCTTACGAGCAGGGAAACTACATCATCGAAGTCAAGGAGCCGGAGCTGTTGGTGTGGGCACTCGTTGACGGCAGCTATCGCAATGTCGTGATCGAAGCAAGTTATTCAATCCCGCGCAATAGTCCGGCTGGCGCCGCCGGATTGATCTTTCACTATCAAGACGCAGACAACTTCTACTTGTTTAGCGTCTCGAACGACGGTTACTACGCGCTTGAATTGCTGGAAGATAATCAGTGGGAGACGATCATTGACTGGACGCAGCACGAGGCCATTAAACCGGGAAACAACCGCATGCGGGTCGAGCTGCGCGGCGACGAGATTACGCTGTACATCAACGACCGCCGGTTGGAGCAGACGCGCGATCCGACCTTTACTCGCGGCGAGGTTGGGTTGGCGGTCACCAGTTTCGATGAGAGCGGGATCATCGTGCGCTTCGACGAGATCACAATCCGGCAGCGGTAAGAGGGAGTCCGGCCCTGAAGGGCCGGGCTACGATTACGAAGCCCGCTGCGCGGGCTGAGTTCCCCCCGGCCTCCTCTCCCGCTATGAGGTGGGGAATAGCCACTACAAAGACCCAAGCAGCACAAAAAATTGTTGTGGTTTTTGTATCTCTTTGAGGCTATTCCCCTGCAACTCGGTGGTAGCCCTCACCCCCGCCCCTCCTTTTCCTCCTCACGGCAGGAGAGGGGGAATCGCCGGATTGGCGGCAAAGATATTGCTACAGCGAAACGGAGCAGCGCCCCGCTCCCGCGCTAGTGGGAACAGGGTTGGGGACGAGGGTCAAATGACCCATTCTAAGGCCATAACCTGCATCTACGTTCATACGCTCTGTCCGCCCTTGACCTCGGAGGGGGAAGGCTGAGGTGAGGGCTTGCTCCCGCCTAAAAATCCCTGACAAGCTCATCCCGGTTGTCTTATAGTAAAAACAGGTTTGTAACACAGACCAGTTTACAAAAAGTGTAGCCATGAACCCGGTTCCCGACCTCAGTCAACGCACTCGGCGCTACTGGATGATCGACGGTTTGCCGGAATTGCTGATCGGCAGCATCTTTTTGTTCACCGGCTCTGTCCAGCTTATACTATTGTCAGCGCCGGCCAACATCGCCGACTGAACCAATCTCTTGCTACCGCTCGCGCTAATCCCGCTGATCCTGTTGGGCAGAACGATCCTCCACGCGCTCAAGATGCGCATCACCTACCCGCGCACCGGTTATGTTGCCTATCGCCAACCGCCTCGATGGCAACGCGCGCTCGGTGGGTTGGTGGGAATCGGGGTAGGCATCGCATTGGCCAACCTCACCTTCAATGTCCAGCTCGCCGAGGCATGGATGCCGGTGCTTATGGGCGCGACCTTGGCCGCCGGCTTGGGCTACCTCGGTGCATATCTTGGTATGCGGCGCTTCTACGCCTTAGCTGCATTTGTGACGGCACTTGGCATATTCATGCACTGGACGCCAGTGAATGGTTTTCTCGGCGCCAGTCTGGTGATCGCAACGGCAGGCGCGTGGATGCTGATTAGCGGCAGTGTCACGCTCTACCGCTATCTCCAACACACATCGATCGAGGTATCATGATGAAACTCCAGCTACACCAACTGGCCAGTCTTGATCGTCATTCATGAACCGGCGCGCCTGATGATCGTTGCGCTGCTGTATACGGTCGATAGCGCCGATTTCCTCTTTTTGCAACGCGAGACCGGCCTCAGCAAAGGGAATTTATCGGTTCATCTCGCCAAACTCGAACAGGCCGGCTATGTGCGGATCGAGAAGACCTATCGCGGCAAGTCGCCATTGACCCTTTGTTCGTTGACCGAGACCGGCAAGGAAGCGTTTCAGTACTACTGGTGCAGTTTGCACCATCTGGTGGCCGCCACCGGCAATAGTGATGAGCCGCCAGCTATAATGCCGGCACCGGCGGGGTAGAGAGTGGTGGCCGTTGGGAAGCTAATCGATCAGAGGCGCATAATGAACACGTTCGCCATCCGCACCCAGCAACTGACCCGCACCTTTGGCCCGGTGCGAGCAGTTGACCAATTGACGCTTGAAGTCCGGCAGGGTGAAATTTTCGGCTTTTTGGGACCAAACGGATCGGGCAAGACAACTACGATCCGGCTGTTGCTAGGTTTATTACAACCCGATGCCGGCCAGATCGAGGTGTTAGGCTTGCCGGTGCCGCAGCAAGCTGCCGAGGTGCGTGAGCGCACCGGCGCACTGTTGGAACACGCTGGCTTATATGAACGGCTGAGCGCCGCTGACAACCTTGATTACTATGGGCGTATCTGGCGAATGCCGGCTGCCGAGCGCAACCAACGCATCCGCGAACTGTTAGAGCCGTTGGGATTGTGGGAACGACGCAACGAACAGGTCAAGATGTGGAGCCGCGGTATGAAGCAGAAGCTCGCGATTGCGCGCGCGCTCTTGCACCGGCCTCAACTCATCTTCCTCGACGAACCAACTGCTGGCCTTGATCCCATTGCTGCCGCCGCATTGCGCGACGATCTGCGCACACTGGTTGAACGCGAAGGGGTGACCGTCTTTCTCACCACGCACAATCTCGCCGAAGCCGAGAAACTCTGCCACCGAGTCGGAATTATCCGGCAAGGGCGGCTGGTGGCGCAAGGCAGTCTCGCCGAGCTACGCCGCCATGAAACGCTGCACCTCGAAATCATCGGGCGCGCTTTCACGCCGCATGTCGTGACGGTTCTCCAATCCCAACCGGCTGTGAAGCGAGTGGAAGCCAACGGCTCGCGCCTGCTGATCGAACTCGCCACCGCGAGCGATCCGGCCTCGCTGGTGAAGCTAGTGGTTGAGCACGGCGGACAGATCGAAGAAGTGCGCCGCAGCCATGCCAGTCTCGAAGCGGTCTTCCTGACCTTGATGGAAGAGGAGGAAGCCCATGCTTACTGATGTCTGGACAGTCATGCGCAAAGAGCTGCAAGAGGCGTTCAACTTTGGCGATCGGGTTGGCAAATTTGGCATCCTCTTCATGATCCTTTCCTTCGGTATCTTGTTACCGTGGCAAATGGGCAAATCGTGGGTTGAGTCACCGATCACGCTCATCTACTGGAGCTGGGTACCGCTCTTTCTGGTCAATGCGGTTGTGGCGGATTCGTTTGCTGGCGAACGCGAACGGCACACGCTGGAAACCTTGCTCGCCAGCCGACTGGCCGATCAGGCGATTTTATTCGGCAAACTACTGGCCGCGTTGGCGTATGGGGTCGGACTCACGTGGGTCAGCCTGCTGGTAGGGCTGATCACCATCAACCTCGTTCACGGTGAAGGGCGCTTGCTCTTCTACCCGCCAGCAGTAGCGTTAGGCGTGATCGGCATCTCGTTGCTCAGCGGCGGCCTCGCTGCCGGCGCGGGAATCTTGGTGTCGCTGCGGGCGAAAACTGTGCAGCAAGCCACACAAATGTTGAGCATCGCGGTGATGTTGTTAATCTTTGTGCCGACGTTTGGCTTACAGGCATTGCCGGCAGCGTGGCAAGAACGGCTGTTGCATCTCATTGCTGGTTGGAATGTGCCACAAGCGGTGCTAACTGCGATTGCTGTATTGGCCGTGATCGACAGCGTGTTGATCGGCGCGGCGATGCGGCGCTTCCAACGGACGCGACTGATTCTTGAGTGAGGCTCCGGCTGGAGGATTTGTACTGCCGAGTATGCGAAGGATGATCCCATCCCAAATATCTTGCGTTCTCTGCGGAGCCGGACAGCCATCCGGCTCTCCTGCATCTTGGCTCGCTTTGCGGCTTTGCGCTAACACTGTTTCACCGCAGCGAGGCCGGTTCGGTAATGCTAGCGAGAGCGCGGCGAGTACGTTCGCGGTCGTGGTAGGCGGCTTGCACGGCAGCCATCAACTCATCGGCGGCAAACGGCTTGCGTAGCACCGCATACGCGCCACTCGCCGCCATTGCTGCTACCTGATCCGGTTCAATATGACCAGTAAAGAGAATGACACTAGCGACCGGGTCATACGAGCGCAAGACATTGAGCAACGTAATCCCATCGAGTTCTGGCATCACTACATCGCTCAGCACTATATCAAACTGGTTAGCGGTATAGATAGCGACCGCCTCGGCACTGTGAGCGCAATAGGTGACACGGTGGCCAGCTCTTTCCAACAAGTCAATTAATCCGCGAGCTGTCGTTTCGTCATCGTCAATGACAAGCAGGTGAAGCGATGGGATCGGCGCTGGCGCCGTTTCGGCCGGCTCTTCCTGCACAATCGGCAAGCGGATGGTCATCGTCGTCCCCCTACCCACCTCGCTCTCGACCTCGAAGCGACCGTTGTGATTTTGGATGATCCCATACGATACTGCTAACCCTAAACCGGTGCCCGATTGGTTGCCGGTAGCATTCTTCGTTGTGACAAACGGCTGAAAGATCTGGCGACGAATGGCTTCGGGAATGCCACAGCCGGTATCCTCAACTCGCAACACAATCCAGCCTTGCTCTGCCTTAAGCGTGACAGTCAACGTGCCACCCTGCGGTTTCATCGCATCACGAGCATTGGTGAGCAGATTGAGGAAGACCTGCGCAATCTGGCCGGCATCACAGATCGTTAGGGGCACCGCCTCGATCTGGCGCACCACCTGAATGCCGTGTTTGCGTAATTCAATTTCCATCAAAGTGAGCGTACCGTCAACTACTTCACGCAGATCCGACAACTCACGCCGCGATTCGCGCCGGCGAGCAAAGGTAAGCAGACTACCGGTAATGCTGCTCCCGCGCTTGCAGGTATCGAGCACCACCTTTAACGCCTCATTTTTCGTCTCAACATCATCATCAGCTAAACCCAATTGGGCATAGCCGAGCATGCCAGAGAGAAGGTTGTTAAATTCGTGCGCAATACTGGCAGCAAACGTGCCAACAGCCGCCAGCTTCGCCGACCGGCCCAATTCGATCTGCATCTCTTGCCAGCGGCGAAAGAGGCGCGCGTTTTGAATCACGGCAGCAGCGTGGCGGGCAAAGGCGGCCAAGAGAAGTTGCTCGTCCTCTTTGAGACCACGAACCTGCTCAAAAGCTAAACAGACGGCGCCAAGCGGTTGCTGCTCGTCCAATAGCGGCAAGAGAATGATCGCTTGCCAAGGTGAGTGCTCGGTCAACGCAGCCACTGGCGCCAGCGTCTGCACGTGCTGGTCGGTAAAGAGGGTGACGCGCCGCCGTTCGAGGGCGAGATCGTAGTCACGAGGCAAGGGAATAGGTTGCGGCCCCACTCCTTCGGTCGGTGCCGGCAAATGGTGTGACGCAACCAATTGCAGATTGCCATGCTCATCGTACAGCGTCACCCATGCGCTATCCGCTTCCATCAGCGCGCTCAGCCGCTCGCCGAGCAGATTGAGCATTGTTGGCACATCACGACTAGCCATCAATGAGACGACCAGATTTTGCAAATGTTCACTTTGGCGTGAGAGGGATAACAGCCGGGCGTTGGCGGTGCGCAGTTGGGCGTCGGCGATGCTTAACGCCTCTTCAAGTTTGTGCTGGCGACGCAAACTGATCTGCACCATCGCCAGCGGGACGATGCCAAGAGCAAAGGCCCACACCTCCTGTTGCCAGAGGATAGCCAGCATCCCCCCTAGCGGGGCAAAGATAAGCGCATACCAACCGGCATCGTCGAGACGCAAGCGCAGCGCCGCCGGTAAGGGTTCCCCTGTGAATGGCGCAACCAAACTCGCGCTTGCCACCCGTTCGATCAGATAGACAACCAACCCGCTGCCGATCAAGCCAATGAGTGCCGATGGCGAAGCAATGGTTGCGCCATAGGTATGCTGTTGCGCAAAAATCATCAAAACCGCACTGCCAGCCGTTAAAGCGATCCAGCGCGTCGCGGCTAACGAGAGCGCCTGCCACCATGGCGCCGCGCGCGCTAATGCGCCGGCCACCGCGCCAATCGCAACCGCGAGCAGAAACAGTGGCCACGGCAAGATGATCATTGCAGCAATGAGCAAGACGAGGGTGATAGTAAGTGGACGATCATGCTGGCGCACGATAGTCAACCCTTCAAAGATGGTCAGACCGAGCGCAAAGAGGATCATAGCCAGCCATGTGCCCACATCAAGCAGGGTAGCCGGTGCTAAGAGCCAAGACATCACCCCCACCACGATAGCAGCACTCCACAATCCGATCAGCGATCCGCGCACGGGCGACGGAATGGTGTGCATGTAGGAAGTCTCCTTGTAGCGCGCCGTTGCCTGTCCAAAAAGGAGGCATTGGTGAAACTGCACGACAGCTATTGGCTGACAGGCTGCCTGCGTCTATCACCAGTCGCTAAAGATATTTTATACCTTTTGTCGTACTAAACGAGGGCAAAGACCAGATTGGCATATACATATAGCCATACGCAGCTCGTTCCGTGTTGGTTGCAAACAAGATGAGCTTACCGCACGCTCAACGGCCTCTGCCAGAGTTAAGCGGGCAAGCGCACGCCTTGTTCCGTGATCACCAACAACCCATCACGGGCGAGATCGTGCACCAATTGCAGAAGCCACTGTTCATGGTCAGCCGCGAAATCAGGCCGCACTTGCCGGCCTAGTTCGAATAGGGGTAACGCCGTCCCGGCAGGCAAAGCGCGCAGCGCGGCGATAATCCGGCCTCGGTACCAACGGCGCGACCCGACGAACGGTTCGGCAGGGCGCGGCTCGGCAACGCGCTTAAGCGCAGGAGTGGTCATCATTTCAGCCAGAGCGGTATCAGCGGCGACTGCGGCAGCGTATGCGCGGCAGTACTGACGCAGCGGACAGCGCCAACAAGTTGGGCTAACGGCAGTGCAAACCAGCGCGCCTAGCTCCATGATCGCTTGGTTCCATGCCCAGCCTTGCCCCGGCGGAATCAGCGCCTCGGCGTGGGCCAGCAATACGCTATCGGCAACCGCAGCCAAATGGTCAGGGCCAACGCAAAGCCGGCGCACCACCCGCCGGATGTTGGTATCGAGAAAAGCGACATCACGCTCGAAGGCAAAGCAGGCAATCGCGCCGGCAGTATAGGGGCCAATACCGGGCAACGTGCGCAAGGCGGCCACCGAATCCGGCACCTTCCCACCGTGTTGAGCGACAATCACCTGCGCTGCCCGTTGCAAATTGACGGCGCGCCGGTTGTAGCCAAGCCCAGCCCACAACCGGATCACATCAGCGGTGGGCGCAGCAGCAAGGGCTTCGATAGTAGGGAATGTGGCTAAAAAGGCCTGATACTTCGGAATCACCCGGTCAACCTGCGTCTGCTGGAGCATTACTTCGGCAACCATAATCGCATACGGATCGCGAGTCCGGCGCCATGGCAGGTCGCGGGCATGGTTGGCAAACCATTGCAGCAGGCCGGCACGGAGTGATTCGATCATCGCTGAGCGCGGGAGTTACGTCTTGCGATAGACATCAAGCACATCAGGAATGCGGTTGATCTTCTCGATCAGCGGCGAGAGCTGAGCCATTGACTGGAGCGAGACGGTGACATTCAACACCATCCGCCCATTGGCGCGTGGTTTGCCATGATTGACTTCGGTGATATTAATGCCGGCCTCGGCGATCACATTGGATATATCGCGCCACAAACCAACCCGATCCCACGCTTCAATTCGTAACGGCACGGGGAAAGTCTGGTTTGTCACCGAACCATTGCCCCAACAGACCGGCATGAGGCGGCCTCGTTCAGCTTCACTTAGATGTTGAAGGGTGCGACAATCGGCTCGATGAACGGTAACGCCGCGACCGCGAGTGGTAAAGCCCACGATCGGTTCACCAAAGATCGGATTGCAACAACGAGCGATGCGTGATGGAATCTTGCCAGTGCCAGCGAGATAGATCTCACCGCTTGCGCTCACCTGCGCCAGCGGTTGGGTGGGGCTGGGCGCGGGCACCGGCGCAGGTGCGGGAGGCGCTTGACCATCGAGTAATTTCGCGACCAGCTTGCGCTCGTTGATATCATCAACCCCGATCTGGTAGAAAAGATCCTCTACCGAGCGCACCGACGGGCCGGCTAATTCAACCAGCTTCTCAAAACTCACATGGGTAAGACCAACGCGCCGCAGTTCTTTCTCAAGCATCTCGCGTCCGGCGGCGATATTCTCTTCGCGCTCGAGCCGGCGGAAGTAGCGTTTGATATGGTTTTTGGCCGACGGCGTCTTCACAATCCGCAGCCAATCACGGCTAGGGCCGCGCGGCGTCTTCGAGGTCAGAATCTCGACAATCTCGCCGTTGCGCAGCTCGTAATTAAGCTGCACCATGCGATCGTTGACTTTCGCGCCGATACAATTATGACCCACTTCCGAGTGGATGCGGTAAGCGAAATCGATCGGCGTCGAGCCTTCGGGCAGGTCGATAATCTTACCTTTGGGCGTAAAGACAAAGACGCGCTCTTCAAACTCGGCGCGCAGCATATCAACGAATTCGCTATCGGTCGTCTCGTTGCGCCATGTAATCAGCTCGCGCAACCAGCGAATCTTGTTTTCGTAATCTTTATCACTGCGAGTGTTGAAACCTTCCTTGTAACGCCAGTGAGCGGCAATGCCGTGCTCGGCCTCTTCGTGCATCTTGCGCGAGCGGATCTGCACTTCGCAGTGAACGCCTTCGGGTAGGATGACCGTGGTATGGATCGAGCGGTACGAACTCTCTTTGGGGGCGGCGATGTAATCATCGAACTCTTGCGTCACCGGCGTCCAGTTCATCTTGCTATGAACAACACCGAGTGCCCGGTAACATTCCCCCACTTCGTTGTTGGGATCATCAACAATAATTCGCACCGCAAGCTGGTCATAGATCCGCTCTAGCGGCACCCCTTTGCGCTCCATCTTGCGCCAGATCGAATAGATATGCTTCGAGCGACCGGTCACTTCAGCCTTTATACCTTCGCGGGCCAGCGCCTCTTTCAACTGGGCAATCACCCGCTGGACGATACGGTCGCGTGCTTCCTTCCGCATCGCCAGCCCTTGGGCAATCTCTTTGTAGCGATCGGGATGGAGGGTCTTAAAGGCGAGATCCTCAAGCTCCGACTTCATCTGCCACATGCCGAGACGGTGAGCGAGCGGCGCATAAATATCAAGCGTCTCGCGCGCGACGCGCTGCTGTTTGTGGGGCGGAGTAGCGTGAATGGTGCGCATATTGTGCAGGCGGTCGGCCAGCTTGATCAACACCACCCGCGGATCATCAGCCGAAGCGATAATCAGTTTGCGGTAGGTGCCGGCCTGCACCTCTTCTTTGCTTTTATTCTCGTACCCCGAGAGCTTGGTCACGCCATCAACGAGATTAGCGACTTGCTTGCCAAAAAAACGCTCGATCACCTCGATCGGCACACCGGTATCTTCGACCACATCATGTAGTAGCGCTGCGGCGATCGATTCGGTATCGAGGCGCAAATCGAGCAGAATCAGGGCAACTTCAATTGGGTGATCAATGTAAGGTTGGCCTGATTGGCGGCGCTGGCCTTCGTGGGCCACGGCGGCGAGCGCATACGCGCGGCGAATCAGATCAAAATCGGCGGTAGGAAGATATTCGCGGTGACGGGCAATAAGCGCTTCGACCGAGGGCGAGAGATAGGCATGGATGAACGCAGCTTGCACCGTCTCGAGCGAGGATTGGCAACCACGTCGCTGTTGTTGCTCGACGATGGTGAGCATGACTTTGTGCTTCAGCAGTTCAGATGCGAGGGGCGGAAGTTCATCCCTCATCACCGGACCGTCTGGCATATCTGCAATCAATTCAACCGGATCAGCGGTAGCAGTTACATCGTCCATGGTAGCCGCTCCTGTTCAGGCAGGCTATGTACTGCCGATCTGTCGCGTGGCTGGCCAGATGATATGCGGATAGCAACGCAGCTCTGAGACGGCAATGCCAGTTTATCGCATTCGTCAGATGGCATATCACCACCGTCATTCAATAGCATTTCCGGCAAGTGTAAGAGAAAGCAGGTTCGTTTGGCGACAGTGAAATAGTCACTGATGAGAGAACCTTGATAGCGATCGAAGTAGCTGATCAAAAACGCCCGGCGTGCAACGCCAGGCCGCATCCTACTACTGAAACGATCATCTGCGATCGCAACGCACATTATGTCTTTGTTATGTAGGATAACACTCGCGGGCGGCAATGTCAAGCTGCGTCATTTGGATGTACGATCCATTGTATAATCAACTATCTCACCCTTAGCGCCTTTGTGAGGTGAAGGAGCTGTTTCATGGATCTCAACCTGCACCATTTCCCCTACCCCGGACGGCGAGTGCCGGTCGTGGCCGAGCGTGGCGTGGTCGCGAGCAGCCATCCGCTGGCGTCGCAGGCCGGGATGCAGGTGTTGCAAGCCGGCGGCAATGCGGTTGATGCGGCGATTGCGACGGCGGCGGCGTTGACGGTGCTCGAACCGACCTCGAATGGGTTGGGGGGCGACGGTTTTGCCCTGATCTGGGCCGGCAATACGCTCTACGGCATCAACGGTTCGGGAGCGGCGCCAGCCGGCTTGACTGCCGAGGCGTTAGCATCTGCTGGTCATACCGAGCTGCCGGTGCATGGCTGGTGGCCGGTGACAGTGCCGGGGGTGGTGCGATTGTGGGGCGATATGCACGAGCGGTTTGGCCGCTTGCCGCTGGCACAGGTGCTGGCACCGGCGATTACATACGCCGAAGAGGGTGCGCCGGTACCGCCGATGGTGGCCTACTTTTGGGCGCGTGGGGTGGCGGCGGCTCATGCTCGCACCGGCCCGGCGTTCGCCGGTTTTCTGCCGACCTTTAGCCGCGATGGCCGCGCCCCGCGCCCCGGCGAGCGGTTCGTGAGCCCCGGCCATGCCCGCACCCTGCGCTTGATCGCCCGTCACGGCGCGGATGCGTTTTATCAGGGTGAAATTGCTGCGGCGATCGACCGCTTTGCCCGCGCAACCGGCGGCCTGTTGCGAGCTGAGGATTTGGCTGCCCATCGCTCAGAGTGGGTGACGCCGATCACGATGCAATACCGCGGCTACACCGTTCACGAGATTCCGCCGAATGGGCAAGGGATTGCCGCGTTGATGGCGCTCGGCATCCTTGACCACGTTGATCTGGCCCGCTTCCCCCGCGAGTCAGCGGCGGCGTTCCATTGGCAGATTGAGGCGATGAAGCTGGCGTTTGCCGATAACTTCGCGTATGTGGCCGATCCGGCCAAAGCGCCGGTGCCGGTTGCCCAGATGCTTGACCGTAACCGGCTGGCGGCACGCAGCCGGTTGATCGGCGAGCAGGCCAACGACTATGGTCCAGCGGCGTTGCCCAAGGGCGGCACGGTCTATTTCGCCGTCGCTGACCGTGATGGTATGATGGTGAGTATGATCCAATCGACCTATATGGGGTTTGGGTCAGGGGTAGTGGTGCCTGAGTATGGCATCGCGCTGCACAATCGCGGCTGCGGGTTTGTGATCGATCCTAGCCATCCCAATCACGTTGCGCCGGGCAAACGCCCATTCCATACTATCATTCCCGGCTTTCTCAGCAAAGACGGCGCACCGATCGGCCCCTTTGGCGTGATGGGTGGTCATATGCAGCCGCAAGGTCACGTGCAGGTGGTTGTCAATACCCTCGATTACGGGATGCATCCGCAGGCGGCCCTCGATGCGCCGCGGTGGAGGTGGGAGCGCGACGGTACGCTGCGCCTCGAACTCGAAACGCCGCGCCACGTGATCGAGGGTCTCGCTGCTCGTGGTCATCAGGTAGTGGTCGAAAGCGAGTTGAGCGGGTTTGGTCGAGGACAGATCATTTGGCGCTTGCCAAGCGGTTGCTACGTCGCCGGCACCGAGCCACGTTGCGATGGCTTGGCGGTCGGATGGTAACACGCATTGCACGTGTGGATGAGGAATACGGTGCTATGACCACAAACAGAGCAACACTGTTTGACCTCTTGCGCGCTGGCGCCGAGCACGATCCGGCGTTGATCGCGCCGGGCGGGCTGGTGTGGGCATTTGCCGATCTGCGCACGCAGGTTAGCCGGTTGGCCGAATGGTTGCAAGCCCATGGGTTGGGCCGGGGAGACCGGATCGCGATCGCGCTGGGTAATGGCCCGGCGATGGCGATGACCTTTCTGGCTGCGGCGACGGCGGCCACCGCTGCGCCGCTCAATCCCAAGTACCGCCGCGATGAGTTTGCGTTCTACTACGAAGATACCAATGCCCGCGCGCTGATTGTAGCTCCCGGCGAGGGCGACGAAGCGCGGGCCGCGTTGCGTCCGGGGATGCTGTTAATCGAGGCGGCGCTCGACGCTGCTGGCCGCTTAATCTTCAGCGCGGCCAGCGAGGCCGGCCCGCCGCGCCGTGATGGCTGGGCTGAAGCCGACGATGTGGCGATGATCCTACATACCAGCGGTACGACCAGTCGGCCCAAGCGAGTGCCGATCCGCCATCGCAATTTGGTTGCTTCGACCGCCAACATCATCACCACCTACCAGCTTAGCCCCGCCGACCGCTCGCTCTGCGTGATGCCGCTGTTCCACATTCACGGCATTGTCGCTTCGTTGCTCAGTCAACTGGCGGCGGGCGGCGCGGTCATCTGCCCTCCCGGTTTCGATGGCCTCAAGTTCTGGAGCTGGGTTGAACAAGCGCGGCCAACGTGGTATTCGGCAGTGCCGACGATGCATCAGGTGCTGCTGGCCCGCGCTGAGCGCAATGCCGCGATCATCGCCGCCAACCCGTTTCGCTTCATCCGCTCGTCGAGCGCGCCGCTGCCCCCGGTGGTGATGGAGCAGATGGAGGCGGTGTTTGGCGCACCAGTGATCGAGAGCTACGGTATGACCGAAGCATCGCACCAGATGACCTCGAACCCGCTGCCTCCCGGCCAGCGCAAACCCGGCTCGGTCGGGATCGGTTTTGGCGTAGAAGTCGGCATCATGGACGAAAGCGGCAACTTGTTGCCGAAGGGAGTGAAAGGCGAGGTGGTCGTGCGGGGGCCGAATGTGGTTGACGGCTACGAGAACAATCCTGAAGCGAATGCGGCCGCATTTGTGCGTGGTTGGTTTCGCACCGGCGATCAGGGCTATCTCGATGACGATGGCTACCTGTGCTTGACCGGCCGGATCAAGGAGCTGATCAATCGCGGCGGCGAGAAGATTTCACCGCTTGAGATTGACGATGTGCTGCTGCGCCACCCGGCGGTAGCCGAGGCGCTGGCCTTTGCGGCGCCCCACCCTACCTTGGGCGAAGAAGTGCATGCAGCAGTGGTCTTGCGCGAGGGGATGGAGGCCAGCGAACGCGAACTGCGCGACCACTGTGCCCGGTGGTTGGCCGATTTCAAAGTGCCGCGCGCGATCCATATCCTCAGCGCGTTGCCACGCGGTGCGACCGGTAAGCTGCAACGGATTACAATGGCCAAGACGCTGGGGTTAGCCTAGGCAGAGCGTTGCCATGGAGGGCGGCAGTTAGACCGCCATATGCCATAGGAAGGTGAACCGCCTGCCGTTCGCAACATGCTGTGAAAAGCTTTACAAGCCACGCCAAAATTGCGGTATGATAGTGTTATTGGCAAATTACAACGCATTGACTGCTCATCATCGCAACGATGCTGCCGGCCACCACCTCCGGCGTTGACACACAGGAAGCGGCATGATCCCCAAGCCTGAACTCGAACGGCGTCTCTCGCCCTACGTGAGTTTTTCGCGGTCGGAATGGTCGGCATTACGGAACGGCACACCCTTGCCGCTGAGCGCCGACGAGTTGGACTCACTGGTGAGCTTAAACGATAGTGTCTCAATGGAAGATGTCGCCGACATCTACCTGCCACTAGTGCGCTTGTTGCAGCTTTATTACGAAAACGCTTGCCGGTTGTATCAGGCGACAAGCTCGTTTCTTGGTTCGGTAACGGCCCGCGTTCCTTACGTGATCGGCATTGCGGGAAGCGTCGCAGTGGGCAAGAGCAGCACTGCCCGTATTTTGCAGGCGCTGTTGGCCCGTGGCCCCGATCAGCTCAAGGTGGATCTGGTGACAACCGATGGCTTTCTCTACCCTAATCGGGTGCTGCAAGAGCGGGGCATTATGCACCGCAAAGGCTTCCCGGAAAGCTATGATCGACGCCGGCTGTTACAATTCATCGCTGATATCAAGTCGGGGTATGGCCCGGTGACTGCGCCGGTTTATTCGCACTTGACATACGATATTGTCCCCGATCAGTTTCAGGTAGTCGATCACCCCGATGTATTGATCGTCGAAGGGTTGAATGTGTTGCAGCGCGGCGCCAGTACCCGGCGCGAACCGCAGCTCTATGTGTCGGATTTCTTCGATTTTGCGATCTATGTTGATGCTAATGAACAAGACCTCGAACGCTGGTATATCGAGCGCTTTTTGCAACTGCGTAAAACGGCATTCCGTGATCCGTCATCGTATTTCCGGCGCTACGCCGAGTTGAGCGAGGCTGAGGCGATTGCTACCGCTCGCCGGATCTGGCGCGAAATCAACTATGTGAACCTCAAACAAAACATCGAGCCGACGCGCTGGAGTGCCGATCTGATTTTGGTGAAGGGATCACGGCACGAGCTAGAGCGAGTATATTTGCGTAAACTGTGAAGGCAATGGCGTAGAGGTGCAACGTTGCGCAGGATCACGTGCAAAGGCGCACATCTGTCAGAGATATGAGGAAGTGGATAGTCGCTTACCCTTCATTATTGTGCATTTATAGATCGCTAATGATATGGAAGACATGCTGTCTTAACCATACAATATGCTTAGTCCGTGCGCGCCGTTGCGTTTATGAAAACTCTTAACGTCTCAGATTCTATATTGATGTTCTGCTGGTGATGTTGACCGTCGTTGGAGGTGACCCTTCATTTTTGATACGCTCGCATGAAAATAGGATGATATAGCAGAGTACTGTTCTTCACCATCCGATGCTTCCGATGTACCTGAGAAACACGATGGCTAGCCGCTCAAAGGCGATCACCTCTGGCACCTCTGATCATCACAACTGTCGCATGTAGATCATAGACGCCACTGGGCATAGTGCTTGCCGGAATAGCAGCCCCAAAGCATTTGTTCAAATCGGTTGTGTAGCTTCACCAGAAACGTCAACGATAGGATGTCCCAATGCCCTCGCGCACCTTATTTTCAATCGTGCTATAGCTGGTAGATTTCGTTGCGAACAGGCGTCATTCGCTACCATCCGACGTAGCAGAGCGGCAACTTGTTGGGTAATGCACCTATCACTCCTTTCGCGAAAGGCACAATGCGATGACAAATAAGGTGATCATTTGGTGTACATTGCTGGCAATAGGTTTCGTCTCCTGTATGTCTACGTCTATACCACAAACAACCGTAGCGCCTACTGACACACTCTCGCCGCCTTTGTTGCAGAACGGATTCGCCGTACCGCTCCAATGTTCCGATACCGAACCGTCGCCAATCACCGACCTCGCTGTGCGCCAACCGCCCGCCATGAGTGAACCTACACCGCGTACTGCCTTCCGCGACCCGGTCTTTGGCCGCTGCGTGATCCGCGTTACCGACCGCGTGAACGACAAAACTGAAGCGAGCGGGCTGAAGAACACCTATGCGCGTGTCCAGTCCTTCAATGCCGACGAGACTCGCATCCTTGTTATGAGCACGCAGGGCGGCTGGTATCTTTACCACGCTCAGACCCTTCAGCCGCTCGGCGCACTACCGCTCGGTATCGACCCACGTTGGAGCATGACCGATCCCAACATCATTTATTTTTCAGACGAGACGCGCCTGATGTCGTACCATATCGCCACCCAGCAGACCACTCTCGTCCACGAATTTGCCAATGATTTCCCCGACCAGCGCTTAGTCGCCGTGTGGGGACGTTATGAAGGTAGTCCTTCCCGCGATGGTCGCTGGTGGGGACTAATGGCTGAAGACGAACACTGGCTGACTAGCGCGCTGCTCGTTTACGACCTGCAGATGAATCAAGTAACGGCCACGCTCGATACGCGCGGCTGGTCTGAAACTGCCCGCGAGATAGACAGCGTTACCATCAGCCCGTTGGGAAATTATTTCCTTGTCTCCATGGATGAATCCTGTGCGTTGGGGCATCTGGGCACGACCGCCAATCCCTGCGGTCTTATGGTGTATGACCGCGCCTTACAGAACGGGCGTGGCCTGCTGCGCATCATCGGCCACTCTGACACCGCACTCGACGCGCAAGGGCGTGAGGTCTTGGTGTATCAAGACATAGACACCGACCATATTGCTATGCTTGATCTAGCGACAGGCGCTGTCACCCTACTCTGGCCGATTGATTTTTCCTCCACGAGAGTTGGTCTGCACTTCTCCGGACGTGCCTTCAACCACCCCGGCTGGGCGGTGATTTCTACCCACGACGGCGATGCCGTCTCGCATGCTTGGATGGACGACTCGGTCTTCCTCATCGAACTTGCGGCGAACGGGCGTGTCGTGCGCTTAGCGCACACATACTCGCTAGTGGATGAGAATCAAGAACACGATTACTGGGCCGAACCGCAAGCGACTGCTAACCGCAGTCTGACGCGCGTTCTCTTCACCACCAACTGGGGCCGTGCTGGAACTGAGCAGGTGGAGATGTATCAAATTTATGTCCCACCTGAAGCGTTCGCACGAATCCATTACGTCGCGCCCAACGGGAACGATGCTAACCCCGGCACCATTGACCGACCGTGGCGGACTATTCAAAAGGCGGCTGATACGCTGAACGCCGGTGAGATGGTCTATATCCGTGGCGGAACGTATCGTGAGCGGGTTGTGCCAAAACACTCCGGTAGCGCAGGGAATTTCATCGTCTACGCTGCCTACCCCAGCGAGACAGTCACGATTGACGGTAACGGCGTGGAAGTGCCACAGTACAGTGGTCTGTTCGACCTCTCTGGGCGCAGCTTTATCAAGATCAGTGGACTGCGAGTCGTCAACTCGGCGCAGGCAGGCATTTTTGCCGACACCGCCAGCCATATCATGATCGAGCAGAACTATACTCACAACACCGTCTCTTCAGGTATTGGGGTTTGGAATAGCCACGACGTGATCGTGGCAGGTAACGAGGTTGTCTTAGCCTGCAACGATGGCGCGCAGGAGGATATTACCATCGCTGGAACGGATACCTTTGAAGTGCGGGACAACCATATCCACGACGGCGGCCCCGGTACCAATGGCGGCGAAGGGATAGATGTCAAAGACGGCTCCGCCAATGGCAAGATCTATCGTAACCACGTTCATCACCTGCCGCGACCGGGTATCTACGTGGACGCTTGGGACAAACACACCTATAACATTGATGTTTACCAAAACATTGTTCACGATGTACAGAACGACGGTTTTGCGCTGGCTTCCGAGAGGGGCGGGCTGTTGGAAAATGTCCGTGTGTATGCCAACCTTTCGTACCACAACCGCTATGTTGGAATCGCCATCACACGTAACGGCGACTCGGCGTTCCACCCGATGCGCGGTATCTCCATCGTCAACAACACAGTAAGAGGTAACGGTCTTGACGACTGGGGTGGCGGGATTACTGTAGACAGTAACGAAGCTGAAGAGGTGCTGGTGAGCAACAATATCGTCAGTAGCAACCTCTCGTTCCAGATTGTAGTGAGTGCAGGCGTTCGCTCGGTGGTGATTGATCATAACTTGATTGACGGCTTTCGCGGCGAAGAAGGCGAGACGCATGGGACAAACCATGTGGAAGGCGACCCGCGCTTCGTGAACCCCACTGAGGCAAACTATCGCCTTCAGTCTGACTCGCCCGCCATCGACGCAGGAGATAACGTCTCTGTTCCCGCTGGTGTTACTACCGACCTAGATGGCAATCCGCGTCTCGTTGGTGGGACAGTAGACATAGGAGCGTATGAGTTTCAGGAAAAGACGGTTTTCCTACCATTAATATTGCGAGACAAGCTATGATGGTGCGCCTACACATAGGTTTTGCCTCGCTATGCTCGGCTCGTCTTGGGATTGGTGTGCGTGCCGGTCTGCCTTTGTTCAAGCCTAGCGCTTCGGCCTCATTCTCCAGCCCTAGATGCGGTACAAGTGACCACTGATTTGCCTAAGTTGGGAGTGGTAGTAAGAGAGGGCTTTTATGGTGGAAACAATGCTTAGTTCGGTGTGACATTAAGCAATTTAACTACCAGCTAAATCATCAGTAAGAAGCTTAAATAGTTTATTGGTATGCGAATGGCGTTCAAGGTATTCCATGGCGTGCGAGTAGTCTCCCGGTCAGCCGGCAGAGCAGCCCGATCCGACGTAAGCACCGCGTTGTTGATCGGCACATTCAAAACGATCGTGAAAAACCCCAACGTGACTGCCGCGAAGGGTGTGGTGTGTGCGGCCCACGTCTCGCGCATGCGGTGCGTCAGCAACGGAACCAGCCCCTACGTCGCTACCGAACTGCACCGAGGGGGAAGATTTTTCACCGAACTGTAAAGGCAGTGTGTCCTACGTAGTCAATGACTAGGACGACTTAAACGACATGTTCTCGCTGAAGCAGTTGTCAACGACTCAATGGGGGGATTTTTATGAACGCCCTCCCCTAGATGGCGTCCAAGGTGCTGTCGCTCCTATCAGGGCAGGCATAGAGCCTGTATCGCTGCGCAGAGCATGGTCGGCGCGCCGTCGGTGGATAGGTGTTGCATGTTTGGGTGAGGGAACGCCTCATTTCGCCAGCGCAGGCTCCTGCTTTCGATCCGGATCGGGTCAAAGAGATGCTGACTGTCACCTTCATGGGCAACGTTATGCCTCTATGTTTATGCTATCCTGAGTTGAGTAGGGAAATGCAACCGCGCAACGGTTTGCAGGGAAGACCATAGCCTGTCGATTGTCCTTATATATCTTCTTAGCACCTGCACGTGCGAACAAACGAGGATTGATATGCGCATCTGCATTGTCGGGGCCGGCGCAATTGGCGGCTGGCTCGGTGCGAAGTTAATACAGGCTGGCGCTGAAGTGACGCTGATTGCGCGCGGCGCGCATTTAGCGGCCATTGCCGCGAATGGCTTGACGATACTCTACCGCGACGGTCGTCAAGAGGTGGTGCGTCCGGCGTTGGCCACTGCCGATATGACCGCCGCCGGCCCGCACGATATGGTGATCGTGGCGGTCAAAGCCCAGTCGCTGCCGGCGCTAGCTGCGCCGATGCGCGCGCTCTATGGCCCGGATACGGCGGTTGTCTATGCCCAGAACGGCATTCCATGGTGGTACTTCTTGCGCCACGGCGGCCCCTATGAAGGCCGCCGAATCGAGGCGGTCGATCCCGGCGGCGTAATCGCGGCCAATACTGAGATCGAGCGGGTGATCGGCTGTGTCGTTTACCCGGCGGCGGCGATCGAGCAGCCCGGCGTGATCCGACATATCGAAGGCAACCGGCTTACGCTCGGCGAACCCGACGGCAGCCGGAGCGAGCGGGCGCTCGGGCTGAGCAAGTTGCTCGAATCGGTTGGCTTGCGCGCACCGGTGAAAACCGATATTCGCAACGAAATTTGGCTCAAGCTGTGGGGCAATCTCTCGTTCAACCCGATTAGCGCCCTAACCCGCGCCACGCTCGACCGAATCATTGCCGATAAGGGCACCTACGCGCTGGTGGTGACAATGATGGCTGAGGCGCAGCAGGTGGCTGAGGCACTAGGGGTGCGGTTCCCCGTCTCGATCGAGCGCCGCATCCGTATGGCCGAAGAGATCGGCGCACATAAGACCTCAATGCTACAAGATATCGAGGCTAAACGTCCGACCGAGATCGATGCCTTGTTAGGGGCAGTGGTCGAACTCGCCGATCTGACCGGCGTCCCGACGCCAACTATGCGCGCGATTTACGCTGTCACGTCGCTGCTAGATCGGGTAAACTGCGGGCAGTGATAGCTATGCTACGATCTGGAGTGCGGCAGTTCCCCACCCGCCCCGCGGTCATTGTGAGGGCGCAAAGCGTCCGAAGCAATCTCCTGCGCAAGCGAGAGCCATCCCCGCAAGGGCGCAATTGCGCTCCTATCCGGTAGTGGATAATATAAGCATGCGCAACTGTTTCCATTTCGTGTCGCAAAGGAGTACCGATGCGTGAACTGATTGCCAACCCGGTACTAACTCGCGAACTGTTTGGCCGGATTCGCGGGCGTAATGCGTGGCTGATCTTGACCGGCTATTTAACCATCATCGGAGCAATCACCCTGCTGATCTACGCCGTCTTTGCCAATTCGGCTAGTATGAACGACCCGAATACAGCGCGTTCGATCGGCAAAGCGATCTTCTTTACCGTGATGACGGCAGCCCTTGTGCAAGTTTGCTTTCTCTCGCCGTCGCTCACCGCTGGCGCAATTGTCGGCGAAAAAGAGCGGCAGACATACGATCTTTTGCTGGCGTCGCTCTTGTCGCCGGCGCAGATTGTGACCGGCAAGCTAGTGTCAGCGATTGCCTTTGCCCTGTTGTTGATTATGGCCTCGCTGCCGATCGCTGGATTAGCCCTGATCTTCGGCGGCGTCACTGCCCAAGAGGTGCTGATCGGAGTAATAGGCCTACTAGTGACGGCGGTGAGTTACGCGGCAATCGGGTTGTTTTGGTCAACCGTGATGCGCTCGACGTTGGGGGCGACGGTCATGGCGCAGGGGACGGTGATCGCAATTCTGTTGTTGGTGCCGTTTCTGTTTTTTGTGATTTCGTTGCTGATTAATGCCTTTGACGGCCAACCGACCCCGCTCTACGTCTACACTATGGGCGCTTTTCTTTGCCTGCACCCATTCATTGCGCTAGGCATCACCGCCAGCGCACTTGAGATGGGCAGCGGCCCATGGTTGTGGGAAGTGCCATCATCAGTGGGCAATTTAACGGTACCATCGCCGTGGCTCGTCTACGCCGCGATAGCGGTGATGATTGCTGCGGGGTGTCTGTGGTTAGCGATCCGTGGGGTGCATCCAGACGAGGCGACGGGATAATCGCAATCATCCGATCCCCTGCATCCAGCGCGCGATGATCGCGGCTACCTCATCCGGCTTTTCCATCGGCAGCATATGACCTGCCTCAACCTCGGCCAAGGTGATGTGGGGCGCTACCCGGCGGAAACGGCGCCAGACCGAATCGGTGATCAACTCAGAGCGCGTGCCGCGAATTATCAGGAGAGGCCGGCGCAAGCGGCGCAAATCGCGCCATGCGTCGAGCGGTGATGAGGCGAAGATATGCGCCTCCCACAATTTCGGCCATGCCAGCGTATAGCCGTTGCCGTGCGGCTTCAGGCCGCCGCTGAGATAGCCTTCGAGTGCGGCGGGGGTAAAATCGGCAAACACACCGCGCCCCTGCCAACGCTGGCGGGCCTCGTCAATGCTGGCGAAATGGTCGCGGCGGCGCAACGCGCCTTGCGCCAGCGGAAAGCGATAACCTTGCCCGCTTTTGCGCAGCAGCCAGATCAGCACTTGGAAGCGGCGGCGAAAGAAGACCGGATCGATCAACCCCACCGCCCGAAACAGTTCCGGCCGCTCAACCGCAGCGTAAAGAGTTAAAATCCCGCCGAGCGAATGGCCGATTCCGATCACTGGTTCGTGCGCAACTGCTTGCAAGTCGGCCATCAGATCCGCCGCCAAATCGCGCCATGTCCCCCCCGGCTGCGCATCGCCATCGACACGCAACGGGCGTGGCCGGTAGCCGAGAATGCGCCCAAACGGCGCTAGACCGGCGGCGAGGGGGACATAGGCTTCTGGTGGGAAGCCATTGGCCGGCGCGATATGGATGAGACGGGGGCCGTGACCCCCGAGCTCACGATGAGTAGTGGCGGCGTTGAGCGCGATCATCGATGGTGGCAATGTGGTTCAGCGCAATATCATCAGTGGCGCTTAGTCATCACGCCGCCGTGGGCGCGGGCGATCGGCATCGCGGCGCGGGCCGCGCAATTCTTCGCGCAAGCTGCGCGGCTCTTCACGCCCGCCGCGCTGCTCATCCCGACCGCCACGCGACTCCTCGCGCGGACGCGGACGGGGCGCAGTGCCGGCTGCCTTCCGCTCTTCCGGCGTCTCACCGGTGAGCACTGCCCGCCGGCTGAGACTAATCTTGCCGGTGGTGCGGTCAATGTCGATCACCATCACATTGATCTCGTCACCGAGCGAGACCACATCTTCGACGTTCTCGACTCGTTTATCGTCAAGCTCTGACACATGTACCATACCGTCTTTGCCGGGCAAGATGTTGACGAAGGCGCCAAACGGCTTGATGCTTACCACTTTGCCAAGGAAAATGTCGCCGACTTTTGCTTCGCGGGTAAGACCTTCGATCATACTAAGCGCCTTCTTGGCCGCCTCACCGTCGGGAGTGGTGATAAAGACGCGACCGTCGTCTTCAATATCAATCTGGGCGCCGGTGGTATCGCAGATATTGCGGATCGTCTTGCCGCCGGGGCCGATCAGCGCGCCGATCTTCTCGACCGGAATCTGGATGGTCATAATCCGCGGCGCGTAGATCGACAACTCAGGCCGTGGCGCGCTAATCACCGCATTCATCTTATCGAGAATAAAGAGCCGTCCGGCCCGTGCCTGCGCAAACGCCTGCCGCATAATCTCGTAGGTAATCCCGGTCGTCTTGATATCCATCTGCAACCCGGTGACACCCTTAGCAGTGCCGGCCACCTTGAAGTCCATATCACCGAGCGCGTCTTCAAGCCCCTGAATATCGGTCAACACGCGCCAACGCCCATCTTCGCCAGTGATCAGGCCCATCGCCACGCCGGCCACCGGGGCCTTAATCGGCACGCCAGCATCCATCAGGCTGAGCGACGAACCGCAGACCGAGGCCATCGACGACGAACCATTCGACGAGAGCACCTCAGAGACGAGCCGGATCGTGTAGGGAAACTCCTCTTCGCTCGGCAGTACAGCGTACAGCGATCGCTCGGCAAGCGCACCGTGGCCAATGTCACGGCGGCGCGGCGTACCGAGCCGGCGTACCTCGCCGGTGCTGAACGGCGGGAAGTTGTAGTGGTGAATATAGCGTTTAGTCGTCTCGACTCCGAGATCATCCACCTTCTGCTCATCGCCGGGCGAGCCAAGAGTAGTAATGGTCAGCACCTGCGTCTGGCCGCGGGTAAAGACGGCTGAACCGTGGACGCGCGGCACCACGCCGACTTCGATGCTGATCGGGCGAATCTCATCGAGAGCGCGGCCATCAACCCGAATCCCTTCATCGAGGATCGCGTTGCGCACTTCATCCTTGAGCAGCTTCTCGAACGCCTTGCTGACCTCTTTGGTACGGTTGGGAATCTCTTCCTCCGGCTCATCGGCGGTAAAGTGGGCGATCACCTCAGCCTTCAGCGCCTCAGTCTGCGCCTCGCGCTCCTGCTTGATTGGGCTACGCACCGCTTGGCGCAAGCGATCACCCATCCACGTGCTGATAGCCTCTTCAAGCGAAGTATCAATGACCGGCGGAGTAAAGGGGCGCTTGGGCTTGCCGCAGAGCTGTACCAACTGCTCTTGCAGATCGCAGATCTGCTTGCAAACCGCGTGACCATCGATCACCGCCTGCAACATCTCATCTTCGGTCAACTCGTATGCGCCGGCCTCGACCATCAACACCGCATCTTTGGTACCAGCTACGACCAGATCGAGCCGGCTGTGCTCCATCTCGCCCATCTTGGGATTAACGACCAACTGGCCGTTGAGGTGGCCCATCTGCACCGCGCCGACCGGGCCGGCGAAAGGAATATCGCTGATCGACAGAGCTGCCGAGGCGGCGATAATCGCCAGCGGGCCGGGGTCGTTCTCCATATCGATCGAGAAGGTGGTGATAATCACCTGCACCTCGTTATAGAACCCCTTGGGGAAGAGCGGGCGCAGCGGGCGGTCGGTCAGCCGCGAGATAAGAATAGCGGTGGTAGTGGGGCGGCCTTCGCGTTTGAAGAAATTGCCGGGAATCTTGCCCACGGCATACATCTTCTCTTCGTAATCAATAGTAAGGGGGAAGAAATCGGTTCCTTCCCGCGCCTCTTTGGCGCAGACAACAGTGGCCAGCAGCATCGTATCGCCATACCGCGCTACCACCGCTCCATCAGCCTGTTCGGCGAAACGACCGGCTTCAAGGGTCAAGGTACGGCCAGCGATCTCCGCACTCACGGTATAAATCTTCCGTTCTGTCATACTTCCTTACAACTCCTGTAACTGGGGCGCCAGTGCGCCCCGCTGAAACCATGATGGCCGTGCGTTAGCGGCCGGGGCGCGGAGTTCGGCACTGGTGAATACGCGCGAGCGACTCACGCGCATGCGCCAATCCCGAACCACCGCGCCAGATAACTGCAAGCAAAGAGCGCCGGGCGGCGAATGCCGCTGGCGCCCTCGTTGACCTTAGCTTACACTGATGGTTGCCACTATCATATCAGCGGCGCAGACCGAGGCGATTGATAACATTGCGGTAGCGTTCACGATCCTTGGACTGCAGATAGTTGAGCAGCCGCCGCCGCCGCCCGACCAGCTTGAGCAGACCGCGCCGCGAGTGATGGTCGTGAATATGAACGCGCAAATGCTCGATCAACTGGTTGATCCGCTCGGTCAAGAGCGCGACCTGAACTTCGGGCGAACCGGTATCAGTCTCGTGGATCTGATAGCCGTTAATAATTTGCGACTTTTCCTCTTTTTCAAGCGCCACGAGCAGTTCCTCCTCGTGTAATCGCGCGCGGGCCGGCGCAGCCCGGCGTTCCTGATATAAGCGTCGCTATTATAGCATAGATCGTTGCGTTTTGCCAACTTATGTCGCGCACGCAGGGAGGTCTACGCAGCAGATGATGTTAACCATAGAGAGCGCGTAGGATTGGGCTTTTCTCCTGCGTCATTGGCGTCTCTTGCCGTAGCGCACTAGCCCGCCCCGCCGGTTGCGCAGTGGGATTGCTGGACGACAGAGTCAACGCCTGCGTGCCGGGGACGATAGTGTCCGCGCTGCGGAACCGGCCAAGGGCAGGTTTTTTACCGCCGAGAGCGCAGGAGGTGCAGAGAAAACAGGTCTCCCGCCGCCATATATTAGATGATCGGCGAGATTGTAGAAGGGAACAGCCGCAACAAGACCCAAAACGCGATATGTTTGTGTCTTTTGAGTTTCTTTGCTATTCCATGCTACTAAATCTCACGCGGCACGCGCGGCAAGATGCCAGTCAACACTTCATAACTGATCGTGCCTAGCCAGCCGGCGATTTCATCCACCCCAATCGCATCATCACCCTGCCGTCCGATGATCGTCACCGTATCGCCGCGCTGCACTCCCGGAATATCTGTGACATCAACCATGATGTAGTCCATGCAGATGCGCCCGACAATGGGCGCACGGCGGCCTCGAATCAGCACCTCGCGCCACGGCGGCGACCGGCGGAGACCGTCGGCGTAGCCAACTGGGATGGTGGCGATGCGCGCTGGGCGCGGGGTGACGTAGACGCCGCCATACGAGATTGGCGTGCCGGCGGGATGCGCGCGCACTTGGGCAACTTCGCTGTAAAAGCTGAGAGCTGGGCGCATGCCGGGCAAGAGCGGCGCATCCGGGCTAGGGGCAAGGCCGTAGCAAGCGAGACCGGGCCGCACCATATCAAAGCACGCGGCTGGAAAGCGTAACGTGGCGGCGCTATTGGCCGCATGGACGATCGGCGGGCGCAAGCCGGCGCTGGTGAGTTCGGCTAGGATGGCCTGAAAGCGGGCCAGTTGTTGTTCAGTTGGAGCAGGATCGGCTTCGTCGGCGCGGGCAAAATGGGTGTAGAGACCGACTGGCTCGATGCCGGGGTGATTGCGGAGCCGGTGGAGAAACGGGCCTACTTCGGCAGGCGACAGCCCTAGCCGGGCCATGCCGGTGTCGGCTTTGATGTGAACGCGGGCGGGCCGGCTTAATTCCACCGCAGCGGCGCTGAGCGCCTGTGCGGTGTCGTCGTCAAAGAGTGTGATCATCAGATCAAGCCGGATTGCGTCGGCAACCTGCCACGGCGGGGTATACCCCAACACCAGAATCGGCGCGTTGATGCCTTGGGCACGTAACGCGCGCCCTTCGCCGAGCGTCGCGACGGCCAATGCCTCCGCTCCGGCAGCTAAGGCCGCCCGCGCTACTCGCGCGGCGCCGTGACCATACCCATCACCTTTGAGCACGATTATCAGCGGAACGCCGGCATGGGCGCGGAGGGCGCGGACGTTATCGGCAATAGCGGATAAATCGAGATGCACCCACGTCGGACGGCCCGGATCGCCGATCCGCACACTACGCCATGCCGGTTCTTGCCGCACCAGCGAGTGTTCAGGCGGATGATCGGCGGCGAGCAGTGGTGCGATTACCTGTTCGAGCCGTTCGCTTGCGCCGCCCGACACCAACACGAGATCGGTATTGCCCCGATCGGTGGGGAGTGCTGCCCGCGCTGCGTCGTTGGTGTCAACGACGTGAATGCTTACCGCCGGATTGGCAAGGCGTGCGGCGTGGGCCATCGTCGCCGCGCCGATCCCCTTGAGCACGAGGTAATCGGCGCTCTGCGCCGCATGCGCACCAAGTTCGGTCAAGATCGGCGTCGGGTCAATGGCCGGCAATTCGGTTGGCGCGCCTAACACCGCAATCCGCCGTCGCGCTGGTAAAGCGGCCAATGTTTGCAAGGCGGCTCGCATCGCCAGCGGCGTGGCATTGAAGCTGTCGTCAAGAATCATCTCCCCCTGTGCCCCCACTAAAGGCCGCAGGCGTCCTGCCGGCGCTACGAGCTGGGCCAACGCCTGTTGAATCGCCTCTGGCGCCACCCCGCACAAGCGCCCTACCGCCACTGCTGCCAGCGCCGCCGCCACGCCGGGAGGGCCGAGCAGCGGGGTGGTGATCGCGAGTTCGCCTTCACTGCCTTGGGCAATGAACGAGACGCCATCGTGTCGGTAATCAATCGCCGTCGCTCGCAGATCAATCCTGTTCGCACCGATGTAACGGAACGGTTCGGCGGCAATGAGAAGCTGTGCGCCTTGCTCAGCTAACCATGCCGCCATTGTTGGATCGGCGGCGGGCGTGATCACGGCAAGGTGGGGTGGAAAAGCGGCCGCCAGCGGGGCAAGATGCTCGCCGGCGAATTCGAGCACCGCATAGCGATCGCCGTCGCGCAGGCGGGCGAGTGCAATTGGCAATCCCAATAGCGAATTGAAATTGCGCCGGCTTTGGAAAGTAGTGGCCTGCCGGCTCAACACAGCGGCAATCGCGCGCCGGGCCAGCGTCTTGCCGATCCCGCCGGTCACAGCGATGACAGTGGGCTGCAGCGCGTGCAAGCGGGCGCTAGCCCAGCGCAGCAACAACGCCTGTGGCTCAGGACAGACGATCACCGTCGCGTTGCCGGCATCGTGGGGCGGGCGGCTGCACAACACACCTCGCGCACCGGCAGCAATTGCCGCTGGAATATAGTCGTGGCCGTCGGCCCGTGCTGTGCGGAGAGCGATAAAACATTCGCCGGCGCTGGTCAAACGCGAGTCGTAGCTCCAATCGGTGAAGGTATCGGTATGCACCGGGCTGGCCAATGCGCCGCCGGCGGCAATGAGATCGGCGAGATAAATCGGCATAGCGATGCTCCTAATGCCAATGAATGCCCATGCCAATATTATTCCCAACCACTCCGTTTCCTGCGCTGCGGCTCGTCATTGCGAGCGGAGCAACGCCATCTCTCGCGAGCACCGAACGCTCCCCTCAGTCTCCGTTCCCGCTGAAGCGGGGGATTGCCGCGCTAGCAGCCCTACGCCACCTCGCAATGACAATAGGGCATGCTCCCACCGCTTCGTTTATGGCTCAATCAACCTTTGTTATAATACCCGCTATGAGCAATTCATCCGCCACTGCAACTGCAACCCGCGCCGGAGTCTCGTGGCTCTGGTTGGCGGTTGCCCTCTTTGCCCACACCGGCTGGGGCGCTTACCCGGTGCTAGCCCGCTATCTCCAGACGATTAGTCACTTGCCGAGTATGGCTATTCTCAGCCTTGGCAACGCGATCGCGCTGCTTGTCTATCTCCCCTTCGCCTATCGCCATGTTGACCGCAAAGTCTGGGTGACGCCGATCATCTGGCTGTTTGCGCTGGTGGTGAGCGTGCGCGCGATGACGAACCTGGCTTCAGCGCGCTTTACGCTGGCGATCTATGTGCAACTGATCACGCTGCTCACTCCGTTGATCGTTGCTCTAATGAGCAAGCTCTTCTTCCGCGAGCGGCTGCCGCCGTTTACGCTTCCCGCCATTACCCTTTCAATCGTTGGCTCATTGTTGCTGATGAGCGGCGATTTTGCCAGCGGTACGGTCTTGCGCTTGACAGCGAGCGATGTGGTGGGCATCGCGATGGCCTTTGTCTCGGCGTGCGCGCTGGCACTCTATATGATGCTGGTGCCGCGCGCGACTGGGACGGGCAAGGTGCGGGCTGAAGCAATGCTGCTGATTCAACTGATCGCGCTGACTGTCACTTGCGGCGCAATGAGCCTGCTCTTGGGCGAGCCATGGCAGCGGTTTGGCGAGATTGGCTCGCGCGATTGGGCGGTGTTTGCGGCTTTCATCATCTTTGTCTTGCTGGGCGCGAACCTCGGCCAGATTGCCGCTTTGCGCCAACTCGGCGCGCCATTGGTGAGCAGCACCATGGGATGGCGGCTGGTAAGCGCGCTGGCGTTGGCTGCCCTGCTGCTCGGCGAGCGGTTGCAGAGTGTTTGGCAGGCGCTAGGGGCGGTGATCGTGTTGGTAACGATTACGGTCTATCTGCGCCGGCAGTATCGGGTGTGAGGGGGATGCGGAGGGAGCCGGGATTGATTGACGTTGTTGTGAGCCGCCTATGACAACCACTATCCGAGCTTTGTCGGTGACGCCGCTCGATATTCCGCTGCGTAGTCCGTTTGGTATTGCTGGCGGCGCGCAAGATGTTGCCCGCAATCTATTGGTGACAGTCGAGTTGGCCAATGGGATGTGCGGTTACGGTGAAGCGGCCCCCTTCCCGGCGTTTAATGGCGAGACGCAGACCGGCGCACGGGCGGCGATTGAGACGGTGCGTTCGGCAGTCGAGGGCGCTGACGCGCGCGAATGGCGGGCCATTGCATGCCGGTTGCGTGAGCAGATCGGCGGCTATGGCTCGGCCCGTTGCGCGATCGAGACGGCGGTGCTCGATGCGCTCACTCGCTATTACGGCTTGCCGCTGTACGTCTTCTTTGGCGGCGCTGGGCATACACTCGAAACCGATATGACCATCACCACCGGTACAGTTGAAGCGGCAGCGCTGGCTACGCTCGATATTCTTGATCGAGGTATTCGCCAGATCAAAGTCAAGATCGGCGGCAGCGATCTGAGCCACGACTTAGCCCGCATCACTGCCATCCGCGCGATTGCTCCCGACGTACCGTTGATCCTCGATGGCAACGGCGGCTTGACTGCCGAGGTGATGCTAGAATTGCTCGGCGCGTTACGCTTGCAGCAGATTGTGCCGGCTTTGGTTGAGCAGCCGGTGCCTGCCGATGATTGGGCCGGTATGCGCCAGCTCGTGCAGTGGGGCGGCGCACCAATCGCCGCCGATGAGACAGCCTCAAGCGCGTTGAATGTGTTGCGCATCGCTCACGAGCGAGCGGCGCATGTGATTAACATTAAACTGATGAAGACAGGCGTGGTCGAGGCGCTAGAGATCGCAGCCATTGCCCGCGCTGCCGGCTTGGGGTTGATGATTGGCGGCATGGTTGAGTCGATCCTCGCTATGACGATGTCGGCCCACTTCGCTGCCGGTCTGGGCGGCTTCCGCTTCGTCGATCTTGACACGCCTCTCTTTTTGGCCGAAAACCCGTTTGCGGGCGGTTTTGTGCTGCGGGGTGGAACGATCGACCTTAGCCACATTATCGCCGGCCACGGAGTCGAACCGGCGAACCTGTAACAGGTACGTCTCTACAAATTTTCCCCAGCTTTCATTGTGCAATTCTGCCATAGCATTCACTGCTACCAAAGCGTATACTTAATCTTATATTGACCCATCGCATTGATGCCACCTGCGCGTCGCACCGTTGCGGCGGCGGGTGCTTATTGTTTCGGGAGCACGCATGGTAGCGCGACTCTTGATTGCTGATGATGAATCGTTGATCCGGATGCACCTGCGCGAGACATTGTTTGCGCTTGGTTATGTGATCGTTGGCGAAGCGGCAGACGGGCAGCAAGCGGTGGCAATGGCACGCCAAACGCGGCCTGACTTGGTGTTGCTCGATTATAAAATGCCACATCTTGATGGCCTAGAAGCGGCAACCATCTTGTGCCACGAAGGAATTGCGCCGGTGATCCTGCTCACGGCCTCGACGTCGCGTGAATTGGCCGAACGAGCGCGTATGGCCGGCGTCTTTGGCTATTTGACAAAACCCTTCCGCGATGCCGAATTGATGCCGTTGATCGAAGTGACGCTGGCCCGCTGGCAGGTGTATCAAGCGCGCCGCAGTGAGGTCATCGCATTGCGCGACCGACTCGAAACCCGCAAGGAGATCGAGCAGGCCAAAGGTGTGCTGATGGATTTGCACGGTCTTAGTGAAGCGGAAGCCTTCCGTCGCATTCAGCAATTGGCGATGCGCAATCGCAAGACGATGCGCGAAGTGGCGCAGGCGATTTTGCTCACCCGCCAGTTGGCAGGAGGATAACGTCCATCTCTCGCTAGGGTGTTCGTTTATCGCAGAGGGCGCAGAAGACGTGGAGGAGGGCAGGGTATAAGCGTGCCCGAATCGTTTCCCCCAACTCTTTGCATTCTCGGTGCCTTTGCGTTTAGAACCCCTGCCACCTTTGCGCCTTAACTGCGATTGCAGTTTGGCGGTACATCTACAGGTCATGGTATCCTGAAGCTGGATCGATCCGTCAAGGGAGGAGACCATGCCTGCTGCTCGCCACGCTGTCATTCTGGTTGCCGGCGCCTCTACCCGCACGCGGCCATTGACCGAACATCGCCCTAAGCCGTTGATCCCGCTGCTGGGCAAACCGCTGCTGGCCCATATCCTCGATGAACTGGTTGGGTTGGTAGAGCGGGTGACGCTGGTGGTCGGCTATCGGGCCGATCAGATCATCGCCACGTTCGGCGACTCGTATCGCGGGATGGCGCTGCGCTACGTTCATCAGACTGTGATTAACGGCACGGCTGGCGCATTGCTAGCCGCAGAACCGATTGACGAACCGTTTTTATTGCTCTACGGCGATAATTTGATTGACCGCGCCGATGTTATTGGCGTGAGCCAGCACGGCTATGCCGTTGCCGGATTGCGCGTCGCCGATCCGCGCTCGTTTGGCGTGCTTGATGTCCAAGATGGGCTAGTGTACCGGATTATCGAGAAGCCGGTCAACCCGCCGGCAGATGCGCTCGCCAACCTCGGTATTTACCATTTCGACGAGGCCGTCTTTCCGCTGTTACGCCAGATTATCCCTTCGCCGCGCGGCGAACTCGAATTGACCGATCTGATCGCGTTATTGGCTAATCACCATCCGGTCGCCTGCCACATCTGCACCGGCCACTGGATCCCGGTCGGTACGCCGTGGGAAGCTTTACTGGCAGCGCGGTTTTTGCTGGCGCGACTGGCGCAATCGCAGATTGCGCGCACTGCGCAGATTGACCCAGCGGCTGCTATCGAAGGGGTGGTAGTGATTGGCGAGGGTGCGGTAATCGGTCCACAAGCGAAGATTATTGGGCCAGCCGTGATTGGCCCACGGGTGGTCGTTGGGTCGGGGACATTGATCATTGCTTCGGCAATTGAAGCCGGGGCAACAATCGGTAGTGGAGCAATGATAGGCGGATCAGTGATCGGCAGTGGGGTGATGGTTGGCGCTGGCGCGATGATCAGCCATTCGTGGCTTGACGACCGGGCGCAAATTGGGCCGCATGTGGTGCTTGCCGCAACCGAAGATACGAGTATCCAACCGGTCGCGGTGGTCAATGGCATGTTGACCTTGACCGACATGCGAACCCGTGGCGCAATTGTCGCCGCCGGGGAGGTGGTTACGTCTGGGTAGGAGGGACGGTGCCTGCCTCGCCGCTACACCGGTTGGTCAAAGACCTCGCCAATGATCGCTTCGATCGGCGGCTCGGCGATGTTGACATCGGCTACCGGCAACTCGGCTAGCAGGCGCGCGCCGGTGCGGGTGGTTTCGTGGCGGGCAACCTTCAATTCGACCTCAAGCCCGTCAGCGCGCTGCACCTCGCCGTAGCGAGCCAACGTCTCAACCGGCACTGGCTCGCTCAACACGAGATGAATGATCTTGTGCGGCGCGACCTGCTCAACCATGCTCTGCAAGTTGCCATCGTAGAGCAAGCGTCCATGATTAATTACAATCACCCGCCGGCAGAGCGCGGTTACGTCGGCCATATAGTGGCTGGTCAGCAGCACCGTCGCGCCGTAGCGCCGGTTATATTCGGCAACAAACTCGCGCACACGGGCCTGCATCGTCACATCGAGACCAATGGTCGGCTCGTCGAGGAAGAGCACCTTGGGACGATGGAGCAGGGCTGCCGCCAATTCGCACTTCATCCGCTCACCCAAACTCAGCTTGCGCACCTGCTTATTGAGCAGATCACCGAGTTCGAGTAGCTCGACCAGCTCATGAAGCGTGTGCCGGTAGTCGTCAGCGGGTACCTCGAAGATCACCCGATTGACTTCAAACGTTTCGATCGCCGGCAGATCCCACAGCAATTGCTGCTTTTGCCCCATCACTAGCGTAATCTGCTTGAGAAACGCGGTCTGGCGGTCAAAGGGCGTAAACCCCAGCACCTGCACTTCGCCGGCAGTAGGATGGAGCAGGCCGGCCAGCACCTTCAGCGTCGTGGTTTTGCCGGCGCCGTTGGGGCCAAGAAACCCGACCATCTCGCCGGGGGCGATAGTGAAATCAATTCCATCGACGGCCTTCACCGTCTCGTAACGCCGGCGCACGAATGCACGTAGCGAGCCGGCGAGTCCGGCCTCTTTGCGATGGACTTGGTAATATTTGCGCAGGCCACGTACTTCAATCGACATAGGGTTCGTTCTCGCTGAACGCAGGGGCGCTCACAGCTTGCGTTGCTAGGAAGATTGTACTACTCCTGATGATTGTGAGAGGGAATGCCAGTTTCGGCTAGGGTGTCCTGTTGTGGTGTGCCGATAGCGACGCAGCCATCGCCCGCGCTGTCATTGCGAGCCGCCAGAGGCGGCGCAGTCATCTCCCCCGCGCACGAGAGCGATGCCGGCACGCACCTATTCCCGCTAGAGCGGGAGATTGCGTCGGTCGGACGGCACCCAGCGTGGCTGGGTACCGCCATTCCCTCACAATGACAGGAAAAGTCATTCACCATCCCCGCGTCACTTCCAAAAACCGTTCTGCTACCCGCATCCAGTCGAAGCGGGCGACATACTCGCGGCCAAACGCGCCATATCGCTGGCGGAGGGCTGGATCGGCCAGCAGGGTGGTCAATGCCGCAGCTAAGGCCGGCACATCGCCGGGTGGCACCAAAAGGCCCGCCTCACCGTGGGGCACCACTTCGGGAATCGCGGCGGCGGTAGTCGCGACGACCGGCAAACCGGCGGCCATCGCTTCAAGAAAGACGATGCCAAACCCCTCTTGCACGCTGGGCAGGCAGAAGAGATCGGCACGGTAGTAGTACGCCTTCACCTCATCATCGTCGGGTACCGCGCCGAGCAACTGGCAGGCCGATCCCAGCTTCAATTCAGCGGCCAGCGCGCGCAGGTTGTTGTGTTCTGGCCCATCGCCAATAATCACCAGTTCGGCGGCAGGCAGGCGTTGCCGCACCTGCGCAAAGGCGCGGATCAGGTCGGCAATGTGTTTGCGCGGGTATTGGCGAGCTACGCACAAAATAGTCTGGCCGGCGCCACGAGGTGACGGCGGCGGCCACGCCGCCAGATCGATTCCTTCCGGCACCAGCCGGATGCGTTCTGCCGGCACGCCGTAGTGGTGCTGGATGCTACGCCGGCAATAGTCGCTGGTAGTGATGACCAACGACGCGCGGCGGGTATTGATCCGCTCGAGCCGCGAGAGCAGCCAGAGCAGGCGGCGCACATTGCCGCGTTCGTGTTGCAGCTCTTCGGCAATCACCCCCTTGACACTGCACACATACGGCGTGGTGACGCGCCCCGCCACCAATACGCCGTCAATGTCCACGCCAACAATGAGGTCGTAGGGCAACGCGCGCAGGAGCGCAGGAACGTACAGATTAAACAAGAGCCGGCGCAGGGTGAGATGCGACGGCCATGCCACCGGCGGGGCAATCCGGGCCACGTGATGGCCATGGGCGCGGAGAGCGCGACCCAAGCCGCCGATCGCAGCGGCGGTGCCGCTACCTTCGGCTACCTGCTGGAGCCACGAGTCGAGAAACGCGATGCGCATGGGGTCTCCGAATGCAATAGCGATACCGCTTCTATCATAATCCAAAGTGGGGAAGTTGTCTGATACAATACTGCCACTGGTATGCTTTCACCCTTCCCAACCGCCCCTGCTAGAGGTTGAGGAGCAAACAGAACGTATGATCTAGTACAGCCGCTTACCGTTGTGCAGGAAACCCGGCCCTGCCGGGCCGGGCTAGGCCGATGAAGCCGGCTACGCGGGCTGATAGCCTTCATCCTCCGACCCCCTCTTCCGCTTCACAGCAAGAGAGGGGTGACGCCAGTGTGGGAGCGGAATACAGCGGCCTCTTTCCCATTGGCACAGGAGAGGGGCTAGGGGTAAGGGTGAACTGGCACATCTCAAAAGCCATCGGCTACATCGATGCTGATGTGTGCTAGCTATCCTTAAAACACTGGAAAGAAGTTGGGATCATCCTCGATAACATAAATGAAGTGCAGATCGCTCTTACGTTGACAGCGACAATCCTATGCCAGCTAAATTCGCCGTCTTGATACGCGCGGCATGGGCCGATGCCCTCGCCTACCGCGCCCAACTTTTCATCTGGGTTATCACCGGTATGCTACCGCTGATCATGCTAGCCGTCTGGCGCACGTTAGCTGGCAATGGCGTGATCGGCGGCTACGCCAGCGACGATTTTGTCGCCTATTTTGTCGGTGCGCTCTGTATTCGCCAACTGACTGGGGTCTGGATCATCTGGGATATGGAGCGCGACATCCGCTTGGGTGAGCTGTCACCGCACCTGTTGCGACCGGTGCATCCACTCTGGCGTTATCTAGCCATGGCACTGGCCGACAAACCGCTGCGCCTGATCATGGTCGCACCAATCGCGCTGATCGCCGCCCTGATCGCTCCCGGCGCCATCCCCCAGCCCGATCCGCTTAGTTGGGCCGTCTTGCCGCTAACGATCGCGCTGGCGTTTACGGTCTACTTCCTCAACCAGTGCTGTATCGGCGCGCTCAGTTTTTGGTGGACGCAGGTGTTGGCGTTGCAAGATTTTTGGTTTGGGGTTTATGCCTTTAGCAGCGGTTATCTCATTCCGCTCGACCTGTTGCCGCCGCCGGTGACAGCAGTACTGGCGTGGCTGCCATTCCGCGCTATGCTGGCCTTCCCGCTGGAACTCCTGCTGGGTCGGCTCGAACCGGCGGCGATCGCGTGGGGGATTGCCCACCAGATCGGGTGGGCAGTGCTGTTGGGGTTGTTGCTGGGCTGGCTGTGGCGCGAGGGGGTATCTCGCTACAGCGCGGTAGGGGCATAACTGCTAGGCTGTGGCGCACCGGCGGTGAAGAGCCACGAAAAGACCCAACACGCACAAGGAGGAGGTTCTTTTTCGCGTCGTTTACGTCTTCTTGCGGCTATTCCTCCTTGACGCGCCGCGTGCTTCGCGCTACCATGTCAACCGGTTAGATAATCAAAGCGCCGACGAGGACGAGTAACCCGGTTCCGGCCACAGGGAGGGCGCGCCGTGACTGAGAGCGCGTCTGGTGACGGGCCCGGTGAAAACCCCCTCCGAGCGGCTCCCGGAACGCTGCATGCTAGTATGGGAGCACGGGATTCGCCCGTTATCGCGAACAATGAGGCGCAACGCTGTCGTTTGGCGTTGCGTAAACACAGGGTGGAACCACGAAGCAGCTCTTCGTCCCCGTGCGGGCGGAGAGCTGTTGACATTATGAGATCTGCAAGGAGTTTCTATGCGTTCTTCCGCGCGCCGGTTGCCGGCGCGACGCCGTGAGTCAAGCGGGTGCGCCGGCCAGTTGGCTCGCCTTGGCGTGGGTCTATTGGTGATTGCCGCCCTCTTCTTATGGCTGGCCCGCCCACAGCTCAGCGCGGCTCTTGGTCGTAGCATCGCCGACCTGCTCGCGCCACCCGTTCCGACGACCGGTGCGCCGCTACCCGAATTGATCGCTGCGTTGCCCGCCGGTGAAATGACGGTCAGCGAAGCCGAGATCAACGGCTATCTGGCCGGGATCGACGCGGTGTTACCGGTTGAAGCTGCTAGTGTGCGGTTGGTTGCCGATCGCGCCATCATAACCGTGCGCGCGTATGGTATGACCAGCGTGGCTAGCACAGGCCTGACGGTGCGCGATGGCCGAGTGGTGGCGGTCGATCCGCAGATCGAGGGGCCGCTGGCGGCGCTGGTTTCGGCAAGCGATCTCACGGTTGCGCTTAACGAGCGGCTCAATGCCGAGTTACTCCGGCAGGGCCGCCAGATTGTCGCCGCTCGGATTGATGATAGGATGCTGACGATTGTGTTGAGGTAAAGGAGTCCCGCTATGCCGGTTGATCCCAAGAGCGATCCGTATTACCGTCTGCGCCACTCGCTGGCCCACGTCATGGCGCAGGCTGTACTTGAAATCTTTCCTGATGGTAAAGTGGCGATCGGGCCGCCGATTGAGAATGGCTTTTACTACGACTTTGACTTGCCCCGCCCGCTGACGCCCGAGGATCTGACCGAGATCGAGCAGCGGATGAAGCGGATTATTGCCGGGAATCATCCTTTTATTTACCGCGAGGTGAGCGCCGAAGAGGCCCGCCAGCTCTTTGCCAACCAGCCTTACAAGCTTGAATTGATTGAAGGGTTGGCGAAGGGATTGGACGAATACGGCGAGACCCACCACGGCGATACGGTTATCTCGACCTATCGCCAAGACACGTTCGAGGATCTCTGCCGCGGGCCGCACCTCAACCATACCGGCGAGATCAATCCCGAAGCATTTAAGCTGATGAGTATTGCCGGCGCGTATTGGCGCGGCGATGAGAAGAATCGCCAGTTGCAGCGCATTTATGGCACTGGTTGGAATACTAAAGAAGAGCTGGAAGCCTATCTGCACCAGTTGGAAGAGGCGCGCAAGCGCGACCATCGCCGTCTGGGCAAGGAATTGGGCCTGTTCTTCTTCTCTGACGACATTGGCCCCGGCCTGCCAATCTTTACGCCCAAAGGCGAAATTATCCGGCACGAGATGGAGAAGTTCGTGCGTGAGGTGCAAACCCGTTACGGCTATCAGCACGTCTGGACGGGCAATGTGGTGAAGGAACAGCTTTACCGCAAGTCGGGCCACTACGACAACTATCGCGACAGCATGTTCCCGCCGATGGTCGAGAGCGAGGATCTGGTCTTCCGGCTAAAGCCGATGAACTGCCCTAGCCACATGACGCTCTACAACCAGCTTGGCGTGATTAGCTATCGTGATCTGCCGCTGCGCTTCGCCGAGTTTGCCACGCTCTATCGCTACGAAGATAGCGGCGCGTTGAGCGGCCTGACGCGGGTGCGGGCCTTGACCCAAGACGATTGCCATATCTTTTGCCGGCCAGACCAGATTCAAGAAGAGTTTAGCCTTGCCCTGCAAGTGATCCGCGAGGTGTTGGGAACCTACAAGTTCACCGATTACAAGGTGCGCTTATCGCTGCGTGGCAACGAGGGCAAGTATGTGCAAGACGACGAAAAGTGGGAGCAGGCGACGGCTGCCTTGCGCGCGGCGCTGGAAGCCAATGGCGTCGAGTATTTTGAGGCCGAGGGTGAAGCGGCCTTCTACGGCCCGAAAGCCGACTTCTTGGCCCGCGATGTGCTGGGGCGCGAGTGGCAATTGAGCACGATTCAAGTCGATTTCATCCAGCCGGCCCGCTTAGGCTGCGAGTACATCGGCGAAGACGACAAACCGCACACACCGGTCGTCTTGCACCGCGCCGTCACCGGTACCACCGAGCGGTTTATGGGGGTCTTGATCGAGCATTACGGCGGCGCGTTCCCGCTCTGGTTGGCCCCGGTGCAGGCGGTGGTCATCCCGATTACCGACAAGCAGATGGAGTATGCGCGCAACGTGCGCCAACGCCTCTTTGCTGCCGGCTTACGGGTGGAGCTTGACGATAATCGCGACCGCATGCAAGGGAAGATCCGGCGGGCACAGTTGCAGAAGATACCTTATATGCTTATAATCGGCGCCAGAGAGGAAGCTGCTGATGCTGTCGCCGTTCGCACCCGCGCCGGTGAAGATCTTGGCGCAATGCCAGTTGAGACCTTCTTGGCCCGCGCCTTGGAAGAGATCCGCACCCGCAGTTAGGTTTCGGTAGTGGCGATAGCGAACAAGCGAGTGATGCTCCCTCTCCCCGCGCACAGGGAGAGGGATGCAGTGGGGAGCGAGCGATGCGCAAGTGGTTTAGAGCACCCGCTTCACCGACAGGCTCTACCCATCCTGACAAATTGAGGAGCACGCCGATGACCGTTGAGAATGACGCGATCGCCGAGGTCGCGCGCCGCTTTGCCGAGTCGATCCACGCCGAACGGGCCGCCACGCTTGATGCGTTAGCAGCCGAGCGCGAAGCCGCCCAACGCCTCTTGGCCGCGTTGCGCCGCGAACATGAACGCCAAACTGCTTCGGCCACCGCTGCGTTTATTGCCGGGTTGCTCATCGGCGCTGCCGTCGGGGTCACAGCAGTGGCGTTGCTCAACCCGCGTTCGGGTCGCGACATTCGCCAGACGCTCGCTGCCCGCGCCAGCGTCACCCGCCAGTCATTCATTGAACGGCTGCGCGCCGCAATCGCGGCCGGCCAGCGTGCCGCCGCCGAACGCGAACAAGAGCTGTGGCGCGAGTATCGCAAACGAATAAGCGAACCGCCATCGTCCGATCCATCAACGACACCATAAGGGCGCCGCATGCGTCGCCCCAGCATCGCGCTCCAGCGTAAGGGCGATACATGCGTCGCCCCATGAGGAAATCTATGGACGCCGAAATCATCGCGATCGGCTCAGAATTGCTGCTAGGCGTAACGATCGACACCAACAGCGCCTACCTTGCCCGCCAACTGGCTGCCGCCGGCGTGAATGTCTACCGCAAGACGGTCGTCGGCGATAACGCCAAGCGGATCGAGCAGGCGGTGCGTGAGGCGCTTGACCGGGCCAATCTGGTCATCTGTACCGGCGGGCTTGGCCCGACCCTCGATGACGTGACCCGCGAAGCGGTGGCGGCGGCGTTCGATCGCCCGCTTGAGTTTCGCCCCGAATTGCTCGACCAGATTGCGGCTCGCTTTGCCGCTATGAACCGCCCGATGAGCGAGAGCAATCGCCGGCAGGCATACGTGCCGGCAGGCGCGCGCGTGATCCCCAATCCGCGCGGCACCGCTCCCGCTTTTCTAGTCGAAGACGCGCGCGGCACGGTCATCGTATTGCCCGGCGTGCCAAGCGAAATGCGCTATCTGTTCGAGACGGCAGTCATTCCTTATTTGCGGGAGGAACGCGGCATCACCACCGTGATCCTCGTGCGCACCCTCCACGCGGTTGGCTTAGGCGAGAGTGTGATTGGCGAACGCATCGCCGATCTCATGCAACAGGCTAATCCGACCGTCGGTATTTCGGCCAAGCGGGCGCGCTACGAGTTGCGCATCGGCGCCCGCGCCGAGAGCCAAGCCGCAGCCGAAGCGATGATCACCCAGACCGAGGCGATCATCCGCGAGCGCCTCGGCCAATATTTGCTCGGCGACGAAGAGTTGCCGGCGGTGGTGGCCCGCTTGTTGCGCGAACGAAACCTCACCCTGTCACTGTACGAAGGGATCATTCAAGCGCCGGTATTGCATGCGCTGCTGGCTGCGCCAGATATCGAACAGCGCCTGCGCGGCGTTGAAATCCATCCGCTTGACCGGCCAGCCGACGAGCAGGCAGCGTCAGATTTGGCTGCCGCTGGCGCATCTACCGTGGCTGACCATTGGCAGAGCGATCTGGCGTTAGGTGTGCAACCAGCCAGCATCGCCAATGAACAGGGTTTTACTGCGGTAGGCTTTGCGTTGGTGACGCCAAACGGCGAACGGCGCTTAACCCGCCCCTTTGACCTGCGCTCAGCCGAGGGCCGCGAGTTTATCGGCACGGCGGCGCTCGACTTGCTGCGCCGCTATCTGGCCGGGGAGCCGGAGTAGTGTACGCGCCGTTGCCTTCACCTACCACATTACCGGCTGCCGTGGCGCTAATCTGGCGCGATCCGGCGTGGTGGCACAAATGCTTGCTCCACGGCGCCTTGGCAATGACGATTATCGGCTTGCCGCTGGCCACCGGCTTTATTATGGAGAGCTACGACAATACCCGGCGCGGGTTCCCCATTCCGTTGCCGCCGTGGCGTGATTGGACGCTGCGCGCGCTGACCGGGATTTTCGCCTTGTTGATCGATCTGGCGTTCTTTCTGTTGCCGCTGATGGTTGGCGGGCTGGTGCTCGGTTGCAGCGGTTTGGCGCTCGTGTTGGCAGCGCAGACCGCGCTGCTTAAGCCGATCATCTCCGGTATGGTGGCGCTGATAGGATTGGTCTGGCTGTTCTTTTTGCTGATCGGCGTTGCGCCGGTTGGCCGGCTCATCTTCGCCGAAGAGGGCCAGATCGAGCACGCCCTCAGCATCGAGACGGTGCGGCGCGCGTTGCAGCCGCCCTATCGGGCACACTTTTGGCGCGCGCGCTTGGCCAGTCTGGCAGCGTATCTGCCGGCAGGGTTGATCGCAGCCTTCACTGGTTGGTTGATCACGAACAATGCTCCGCTTCTGCTCATCATCCTTGCTGGCTGGCTCTTGTGCAGCGTCGGCATCTTCGCCCAACTGGTTGGCGTGCAATTGTACGTTGCCGCCGAACGGCAGGCGCAACGAGAATTGTGCGCGTAGCTGGCTTGGTTGTGGTACAGTAAGGTTGTTGTGCGAACACAGTGGTTACACTCTTCCTCACGCTGAAACGGGAGAGTGCTGCGGCGCTGCTCCTCTCGCAATGACAAATGAACCAATGTCATTGCGAGCCGGGCGGAGTGCGGCGCAGCAATCCCCCGCGAGTGCAGGAGGGGCGCCTGAACAGAGGATTGCTGCGGGCACTGTGCGCCCTCGCAATGATAAAGGGGACTGAGCTCGCTACCATGACAAGAGGTTGCGTGTCTGCACACTGGCAGAGGGGTTTGCGTCCTTGTGAAGGGTGGTGACGCAAGCCTTGGTTGTTAATAGAGCATTCCTCATACGCGCACTGCGCGATAACGACACCGGAGCGCCTGCATGAATCTAACCCGCGCCTTCAGCTTTGTGTTCGATGACCCTGATTGGTGGCAAGTGGTCGTCGTCGTCGGCCTGTTGCAACTGGTGCCAATCATCGGCCAGATTGCCGCCTTGGGTTGTATCTTGTACACAGCCCGCGCCGTCGCTAGGGGGAGCGATCGCCCGCTGCCGCGCCTCAACCAGTTCGGCGCTGTCTTCAGCGAAGGCTTGTACGGCGCATTCATCTCTATCGTCTACTACCTGCCAATGGTTGTGATCATATGTCTCTTTGCGTGTCTGATCGTGGCAGTGGTGGTCGCAACGGGCAATAACGAACCGCCGATCGGGATGTTGATCGGTTTGGCACTTTGCCTGAATCTCCTGCTGGTGCCGTTGGCGCTAATTACCCAACTGTTGCTGATCGTGGGCAGCGGTCGCTACGTGCAGACCGGCTCTGCCGGGGCGGCATTACAATTGGGCGAGGTGGTTGCGTTGCTGCGGCGCAATCCGGCTGAGTGGCTAGTGCTGTGGCTGCTCTCGATCTTGTGCAATTTCGTCGCCGGCCTTGGCGCAATTGTCGTGTTCTTTGGTGTCTTATTCACAACCGCCTACGCTGCGCTCGTCTTTGGTCACCTACTCGGGCAAACCGTTCGCCAAGTTTCATCACCACCGTCGCTGATGTAAGCGGGAGAACGCTATGGCGCTCCGTGACCTGATCGAACCGCGAGAACTCCTCTATCCCTCTAATCTGCTCACCATCAGCCGGTTGCTACTCTTGCCGGCGACGATCTACTACATGCAGCGCACCGATCGGCGCAAACGGGCATTGCTATTGCTCACAATAACGATGATTACTGATGCGCTTGATGGGCCGATTGCCCGCCGCCGGGGCGAGGTCTCGAAGCTAGGCCAGATCCTCGATCCAATTGCGGATAAGGCGCTGATTGACTCGGCAGCGGTGATGCTATCGCGCACTCGCGGTTTTCCGTGGTGGGCAACCGGGTTGCTCATCTTTCGCGATGTTGGGATTCTGCTGGCCGGGTTGATCGTGCTGCGCCGGAAAGCACAGATCACTACTGCCGAAAGCAGCGGGAAGCTCACGACGCTAGCAATGACGATTGTCGCCCTGCTCTACCTTGCCGGCGGCCCGCGTTGGGGCAAACCAGCGCTCTACGCGGCATTGGTGCCGTTTAGCTTGTCGTTTGTGCAGTATGGCTGGCGTTTTATCCAGATTATGCGCGACGATCAGAGCAATGCAGAACGCAAAGACGCAATGTAACCGATTGCGCCTTTGCGTGTGCCGCTAGCGCGCCACCTTCGTGGCGAACAGCTTGTGGAACTTGGCCACTTTGGGTGCAACCACAAATTGGCAGTAGGGCTGGTAGGGGTTGCGCGCAAAGTACTCTTGGTGATAATCCTCGGCAGGGTAGAAGGTGGTAGCCGGTACGATCTCGGTCACAATCGGGTTGCGAAACACCTGCTGCTCGCTTAATTCACGCACCAATTGCTCGGCAATCTGCCGCTGCTCGTCCGAATGGTAGAAGATCGCCGAACGGTACTGGGTGCCGACATCAGCCCCTTGCCGGTTGAGCGTGGTTGGGTCGTGAATACTGAAAAAGATTTCCAGTAGTTCGCGATAGCTAATTTGGCTAGGGTCAAAGCGGATTTGCACCGCTTCAGCGTGGCCGGTGTCGCCATCGCACACCTGCCGGTAGGTCGGGTTGTGGACGTGGCCGCCAGTGTAGCCTGAGACCACATCTTGCACACCGATCACCTGATCGTAGACTGCTTCGAGGCACCAGAAGCAACCGCCAGCCAGCGTGGCCGTTTCGAGAGGCATACTAGTCTCCTTCTAGTGAAATGTGCTACTCTCTTTGTAGTCTACCTCAGGTTGGCAGTCAGCGGGAGGATCACAACGGATTATACCGGTTCATCGCCGTGATCAAGCCCTCGCCCAGTACGACTTCGACCGCATCAGCGATCCGTGCTAACAGATCAGGTAGCACCGCCTCTTCTTCCGGCGTAAACCGGCTCAACACGTAATCGGCGGCGTCCATCTTGCCCGGCGGCTGGCCAATGCCTACCCGCAGCCGCGGGAATTCAGTCGTACCCAGTTGGCCGACGATTGAGCGCATGCCGTTGTGGGTGCCGGCGCTGCCCCGCTCGCGCAGACGCAGTTTGGCGAACGGTAAATCGAGATCGTCATAGATCACCAGCAGTTCGCGCGCCGGATCGATCTTGTACCAGTTGCGCAACGCCGACACTGCTTGCCCACTCAGATTCATGTAGGTCTGCGGTTTGACCAATGCTACCCGCTGCCCGCGAATGTTGCCTTCGGCAATCTCGCTGTTGGCGCGCTGGTTGCGAAATGCTAGCCCATAGCGTTCGGCCAGCGTTTCGACGCTGCGAAAGCCGATATTATGCCGGGTTCGCGCGTACCGTTCGCCCGGATTGCCCAACCCAACAATCAACCACATAGAATATCCCTCATGTACGGGTACAGTGTGCTGTGCCCCTTCAGGTTCCCGCCGTCGCGCCATGGTAGAAGCGGTTGCGTTGCTCGTCAAACCGCTTGACGAAATGCCGTTTCCGGCGAACATGGCTGCAATTGCATCGAATTGGTAAGGATGTGATATGGCTGCTCCGACCCTCTCGCTACCGTTGCCTGCTCTCGCCGAGCAGTTTTTGCTCCGGCGCGATATGACCTTTCTCAACCATGGCAGTTTTGGCGCCTGCCCACGTCCGGTGTTCGATACCTTCCAACAATGGCAACGCACCCTCGAATCCCAGCCGGTCGAGTTTCTCGGTCGCCGCTTGCCCGACCTGCTGCGCCAAGCGCGCGCGCAGTTAGCGACATTCGTTGGCGCGCTGGCGGATGATCTGGTCTTTGTGCCGAATGTGACCTACGCGCTCAATATCGTTGCCCGCTCAATCGCGTTGCAACCGGGGGATGAGGTGTTGGGCATCACTCATGAGTATGGCGCGATCGAACGCACATGGCGCTATGTGTGTCTGCAACGCGGCGCGACCTACGTCAACCAGCCGGTTGAGCTGCCGGTGGCGACGTATGATGAGATTGTCGAACAGATTTGGCGCGGCGTGACACCGCGCACCCGTGTAATCTTGCTCAGCCATATCACCTCGCCGACCGCATTGGTTATGCCGGTGGCCGAAATCTGCCGGCGGGCGCGCGCTGCCGGCATCCTCAGTGTGATTGATGGTGCGCATGCTCCCGGCCAGATCGATCTCAATCTCGCTGAGCTAGGGGCCGATTTCTATGGTGGCAATTGCCACAAATGGCTGTGCGCGCCGAAGGGAGCCGGCTTTCTTTATGTCCGCCCTGAACACCAAGCCAGCCTTGAGCCGCTGGTGGTGAGTTGGGGCTGGCAACCGCCTACCCCGCTCCAAGGCAGTTTTCTCGCTTACCCTGAAGGCCGCCCGCTCCAAGCCTATTACGAGTGGATGGGCACCGATGATCCGTCAGCCTTTCTCACCGTGCCGGCAGCGATCGAGTTCCAGCGCCAGCATGGCTGGCCGGCGGTGCGGCAAGCGTGCCACGAGCTGTTGCAAACTGCTTCACAACAGATCTTAGCGCTCAGCGACTTGCCACCGCTGACTCCCGCTGATGCGGGTTGGTGGGTGCAGATGCGCGCGCTGCCCTTACCACCGTGCGATCCGGCACAGGTGCAGGCGCGTCTGTGGCGCGAGTGGCGGGTCGAAGTGCCGTGTTTTAGCTGGGAAGGCCGCCCGTTGATCAGGGTCTCGGTGCAGGCGTATAATGCTCCGGCAGATATTGAGCGGCTAATGGCGGGGTTACGGGCGGTGTTGTGAACCTTTGGGGGCTGGTACCACCGAGGGAGCGGAGGCGGTAGGGGCCAAGAGGAGGGGCGGCCAGCCGGAGCCGATGCCTCGCGCTTGCCCAGATGGAAGGGACAAACCCCATGCTTCCGTTCCTCAGCGACACTCCCCTCCCGCCGTCAAGTGGGAGCGAGGTTGGGGGTGAGAGCCTCCTCCATCCCTCACTGAGGGAGGGCTGGGGTGGAGGTTGGCAACATCGAGGCCAACGGGAATAGGTTTCAACCAACAACAGCGCGCCCTTTCGCATTCCTTTTGCAATATGCAGGAACATGCAAACCTATGATCGAACTCGACCGCGTCACCTACACCTACCCCGGCGCCGGCGCGCCGATCCTGCGTGATCTGAGCATACGGATCGCTGATGGCGAATTGTTGCTCGTCTGTGGGCCGAGCGGCGCCGGCAAGAGCACCCTCTTGCGCCTGTTCAATGGCCTCGTTCCCCACTTTTACGGCGGGCGGCTCAGCGGGCGAGTGCGCGTGTGGGGGCGTGATACACTCGCCCATCAGCCGCGCGATCTGGCCGATCTGATCGGTTTTGTGGTGCAAGACCCCGAAAGCCAGTTCGTCGTTGAGCGGGTCGAAGACGAGATCGTCTTTGCAATGGAAAATCTGGGGGTGCCACCGGCGGTGATGCGCCGGCGGGTGGAAGAGGTGCTTGATCAGTTGGCAATTGCCCATCTGCGCCACCGCCACGTCGCCACGCTGAGCGGCGGCGAACAGCAGCGAGTGGCGATTGCTGCCGCGCTCGCCGCCCAACCGCGTGCGTTGGTGCTCGATGAACCGACCAGCCAGCTCGATCCGCACGGCGCGGAAGAGGTCTTGACCGCGTTGCAAAAGCTCAACGCCGACCTTGGCATTACCATTGTGCTGTGCGAGCACCGGCTGGAACGGGTGGTGCAATACGCCGACCGCATTCTCTACCTCGCACCGGGTGGAAGGGTTGAGGTAGGTGCGCCGCGCGAGATGCTGGCTCGCATCGAGCTACGCCCGCCGCTGCAACAGCTTGGCGTTGAGTTGGGTTGGGAACCCTTGCCGTTGACGATCAAAGAAGGCCGGCGTTTTGTGACTGCTGATCTGCCTGTCTCACCACCATCTGCCCCCACGCCGCTGGAACATCAGCCACTAGCCCGTTTGCGGAACGTCACCGTGCAGTACGGCCAGCACGAGGCGCTCTATCGGTTGAATCTCGATCTACCGCGGGGTGCGCTCATTGCCCTTATGGGCCGCAATGGCAGCGGCAAGAGCACGCTGCTCAAGACGCTGATCGGATTGGTGCGGCCCGTTGAGGGGAAGATCGAAGTGGAAGGCCGCGATATTGCCCCTATTCCGGTGGAGGAGCTGGCTCGCCGGGTGGCGTATGTGCCGCAAGATCCGCGCAGTATGCTCTTTCACGACACCCTGCGCGAAGAGGTGGCATTCAGCTTGCACGGGCGCGGGTTGCAGCCATCGCCTACTACTATTGCCGAGGTCTTAGCGCGTTTTGACATTCATCATCTGGCCGAGCGCTATCCGCGCGATCTCAGCGGCGGCGAAGCACAGCGAGCGGCGCTGGCCGCCGGTTTGGCCGGCGACCCATCGCTCATCTTGCTCGATGAACCGACCCGTGGCCTTGATTATCACGCCAAGGCCAGCTTGATCAGCATGTTGCGCCGCTTGTGCGACGAAGGGCGCACGGTGGTAATGGCGACCCACGATGTCGAGCTGGCCGCTGCATGCGCTGATCGGGTAGTGTTGCTTAGCGAAGGCGAGGTTGTGGTCGAAGGCCCAGCTACCGAATTGCTCGGCAACAGCCTGATCTTCTCGTCGCAGGTCGCCAAACTCTTCCCCGGTCGCGGCTGGCTGACGGTCGCACAGGCGCTGGCTGGATTGCGGGGTGGATGTATGTTTACCGCAGGGGACGCAGAGAGTGGGAAACATTAAAACCTTCGCTCCCTCTGCGCTCTTTGCATCTTGACGTTAGGAGCTTTGTGTTTCTTCGCGTCCTTTGCATCTTGGCGCTATCCAACTTTGCGTCTCTGGGCAGTCTTCGCGCCTTAGACCCCTTTGCGCCTCTGTGTGAGTCCGCCTCGTGTCTTCTTTACCCTCTCGCCACTACGGTGCTTGCCAACAGTGCCTTCACGCCGGCTTGCAGAGTGGCAAACGAGCGCATCCCATTCCACGTCGATCCAGTATGGATCATGACCTCGGCCATATCGGGCCGGATGCCGCACAATGCCACCTGCGCCCCCATCAACCGCGCCCCATCGCTCAGGTGGCGCAAGGCGCGGGCAAGGTCTTGATCGAAGACGGTCAGCCCGGTCAAATCCACCAGCACTGTGCGCGCATTGCGTTCAGCAATTTCCGGCAGAATCAGGGTAACCAACGTTTGGCAACGAGCCGCATCAAACGCTCCGATCAGTGGTACAAGCAACACCGTTTCGCTCAGCGGGATGATCGGCAAGGTTAGCCGGCGCAACAATTCATCGCGCTGCTGCAACTCGGCCAGCGAACGCTCGAGTTCGGCGGTGCGTTCAGCCAGTGCTGCCCGTGACGTTAGCAACTCGGCTTGCTGCCGCTCCGAACGGGTAACGTCGCGCATCAGTACCACGCTTGACTTGCCCTGTTCATCGTTGATCGCCACTTCTGACACCAAGACAATCTTGCCATCGGTTGCGTGTGCAAACCGGCGCCGGCCCCGCTCTTGATCCTCAGCCGTTGTCTGCTCGTGAAAGCCACTCTCGGCCAGCATCCGCTCAAACGCCTGTCCATCTCTCACGCAAGCCGGCACGAGCCGCTGCGCCGCGCGATTAGCAAACCGCACATGACGGCCAGCATCGAGGATGAGCACACCGTCGGGAAGATTCTCGATAGCGGCTTGCAAGGCGATTTGTGAAGGACGGAAAACTCCGTAGCGCAATGTCACCCAGCCGAAAGAAAGATGGAGTGGCAGCAAACTAACATAGGTGACTGCGACTAATCCCAGTTCACGAAACATATAGCCCATCAAAAAGGTAAACACCGCTCCGGCGGTTAGCCAAAGCGCCGGTGTGCGCATCACCGGATGGCGAATAGCAATCGTCACCAACATGGCGAGCGGCGCGAGCAGACAACCGATAATGTAGAGCGCAAACACCGGCCAGAATAGCGGGCCGCGCACAAAGCTGAGCACGCCCGTCTCAGCGCGAAAGACATCGCCACCCACGATATTCAACCGCCCATACCAATCTACGGCGAGAAAGACCGTCATAAAGGCATACGGTGCGATCATAGCCCAGCGCACCACTGGTTGCTGATAACGGTGCGGCATGAACAATATCATGATCAGCCAGACCAAAAAACCAAAGATCGCCGCAAGCAGTGAAGTGAGCAAGCCTGAGAGTAACCAAATTTCATCCGCGTTGCGGCTGGCAAAACGCACCGCACCGGCGCATGTCAACACCAACGAGCAGCCGGTAAAGAGAGCGAAAAGCCGGTTCGCTTGACCGCGCCAATCTTGCAGCAACACGTAGACGATGCTGGCAGCAAGGATGATGAGTGTAAAGAGCACGAGGAGTAGTTCCATGACAGCCTTCCTCGGTTCCTAAAACAGTGACTGTTTTGCGAGCATTTCGGAATCGTGGGTAGTATTGCGGCGCTGCAATGATGGCTCAAGCGGGAAGTATGTATCTGCCATTATTATGGCCGTTTCGCAAGTGATTGTCAAAAATAGGTGAAAGAAAATTAGTTGCTGCTTAGCGAACGCTGTGACGAGATAACATTGCCTAGCAGAACATAAAAATTTGCTCGGTACCCAACTGGAATGCGAGAAGTAGCAGCTCTTCTCGCTACAACCTGCGCTAATGGTTTGGATACCGTCGTGAGATTCTCACGTCAAAAACCCGCCGACCTTTGGTCTGACACCGATTATCGCGTGTGCTCGTACATCCCTCGATACACCCCATAAAACGCATATACTGCCCACACATAGTTGCGCGTTTCGCTAAAATCGATTGTTTCGACAAAGCGGTCGGGATCAGCAACTACATTGCCGCCGGCCCAGCGTTGCGCGTTGCCTAAGCCACCGTTGTAGGCTGCCAACGCCCCGTGCAAGCTACCATTCATGTCCTTGATCCGGCGGCCAAGGTAGAAGGCGCCAAAGCGAATGCTAATGTCGGGCCGGTAGAGATCGTCGAGCTGAAAGTCGCTGATGCCGAGGTTTTGCGCGATGCCGCGCCCGGTGTCGGGCATGATTTGGGCTAAGCCGCGCGCACCGACCCACGAGGTCGCCGCTGGATTAAAGAGACTTTCTTGGCGGATGAGGGCGTAGAACAAGAGCGGATCAACGCCGAATGCGGCTGCTTCCCGCTGCACGAGTTCAGGGTAAGGTGTCGGAAAACGCAGGCGGAGCAGAGCAGGTGGGGGTGGGTTAGCTGCCGGCGGCGTTAGCCGCGCCAGCCGCTCGGCGGCCAGCAGCGCCGGGTAGGTTGCGCCGGCCTGATAGGCACGCTGGGCCAGATCGAGCAAGCGCAGCGGTTGCTCGCCCGCTTGCCGCAACCCATCAAGCCATTCGCTATCGGCTTCGTTGTACAAGCCTACTTCACGCAAGAGACGCGCTCGTTCAGCGACACCGGCCAGCGCCGGTTGACCCTCGCTCGTGCTCCAACTCTGCACCCATTCGGCGAGCGCAATCCACTCGGAGGAATCGATCGGCGCTCCGATCGGCAGTGAGCCAGTCGGGATTTCGCCTAACTCTTCAGCGGCCCGCACCGCATAGTAGCTATCTGGCGCGGCAGCTTGCGCTTGCCGGAAGTAGTCAACCGCTGCCGGATCAGCGAGCTGCTGCGCCGCTTTACCGGCCCAAAATGCGCCGAGCGCCTGCCCGATCCCTTGCCCGCGTTGGGCCAGCGCACGCCAAAGTTCACCGGCGCCAGCGATGTCGCCGCTGTCAAAGCGGGCTAACGCCACCCGATGCAACGCGGCAATGCCGAGGGTTGTGGTTGGGTAGCGTTGTCCTAGTTCGAGCCGCACTTCAATCGCGGTCGTGCCGTCACCCAACCGGTCGTACAACTGGGCTGCCCGGTCGAGCGCCACTGGCGCGCGTGGTTCGTCGGGCCATGTCACGGCGTATTGCCGGTAGAGTTCGGCTGCTTCGGCCACCATCCCGCTCTGGCCGTAGGTCTGGATCCAATCAAGCGCTGCTTGCCGCCCGGTGTCGCTATTGGGATCGCGATCACGGGCCACAGCCAGATCAGCCAGCGCCCCGGCAAAATCTCCCAAGGCGCGCCGGGCTAGCCCGCGCTGGCGTAGCGCCTCGGCTTCGTTTTGCCCGGCAGCAATCGCCAAATCAAGCATGGCGATCGCATCGTTCCACCGTTCTACCGTGCGGTAGGCTTGGGCGGCAGCAAACGGATCGAGCGCCGGGTCATTGCCGGCTCGGAGGGCATCGGCGGCCAGCGCGGCGCTTACTCCGGCGTGAGTTGCAATCGCTTCGCGGCGCAGATCGCTGGCCGTGGCCGGGTCGCCGGCCTCGGCAGCTAAATCCGCCGCCCACGTCAAAATCCGGGCTCGGTAATCAGGCTGGGTGGCAAACGCGAGGATTTGGCGCGCATATTCCACCCCATCTGCCGGACGGCCCAGTGTAGCCGCTAACACCAGCGCTTGTTCATACGCAGCGGCACGCTGGCCTGCCGCCATCTCACCGGTGGCGGCGCGCAGGTAACGTGCCTCCGCTTCCGCTAAACGCCCCAACACGCGCAATTGGGCCGCCGCCCGCAGCGCCGCATAGGGCGCGAGCGGCGTACCGAGCTCTTCGTATTGGGTGTAAGCGACTACCGCTTCGGCATGCAGACCAGCCGCCTCGTGAGCGCGGGCCGTGAGGAAGAGCGCCGGGGCGTAGAGCGGCGTCGCTGGATCGGCCAACAATGGCCGCACCAATTCCGCCGCCGATGTCCAATTGCCGCGATCGCCATACGAGCGAGCCAGTAACAGACGGGCAACTGGCGCTTCGGCGGCAGCAGGAAAGAGTTGTAACAACTGACTGAGTAAGCCAGCCGCTGTATCATCGTCGCCAATCTCACTAGCGACTAACGCGCGCTGCCAGAGTTCAGTCGCCGTGATCGGCGGTGGAGTTGGCGTAGCCGGCAGAGAAGTGGGGGGGACCGTCGGTGATGGTTGCGCTACCGGCATCAGGCAGCCCGCCAGCATGCAGCAGAGAAAGCAAGCGAGCCACACTGCGGCGCGCTGCCGGGGCAACTGCGTAAGCGCCATACATGCTCCTTTCGTCACGAGAGCAGTATAGCATGGTGTGGTGGGCGTGGGCGGCTCTCAGATATTGTGTACTTCGACAAATCGCATGGCAATGTGGTGGTTCCACCCGCCCTAGCCCTCCCTCTTCGACAGAGGATACAGCACCCCTCTCCATCCAAAGCTTAAAAATGGACAGAACACCTAAGCGGGGCACTATAGGTCATTGCGAGGGGACGGGACGATCCCGCTCGGCGGGGCGTCTTGCCCCCGAAGCAATCCCCCGCTGTAGCGGAACGTATGCCTAAGCGGGTATCTTGCGTGCTCGTGGGAGATTGTTTCGCTGCGCCGGGGGCAGAGATGCGCGACTCCGTCCTTGCTCTCCCCCGCTGGGAATTCACGGGCGGACAGAACGCATACGTACCGGTACCGTTGATCGCCTTGGGATGCGCCGGTTCACCCTCACCCTCAACCCCACCCCCAAGGCGGAAGGTGAGGGTCGATCACGCCGGCGCAAAGGTCTTCAACGCCAAGCCACAAAGGGTGCAGCGGGTTGGGAATGGAACGGAGGAAGGAAGTAGCCTTTCTGATCGCTCCTCCCCATTCCCTATGCGCTATCGCTCACACTTGCGAGGGCGGGGGCAGGGGAGTGATGGTCATCAGCCCGCTGCGCGGGCGGATAACCAAGTCGCATCGCTCGGCTTTTTAGCCATGCTGGCAGGGGAGTGATGGTCATCAGCCCGCTGCGCGGGCTTCGTAAGCCTAGCCCGGCCCTGAAGGGCCGGATTCCTTATCTATCGCGTCAAACCGGCTGCGTATCTCCCCCCGTTCATATTGCTGATCAACGCCTGCGCTTCCGCCTCACTCAAGGCCGGGGCAAACAGCCAGCCTTGCCCGTGACTGCACGCTAATTGTTTCAACTGCTCGAACTGTTCCGGGGTTTCAATCCCTTCAGCTACCACTTCCATATTGAGATTGTGCGCCAATTGAATGATCGTCTGCACAATGTCACCTTGGCTCGATTTCACATCGAGCCGGTTGACAAACGAGCGATCAATCTTAAGTACATTCACCGGAAAGGTATGGAGATAACTTAATGAAGAATAACCAGTACCAAAATCATCAATACACAATTCAACGCCTAAACTACGAATACCTTCGAGTAAATGATTGGTGAAATTACCAAACTCAATAAAGGTATGTTCGGTGATTTCTAGTTTCAAATACTGAGGTGGCAAACCGGTTTGATGGAGAATGTACTGCAGCCGGTCGATGAGATCGGGCTGGGTAAAGATCCGTCCACTCAGATTCACACTAATCGACAAGCGCGGTTCGGTAGGATTCTGCTCGTGCCAGCGCTGCATCTGCCGACAAGCTTCTTCCAATACCCACCAAGTCATCGGCACAATCAGGCCGGTTTCTTCGGCCAGCGGCAAAAACTCACCGGGAGCCAGCAAGCCGCGTTGCGGGTGTTGCCAACGGATGAGCGCCTCAAACCCGACAATCACGCCGGTACGCAAAAGTACAATCGGTTGGTAAAAGAGACGGAATTCGTTTCGTTCGAGTCCGAACCGCAAGTCTTGTTCGAGTTGCAATTTGGCCAGCGCTTCGGTATGCATCGAGGGATCAAAGCGCACGTAGCATGCTTTGCCGCGTAATTTGGCGTGGTACATCGCAGTATCAGCATCGCGGATCAGGTCGGCAGGTTGGGCATAACCACTGCTGCTATAGGCAATCCCGATGCTTGACGAAATAACTATCTTGTGGCCTTGCAAGTAGAGCGGCGCTGACAAAGCGTGCTGGATGCGTTCGGCCACCTGCTCGGCTTGTTGTTCGTGCTCGATCGGCTCGAGCAGAATGGTAAACTCATCACCGCCAAGCCGGGCCACCGTATCATTAGGCCGCACCAATTCTTGTAGCCGCACGGCTACTGCCATGAGCAACCGATCACCGAACTCATGGCCAAGGCTGTCGTTAATAACTTTAAACCGGTCGAGATCGAGAAAGAGCACCGCGAAGTGGCGCTGCGGCTCACGGCGCAAGCGTACAATCGCGCGTTCAAGCCGGTCGGTAAACAGCACCCGATTGGGCAGACCAGTCAAGCTATCGTGTAGCGCATCGTGCTGAAGTTGCTGCTCGGCCTTTTTGCGATCGGTAATATCAGTCTGTGAACCGGTAATCCGTACTGCTTGGTCATGCTGATCCCAAACCGCTAACCCGCGGCAGAGCATCCAGCGATACGAACCATCACGATGCAGAATCCGGTATTCATGCTGGAAATTCGAGATCAGGCGACGGAAGTGGGCCATCAGCCGCACCTCGAACAACTCGCGATCATCTGGGTGGATGCGGTCAAACCACTCACTCGGCGTATCGCCAATCTCGTCTTCAGCGTAGCCAAGCATCTCTTTCCAACGCGGCGAAAAATAGATTGTACCCGCAGCAATATTCCAATCCCACAAACCATCGTTAGCGCCACGCGCGGCCAGCGCATAACGCTCTTCGCTGATACGCAACGCTTCTTGAGAACGTTCGAGATCGGCAGTGCGTTCAGCAACCATCCGCTCAAGTTCGAGCCGATAGCGCCGCTCGCGGTCGCGCAACCGCTTGCGCTCCAGACTGGCATTGATCCGCGCATTCAGCAGCACAATGTTGTACGGTTTGAAGACATAATCATCGGCCCCATTACCGATACAGGTGACGATATGATCAATATCAATATCAGCCGAGACGACGATGACCGATAGATCGAAGAGATCAGGGTCGCTTTTCATGTGGTTCAACACCTGTATCCCATCCATCCCGGGCATCATAATATCGAGCAGGACAATATCAAAGGCGTGCTGCCGCAGCATTTGCAACGCCGTTGGCCCATCGGGCGCCTCATCAATCGTGTGACCAAGGGCAGTAAGCTCACGCCGCAACAGAAAACGCAGCACTTCCTGATCGTCAACAATCAGAATCCTGCCGGGTTGCGTCTCAGCAACATCTGACGGGGGGCGTTGGACGTGATTCATAGCCTACTCATCCTAAGCAGTGCGGCTAAGGAGGGCTTGCACTTTTTCTCGGAAACGTCCAAAATCGATCGGTTTGGTGTCGAAGTCATCACAGCCGGCAGCTAACGAGCGCAGCCGATCTTCATTCAGAGCGTAGGCTGTTAGCGCCAACACCGGAATGTGGCTCGTTCCCGGTTGAGACTTGATGCGATGGGTTGCCTGCCAACCATTGAGCACCGGCAAACCCATATCCATGATGATCAAGTCAGGTTGCATGCTACGTGCTAGCGCCACTCCTTGCGCACCGTCTACCGCCAGTATCGGTTCGTGCCCCATTAATTCCACAATACGCGCGATAAGATCGCGATTATTGGCATCATCTTCTACGATCAGAATCTTAGCCATAGCTGTAGCGCCCACCTCATCATATAATCCTTAGTCATGCAACCCGTTTAGTTTGAGGTAGTATTAGCAACAGACGATGCCGGATTGCGTTGCATCATCTGCTGGATGCGGATGACGATCTGTTCTAGATCCAATTCTGCCTTGCGTTGGATCGCACTAACGGCTTGGGCCAGCCGTTCGCGATCGTCGGCTGTCAGATCGCGGGCAGTCATGAAAATCACCGGGATGCTCTGCCCTACGGGATCGGCCCGCAAATGTTCAAGCAGTTGCAAACCATCCATCTTCGGCAGCATATAATCGAGCAAGATCAAGCCCGGTGGACGGGTAAGAGCATCCGTTAGACCAGTCTCACCATCAAACGCCACCTCAACCGGCCAGCCAGCGGTGCGCAGCGTGCGCGCCACGAGTTCGGCGAGCGCCTGATCGTCCTCGATGATCAGAATGTGGGACGGTGTCCCTTCCTCTGGGCGGCGGCAATAGCGTTTGACCACCGTGAGCAATTTCTCTGGCTCAATCGGCTTAACTAAATATTCGGCCACTTCCAACGTCAAACCACGTCGTGCCTGATCGTCAATCGTCAAGACCACGACCGGGATAGCAGCCACTTCAGGCGTTTCGCGGAGTTGGGCTAACACTTCGATCCCATTCAAATCAGGCAGTTTCAGATCAAGTACGATCAGATCGGGCAGCAGATCGGTTGCCAAGCGCAACCCTTCCGCGCCGGTCTCGGCAGTTACTACGTAGACCTCATTGCTTGGCGCTATCCGTCGGATCAGATCGCTAACTGTCGGATCGTCATCAATCACCAGCACGATAGCATTGCTAACCGGCACGGCAGTATCAACCGCCACCTGTAACGGCTCCCTCGCAACCTCTGCTGGCGGCAGCTCGGCTAAGCTCAGGGTTGGCGCGGGCAACACATGACCCAGCTCAGCCGGTATCTCCATCGTGAAGACCGACCCTTTACCAACGGTACTTTGAACCGTGATCCGCCCACCGATCAGTTCGCACAAACGCTGGCTGAGTGCCAAGCCCAAGCCGGTACCGCCATACTTACGGGTCGGCGAGTCATCAACTTGCGAGAAGGCTTTGAACAGCTTACCGAGTTTGTCAGGGGGAATGCCAATCCCCGTATCGGCCACTTCAAAGCGAAACCACGTCTGATCATCTTGCTCGTGGCGCGTGACGGTCAACGTCACGTCGCCGTCTTCGGTAAACTTGGCCGCATTGCTGAGCAGGTTGATCAACGCTTGTCGCACTTTGGTGGCATCGCTATTGAGCAGCCCAATATCAGACGGACAATCGACTTGGAAACGGTTGCGGTTTTTATCCATCTGGGGCAACACCGTATTCACCGCAGTGCGCACCAGATCGGCCACATCGGCATACTCAGCGCTGATCGTCATCCGCCCGGCCTCAATCTTCGAGATGTCGAGAATATCGTTGATGAGGGACAACAGATGCATGCCAGCGGCCCGGATGCGTCCCACATCGTGAGTCACGGTCTCGTAGATGTTCTTGTTGACCAGTTGTTCCATCAGTTGGCTATAGCCAATGATCGCCGTCAACGGCGTGCGCAGCTCGTGACTCATGGTAGCGAGGAAGGTGCTCTTGGCGCGCGAGGCGGCTTCGGCAGCATCGCGCGCTTTGATCAATTCTTGTTCAACCCGGCGACGCTCTTGAATCTCGGCTTTCAAACTCTCAGTCTGTTTGGCAATCTCAGCGTTGCGCATGCGTAGTTGATGCATCATGGCATTAAAAGCACGCCCCACCTCTGCCACTTCCCGCTCCGAGCGCACCAGCAGCGGGTGCGTTAAGTCGCCGCTGCCGATCCGTTCGGCGCCTTGGCGCAACTCGTCGAGCACGCGGAAAACAAAGCGGTTGAGCAAATAGTTGGTAGCCAGCAAAAGGAGGAGGCCAAACACAATCAGGCTTAAGGTAAAGGTTACTCCCGCTCGCGTTGACAGCTCGGTCGCTTCAGCTTCGGGCACTTCAGTGAATAAGCGCCACGAAGTGTCGGGGATATTGAGGGCAACACCAAGTGTCTCTTTACCAGCGAGGTTAATATAATATTGTTGGCTACCGTCGGGGGGAAGCGTGCGAAATTCAGGCCGATTGCCGATAGTGGTGTAGGCGAGCACCACTTGAGGATCAGGGTGAGCAATAATGACCCCATCCTCATTGACAATATATGCGCTGCCAGTGCGGCCAAACCGGATCGTCGCCACCGTTTCCCACAGCAGGTTCATGCGCAACCGTCCGGCTACTACCCCACCATCGTTGGTTGGGATGGCCATAATAATGTACGGCTCGGTATCTGCGGTAATAAAGAGCGGGCCAAGGTAGCGTTGGCCGGCCCGCGCTTGCTGAAACCAGTTGGACAGCGGGATCGTCACTAAATTACCGAGCAGAGGGCGATCACGGGTTATTTCCGCTATGATGCGGCCATCGCGATCAACCCGCACGATCTCGATCCACGCCGGTACCCGGTTCAAAATCTCTGGCAACAGATCAGGCGAGCGTTCGACTTGTTCGACCGACAACGCACCTACCAGCGTTAAGGTATCTTCGATGCGCAGCAGAAAATCGTCAATGGTGCGCACGGCGTTCTGGGCCGCCTCACGTTGGCGGCCAGCCCAGCCCTCATGTTCAATCGACTCGATGAACAGGAAGACGCCATACGCCGCTACCAGCAAGATCAAGGCTAGCATCAAGCTCAGAAAGAGCGTCAGCTTAGCCTGCAAGCTCGTATTGAGACGGTGCTCAAGAGAACGCAGCCAAATCTGCAAACGTCGCACGAATTACCTCACCATTGCTGCCAGTAGTTGCTCCCACAACTGATGCCGGTATGCGGCCAGATCAGCCGGCGGTTCCAGCATATATTCCGCTCTCAACAAAACTTCCCCGTTCGGAAAGATCCACGGGTGATGCTGCAAAGCCGGATCGATCAACGGCATTGCTTGATCGTTCGCAGTCGCCACGTAGATTTCATTCGTAATCAGCGCACACATTTCCGGCTGCAAGACAACATTGATGAATTGGAAGGCAGCCACTTTGCGCTCGCTTTGCGCCGGCACAACGAACGTGTCAATCCAAAGCAGTGCCCCCTCTTCAGGAAGAACGAATGTTACCGCCGGATTGAGGGCATAGGCCGCGAGCGCATCATACGACCAGCCGTACAACACCGGATAGTCGCCGTTGGCAACCAGCTCGGCGGCATTGGGCATTGACAGGTCAAGCTCCGTCACATTCGGCAAGAGCTGGCGCAACCGTTCGGCAGCCTGATCGAACACAGCCGGGTCGGTAACTGTGAGAGTCTGGCCCATTGCCTTCAGTGTGATCATGAAGAGTTGGTCTTCTTCGGGCCACATCGCTATCTTGCCGGCCAAGGCCGGATCCCACAGATCGGCCCAGCGCGTAATCGGGCGGTCGAGCAGATCGGGCCGCACCACCAGCCCGCCTACGCCCCATTGATAAACGACTGAATAACGGCTACCCGGATCGTAGGTCAGATCGCGAAAATTGGCGCTGACATAACGAAAATTCGGGATTTGGCTGTAATCAATCGGGGCCAGCAGCCCTTCCGCAACCAAGGTTGGAATCAGCGTATTACCCATTACTACAACATCGTATTCGGCGCCAGCGCGCAATTGGTCAATAACGTCAAATTGGCTTTCGTAGCTGACATATTCCACCGCGATCCCCGTTTCGGCGCGAAAGGCGTCGAGTACCGCTTGCGGCATATACCCGGCCCAGCCGGCCACAATGAGCTTTTTCGGTGCCGGCGTAGCGGATGGTTGCGTGGCCATTGGCGTGGCGCTGCACGCAGTAAGGAATAAGAGCAGGATGAGGTGCAAGGAGTGACGCATAGATTATGGTTTAGCAACGAAAAATGCATTCCAAATTTCATCGTACTTTGCCTGCGTTTCCGGATCAAGGGGCAATTCCAATTCAGCCCGTTGCAAGGTAGTAAGCGAAGGGAAAATGATCTCGCTATCGCGAAATTCTGGCTTAACGAGGGGCCACGATGCTTCATTCGCGGTTGCCGTCGCTAGTTCATTCGTCACTAACGCGCTGATATCCGGTCGCAAAAAGAAATCAATAAATTGTTCGGCGAGCGCCTGCTGCATGCTAACGGCTGGAATCACAAAACTGTCAACCCAGAGAATTGTCCCTTCACCGGGAGTAATGTAGGCGATCTGGTCGCTTTGGCGTTGCGCATCGAGCGCATCATACGCCCAGCCTAACCCTACTACGTATTCGCCGGATACGAGGTATGGGGTTACGGTTTCAACCCCTTCACCAACCCAGCCAACCCGGCGGGCAAAATCGGGCGCTCGTTCAAGCGCGGTGGCAAGATGGGCAGGATTCGTGGTATTGATGGAAAAACCGAGCGATTTCAGCAATACGTTCACCGCATCGCGCGGTATTGGCCAGAGCAGAATTTTACCGTCAAGCGCTGGTTCCCACAAATCAGACCAGCGCATAATTGGGCGGTCGAGCAGATCAGTGCGTATGAGCAGGCCAGTGGTGCCCCACTGGTAAACCACCGAATAGCGATTGCCCGGATCGAACGCCAAATCGCGGAAGTTGGCGCTCAAGTTGCGCGTGTTGGGGATGTTGGCGTAGTTAATAGGGACGATCGCACCGCTGCTGATCAGATCAGGAATGAACTGGTAGCTGACTATCATCAAATCATACCCGGCGCCCTGTTCAAGCGCAGCAATTGCCGCTTCGGTGGTGTCATACCCGATATATTCCACCACAACACCCATTTCGGCGCTGAATGCGTCAAGCAGCTCTTGCGGCATATAACCAAGCCAGCCAGTAATAGTAAGTTTTCGTGCTTCGGGCATGGGTGTTGGTGGGTGAATGAACGAACATGCCATAAGAAGCAATAAACATATAGCTACAAAATTTTGAGTTCTCATTTTAACCCATCTTTAATAAACTATATTATGACATAGAAAGCGTACCATACCATTATTACCAATACCTCTTCACTAGCAACTAATAACCGTTGGCTAAGATGACAATTTGTTCATCAGGACAAGATTGGGTTAGAAATAAACAATGGTGGGGTGCGCGCCCCCACCATTAGGACATTATTTAACAAAACAGCTATCAATCGGCATTATCAATCTGCGCCCGCTGCAACGCGCCGCTGTAATCGATATACACGCTCTTCCACTCCGAGAAGACGTCGAGCATGGTCGGGCCGGCTTCGCGATGGCCGTTGCCGGTGGCTTTGACGCCGCCGAAGGGCAGGTGAATCTCGGCGCCGATGGTGGGTGCATTGATGTAGACAATGCCGGCTTGCAGCGCCTGCATAGCGCGGAAGGCGGCGTTGATATCGCGGGTGTAGATCGCCGAGCTGAGACCGTAGGCCACATCATTCGCCACTGCCACCGCTTCATCGAGACTATCCACCTCGATCACGCTTAGCACCGGCCCGAAGATCTCTTCGCGAGCGATGCGCATCTGCGGCGTGACGTTGGTGAAGACAGTGGGGGCAATGAAATGGCCGTAGTCGTAGTCACCGCCGGTCAGCCGGTAGCCGCCGCATAGCAGGGTGGCACCCTCTTGCTTGCCGATTTCGATGTAGTTGAGCACACGCTGCATCTGCTTCTCATTCACCAGCGGCCCCATCTCGGTCGCCGGGTCGAGACCGTTACCAATCCGTAACGATTGAGCGCGGGCGACGATCCGATCCACGAGCGTTCTGGCCACGGCTCGGTGGACGATCAGGCGACTGGTGGCGGTGCAACGCTGGCCGGTCGTGCCAAAGGCCGCCCACACGACACCATCGAGCGCCAGATCGAGATCGGCGTCAGGCATAACAATCAGCGGGTTCTTGCCGCCCATCTCAAGACTGACTCGCTTGATCCGTCGCGCACCGAGTTCATACACGAGCCGACCGGTCTCGGTGCTACCGGTGAACGAAATGACCGGTACATCGGGGTGTTCGACCAGCGGTTGGCCAGCTTTGGGGCCATAGCCGGTAACGATGTTGACCACACCGGGCGGCAGGCCGGCCTCCATCAAGCACTGAACCAAATTGTAGGTACTGACCGAAGCGTCTTCTCCCGGCTTGATCACGACGGTATTACCGCAGACAATCGCGGGGAGCATTTTCCACGACGCGATCGCCATGGGGAAGTTCCACGGCGTGATCAAACCCACTACGCCAATCGGCTGGCGAATGCTCATCTGAAACTTGTTGGGCAGTTCCGAGGGGGTGGTGACGCCGTGCATGCGGCGGCCCTCACCGCCGGCGTACTGAGCCATACCGATCGCTTCCACAATATCGCCGCCGGCCTCGAAGAGCGGCTTGCCCATTTCGCGGGTCAGATCGCGGCTGTACTGCTCTTTGCGCGCTTGCAGCAACTCGGCGGCGCGGAGCAGAATCTCACCGCGCTTGGGCGCCGGCACTTTGCTCCACGTGGCAAACGCCACCTTTGCGGCTTCAACTGCCGCGTGAACATCACGCTCATCGCTGTCGGCAAATACCCCCACCACATCACGGGTATCGGCAGGGTTGCGGCGCTCGAAGGTCTTGCCGCTCTGGGCAGGCACAAACTCGCCGCCGATGAGATTGTGAAAGATCCGCGGTGCGGACATCTTCGTCCTCCTTGTGTCAAGAACTGGTAACGCTCTGAATTATAGCACGGGGCAACTTGTGGTATGCTGTAACGGATATTGGGCGATCAAGAGGGGAAGCGGGCAATGGCAGAGTTAGAGATGCGGGTCGCAATTGCGAAAGTGCCCCGCGCTGGCGAGATCGAGAGCGGCGACACACTAGAGATGATTGAGCGTCCGGGAGGCGGGTTTTCGTTTGTGCTCGCCGATGGGCAGGGTAGCGGGCGAAGCGCCAAAACGTTGTCGCATCTGGTAGCTACGCGGGCAATTGCGCTGCTCAAAGATGGCGCTCGGGATGGAGCCGTTGCGCGCGCTGTCCACGATTACCTTTATACCTATCGGATGGGGCAGGCAGCAGCGACGCTCAATATCCTTTCGGTCGATTTTGCCGCGCACAAAATCTTGGTGACACGCAATAATCCAGCACCGTTTTTCGCTGTTACGCCGCAGGGCTTGCGCAGCTTTAACGCGCCCTCGGCGCCGATCGGCTTACAGCCGCTGATTCGGCCCCAGATCAGCGAATTGCCGATTACGGCCTACACGTATGTCGTCATGTTTACCGATGGCCTGCTACGGGCGGGTGAACGATCCGGCGAGGATTTGGGGCTGCCGAATTACCTTGCCGCGTGGCCGGCACGCGAGGGGCGTGATCCGCAAACGCTAGTGGATAGCGTGATGCAACGGGCGCTCGAGCTTGATGATGGCCAACCCAGCGATGATATGAGCATCGTGGTGCTGGCGATCTTGCCGCGCAGCGATGCCCCCGGCTTGCGACGCCTAATGGTGAGTGCGCCGATCATTGCTACCGGCCATTACGAACCGCCCGATGAGCCGGAGATTGAAGAATAACAGGGTACGGCGGCGATGGATTGGCAGGATGATGAGCGACGACAGCCACGGGTGAGTGCGCGCGAACGGGTGGCCGCTCTGCGCGCGCAACGGCGACGGGGCTGGTGGCGCTTCCTCAGGTTTGGCGGTTTGGCGCTGGCAGTACTGGTGACGGTGTGGGGCTTGGGATGGCTTTGGAACGCCTTCGCCGCCAGTATGCGTCTGAGTGATCCGCGTCCGGTGACTGGTGGGGCGACGCCGGCGAATACCGTCTTTCGCCAGCCATTTACTGTCTTGCTGCTTGGCATTGACCAGCGCGACGATGGCGCTGAAGGGGTGCGTAGCGACACCCTGATCTTGGCCTACGTTAATCCGAATGAACGCTGGGTCAGCCTGCTCTCGATCCCACGCGATACGGTGGCTGTGATCCGCGGGCTGGGCGAGCAGAAGATCAATGCGGCGTATAGCTACGGCTATCACCATGCCGCCGATCTGTACGGGCGCGGGGTTGACCCGGCGGCGGCTGGGGCGGCGCTCGCTACCGAGACGGTGGCCACTCTGCTCAATCTACCGATCGATTATGTCGCCCAGATTGATTTTGCCGGCTTCGAGCGGCTGATTGATGCGATCGGTGGCGTGGTCATCGATGTGCCTTACCCCTTGCTCGATAGTAGTTTCCCGACCGCTGATTATGGGTACGAACGGATTTTCATTCCTGCTGGCTTGCAAGTGCTCGACGGCGCGACAGCGTTGCGTTATGCCCGCTCGCGCCATGGATCGAGCGATTTTGACCGCGCCCGCCGCCAGCAGGCCATTGTGCGCGCGGCGCTGGCGACAGTGCGCTCGCGCGGGATGCTCGATCAGGCCAGCGCTCTGTCAGCATTGCTAGCCGAAGCCCGGCGTAGCATCAAGACAACACTGCCGATTGACGATCCAGCGGCGTTACGCGAACTGATTGCACTGGCCCAGTCGCTCGAGGCCGATCGGATTGCAACCTTCAGCATTAACCCGCGTGAGGTGGCAGTTGTGGCCGAAATCGGCTCAGACATCTACTGGAACCGGCGCGATTTGGCGGCGTTGGTCGAGCGGGTGCGGGCCGGGCCGCGGCTCGATCATGAACCAGCGACAGTGCAGGTGCTGAATGGGACGCCGGTGAATGGGCTGGCGGCGCGGGTTAGCCGGGCGCTGGATAATGCCGGCTTTCACACCTTGCCGCCTGCTAATACCGAGCGCCGCGAGACGACAGTCATTATCGATTATGCCGGCAAACCGACGGCGCTCGCCCGCTTGGCCGCTCATCTGGGGTTGCCGGCGACGCAGGTCTTTGCCAACCCGCCGGCTGATGCGCCGCCCCAACCGCTCGGAGCCGATATTGTCTTGCTGTTGGGGCGTGATTACAACCCGGCGTGGGCCTTGACCCCGTGATATGGGGAGCCGCACGTCCGTGCGGGTGCGCCCCAATCGCTGCGGGCCGATATGCGCGCTGACCATCTGGCGTGGGCCGTGACGCCGCGATCTGATGCTGGGCTTAGGCATGATAGGCGGGGACATTGATGATGGGGAAGCGCACGGCCGCGCGGCTCTACGAGGATATACATGGTGTTATCGGAAACAATGCTGTGGTTGTTATTGGCGCTGGCGCTGGTGGCGCCACCGATCGGCGCTATCATCCTACGGCTGCTGCAAAACCGCATCAGCAATGCTGGGATGGCGGCAGGGGCAGGCTTGTTGCTGCTCATCGCAGCAGTGGCATCGCTGACCATCGCCCGTTCTTCGTTGCCGCCATTGCGGATCGGCGATCTGACTTTGCTACCGGCGTGGTCACCGCCGGTCATCGAAGCAATTGAAACTCAAGAAGCGCCTGATCTGCCAACCGTCACCCCGCCGCCAGCGGTGCCAACCTCAACCCCGCGGCCAACGCAGACCCCAACCCTGACGGCAACGCTGGAACCAACGCTAACTCCGGAACCGACACCAACGCCGGAGCCAACGCCAACACTGGAACCAACGCCGGAACCAACCCCGACACCGGAACCACCTGCCGCCGGGCCGCGCCGTTATACGGTGCAGGCTGGCGACACCCTCCGCGCTATTGCCGAACGATTTGGGGTTACAATTGAAGCGATCTTGCAGGCGAATAATCTGACCCCGGCGCAAGGCGACAACCTGCGCGTCGGGCAAGAATTGGTGATTCCATGACTACGATTCGCACCGTTGAACGGCGCCCGCTAGTCGAGACCGGGCCGGCGCCATTGTTGCTGATGTTGCACGGATTTGGTAGCCACGAACGCGATCTATTTGAGCTGGCCGATTTGATCGACGACCGGATGCATATTGTCAGCGCGCGTGCGCCGATTGCACTGCCGTGGGGCGGGTTTGCATGGTACGAACTGAGCGGCGCTCCCGGTCGCTTGATTCCCGATCCGGTGGGGAGGGCGCGAGCGGTTGAACTGTTGATTAAGTTCGTCAGCGAATTGCCGGGCCGGATCGGCACCGATCCGCAGCGCACCTATCTGTTTGGCTTCAGCCAAGGCGCGATCCTTAGTCTAGCGTTGGCGTGGCGCATTCCCGAAAAGCTAGCCGGCGTGATAGCAGCTAACGGTTATCTCGATCCGGCCTTGGCAACCGATCCGCCAGCGGCAGGGTTGGCCCGGCTGCCGATCTTGCAACTGCACGGCAGCTACGATGATGTTATCCCAGTCGAACAGGCCCGCGCCACCCGCGATCTGTTGGCTCAACACGCACCGCGCCACCATTACCACGAAGACCCGGTCGGGCATAGCCTGCACCCGCACGGGTTGAACCTGATGCAGCGCTGGCTAGCCGAGCAGCTCGATGGCCCGCCGCCGCACGAGGGGTAAGACAAGGGTGCGAAGGGTATAACGCAAAGGCGCGAAGAGTAGGGATGCATCCCTGCTATGGAGTACGAAGCTTGGAAGTTGGGAGTGTAAGGTTGGCTGTGTACCTTAGCGTCTTTGCGCCTTTGCGTTATGATATCTTTAGCGTCTTATTGTTCATTTAGACAAGGTGCGCGATGCCGGTTGATCTTTCGCACTGCGCCAGTTGCGGACAACCGTTAACGAATGGCTATTATGTCTTAATTGACCGACCTGACCGGTTTTGCCCGCAGTGCATTGCGACCCGGCCCCGTTGCGACACCTGCGGCGCGCCGCTCGGTAATCGCTTTTGGAATTTGCACGATGGCCGGCGGCAGTGCGACACTTGCTATACGGTTGCGATCTACGATCCGGCGCAGGCGCAGCAACTCTTTCAGCAGACGGCCAGTATGCTGACCGAAGGGCTAGGCTTGCGCCTGAATGTCGGGGTAGCTTTTCGGTTAGTCGATGCCCCCACTATGACTCGGCTGCGCGGCCCGGTGCAGCCCGGTTTACATACGCTTGGTCTCTATCAGCGCCAGAACCATATTCGCGTCATTTATCTGCTCTATGGGCTGCCAAGGCTGGTATTTCGTATTACCGCTGCTCACGAATATGCTCATGCGTGGCAAACCGAACATTGTCCGCTCTTACGCAACGAGTTTTTGCGCGAAGGGCATGCCGAATGGGTGGCGTATCGGCATCTGTTGCAGCTCGGTAGTCAAAAAGCAGCCGCCCGCATGCTCGATGAAAACCATCCGTATCATCAACCGCTGCGCCATCTGTTGGCCCTTGAGGCACAATTAGGCGTGGCAGGGGTGAATGCGTATTTGACGCGGGTGGATGGGTGATAGATGCGCGGCGAGAAGATGTCCTATCATCGCTATCCGGCCAACGCGGTGAAGGATGATTGACAAACAATGAAAGGAAAGCGCATATTTAGCACTCTGTGATCGAACTGAAAAAAATATGGAGACTAAAGGTTGTCCAAATAACAAAAGAGACGATTTTGAAATAAACAGACAAAATGCAGCTCAACATGTTGCTCTAAATATTGCGTGATTTCTACTCGTACATTCCGTTGTTTCTCATATACTCTTCATATTTTTACTTATGCACATCTGGTGGCTTGATCCCTTTCACGGCGGTTCACATGCGGCGGTCGCTAGCGGTTACGCCGCGCACAGCGCGCACCACGTGACACTGATTACGCTCAGCCAAGCCGGCGGTTGGCGTTGGCGCATGCGGGGTGGAGCGGTGACGCTCGCCCGGCAGGTGGCCGAGCGCCGCGATGCGCCTGATCTGATCGTGACCACCGATATGCTCGATGTAGCTACTTTTCGGGCCTTGACCCAGCGCCAGGTGGGGCATGTGCCGGTAGTAGTCTATTTTCACGAAAATCAATTGACCTACCCACTACCGCCGGGCCGCAAGCGCGACTACACGTTCGGGTGGATCAACTTCACCAGCGCACTGGTCGCCGATGCCGTGATCTTCAATTCTGAGTTTCACCGCCGCGACTTTTTGACGGCGCTGCCGGCTATGTTGCGGCGCTATCACGATTATCACGAATTGCAGACGGTTGATCAGATTGCAGCCAAAGCGCAGGTGTTACCACCCGGCCTTGATCTGCCGTCGCTGCTGCCGCGCCCGCCGCGCGATCCCGCCACGCCACCAGTGATCCTGTGGAATGCGCGCTGGGAATACGATAAGCAGCCGCAGGTGGTGATGGCGGCGCTGGAATATCTGGCGGCGCAAGGGATCACCTTCCGCCTGATTGTGACCGGTGAGCATATTGACCCCACGATGCCTGATTTGGTGGCCGCGCGCGAACGGTGGCAGGCGCAGACGATCCATTGGGGCTATGCCGCCAACCGCGCGGCCTATCTCCAATTGTTGCTACAGGCTGACATTGTAGTCTCGGCGGCGATCCAAGAGTATTTCGGAGTAGCAATCGTCGAGGCAATTGCCTGCGGCTGCATCCCACTTTTGCCGGCGCGGCTCAACTATCCCGATTTGATCCCGCCAGCATGGCAGAACGACTGCTTATACGCTACCGATGACGACTTGCCGGCGGCGCTCGCTCGGCTCATCACTAAGCTGCCGGAGTTACGACAACGCGATTGGCCGGCGCTAGCCGCGCCGTACCGCTGGGAAACGCTGGCGTCGCGCTATGATGCGGTGTTGAATGAGATCTGGGCTAAACAATCTTTTGGCAAGGGGTCGCGTTGATGCGCGTTGGTGGAGGAGATTGCGGCGGCTTCCTGCTCCTAAACCCTAGCGGGGAAGTTGGGAGAGAGCCAGATGTGTACCAATTAGAAAGAGGTAACTTCATGCGACATGAAGATCAGGTGGCGCTGCGCAAGCTTATCGACGAAAGCCATACCGCCGCGCTTGGCACTGTTACCGGAGACGGTGCGCCGTTTGTTTCGTATGTACTGTACGCCGTCGAGCGGCGCGACGGACATGCGCCAACCCTCTTGCTGCTGCTGAGCCGGTTGGCAGCGCATACGGGCCATCTGCTGGCCGAACCGCGCCTCTCGTTGCTGATCACCGCTGCGCCGGGCAGCGTCGCCGATCCGCAGGCGCTGGCGCGGGTAACGCTGCAAGGCACGGCGCAGCCGGTTGGGCGCGAGGCGCCTGATTATGCGGCAGCGCAAGCATGTTATCTAGACCAACTGCCCGGCCAGCAGCATCTCTTCGCCTTACCCGATTTCACCCTGTTTCGGGTTGAGCTGCGCGAAGCGCGGTATGTCGGTGGTTTTGGCCGCGCCTTTACCCTCGACGCGGCTAAGCTGGCGGCAGCGTTGACGGTAAGTGTAGCGAACCCGGCGTAAAGGGCGATCATCAGTGCGTATCCGTGGTATCATGGAAAAAGTAGGCAGAGATCAAGGCATCGGGCCGCAACCCCATCTTGCCATAGTGTCAGCGACGACGCGAACTGCTGGGACAAGCTGACCTCGGCTACGATGCTCTTCAATATCATTGAAAGACATAGGTGCAGTTGTGCCAGACCAAGAACGCCGTTCGACCACCTTGCTCTTAATCCGCCATGGCATGAATGACTGGGTGCATGGTCGGTTAGCCGGTTGGTTGCCGGGGGTGCATCTGAGCGAAGAGGGCCGGCGGCAAGCGGCGGCGCTGAGCGAACGGCTGGGCGATTTGCCCATCACAGCTCTGTATACCAGCCCGCTCGACCGTTGTATCGAGACGGCGCGTGCGATTGCCGAACCGCGCGGGTTACCGTTGCGGATTGTCGAGCAGATCGGTGAGGTACGGTACGGCGAGTGGGAAGGGGCCGAATTGAAAGAGCTGTACAAGCACGAGCTGTGGCCCGGAGTACAGCACTATCCGAGTGGGACGCGCTTTCCTAAAGGTGAGACGCTCGGTGAAGCACAGATGCGGATGGTGAGTGCGCTTGATCAATTGCGTGCTCGTCATCAGGGTGAGCTGATTGCCGTTGTGTCGCACGCCGATCTGATCCGGTTGGCGCTGGCGTATTATATTGGTATGCACATCGATTTATTTCAGCGGCTGGTCATCAATCCGTGCTCGTTGAGCGCCGTCGCCTTCGAGCCGATGGGGCCTCGCCTGCTGGCCTACAATGAGACCGGGTCGCTTGAACATCTTCGCCCTAAATCACCCACACCGCCGGCCGAACCGGCGGCAACGTCCCCGTCGTCAACGGAGGCAGTGTAGGATTATGGCAGAGTTTACGTTTGACTTGGAATCGGTGCATCGCATCACCGCTGGTGCGGTCGGGCCGCGTGGCCGGCGCGTCTTCTACTTGCAGGCCCGGCGTGGCAGTCGGTTAGTCACTTTGTTGGCCGAGAAAGAGCAGATCCGCGAGTTGGCCAACGCGATCAACCGCTTGCTCGAAACAATCGGCGAACGGAATCCCCGCTTAGCAACCTCTGACGATCTGATCGTGGCCGATATGAGCCTCGAAGAGCCACTTGAGCCGGAATTCCGCATTTATCAATTGGGCTTGGGCTACGATAGCGAGCGCGATCGGGTGGTGTTGCTGGCGCAAGGTATGCCAGAAGGCAACGACGAAGAACCGCTCTCGGCCCGTTTTTACGCCACCCGCGAGCAGATGAAGGCGTTGAGCATTCACGCTGAGCGGGTCGTCGCCGCTGGACGCCCGATCTGCGGTAATTGCGGTCGCCCGATCGATCCGAGCGGTCATTTCTGCCCGCACCGCAACGGCCATGGGCCGGTGTATAGCTGAGCCGCTGTTGCGTCTTGGCGTTGAGCGGCCAATCCATCAGACGGCAAGGGGACGGTATGGAGCTTGATCGCAGCCACTCGCGTGAATTGAGCGTCGCCCGCGTGTTGACGGCGCTAGCGCAGGGTGAGATGAACATCGAAGCGGCGATGCCGTACAGCAGCAACTACACCTTGCTTACCAGCATTGTGTACGAGGACCTGCATCTGTTGGCGGTGTATAAGCCGCAGCGCGGCGAGCGCCCGCTGTGGGATTTTCCGCGTGGCACACTCTACCGGCGCGAGGCAGCGGCGTATGTGGTCAGCGAGGCGCTCGGCTTTCATTTCGTACCGCCGACCGTGGTACGCGATGGGCCATATGGGGTAGGTATGGTGCAGCTCTTCATTGACAATGATGAGGAGGTGCATCTGTTTACGATGTTGAAGCAGGGCGGTTACGAGCAGGAGATTAAACAGCTCTGCGCGTTTGATTGTCTGGTTAACAATGCTGATCGTAAGAGCGGCCACTGCCTACAAGGACGTGATGGTCGGTTATGGGCAATCGATCACGGTATCTGCTTTCATGTCGAACCCAAGCTGCGCACGGTGTTATGGGATTTTGTCGGTGAACCGTTGCCTGATGAGGTGATGGCAGCGTTTACCGCCTTTCGCCAGCAGCTCGAGCAGAATGATCAGGTGGCGCAAGCGCTGCACATGCTGCTCGATCGAGCTGAGGTGCGCGCATTGCGCCGCCGACTGAACAACTTGCTTGAGAGCGGTCGCTATCCGCCGCCCGGTCCCGGCCCGCACGTGCCTTGGCCGCCAGTGTGATGATTTGGCTCCCCTCCCAATCCCCCCGCTAGGGAAGTGGTGCTGTTTACCGCCGAGGACGCGGAGGACGATCACTATCCCAATGATGCCGTGCCCTTGGTGGGGCCAGACGGCCGTCCGGCGCTAGGGCGGCTTGGTCCCCTTTGCGGCTTTGCATTAGACCTTCTGCACCCTTAGCGGGGCCGGACAATCGTCCGGCCCTATGGTGTCTTTGCGTTACCCTACGCCACCAGCTCGAAAGGCGCGCTCAGCCGGATGTCTGCCGCCGAACGGCCCACCAACGCCACGAATGCACCCGGTTCGGCTACCCACCCCGGCCCTGCTGGATCGTAGTAGCTCAGCGCCTCGCGATCAATGGTGAACGTGACCGTTGTCGTTTCGCCGGGTTGCAGCGCGATCTTAGCAAAGCCTTTCAGCTCTTTGTCGGGGCGCATCAGCCGCGCTACGCTGTCACGCACGTAGAGTTGCACCACGTCCGTGCCGGGGCGTGAGCCAGTATTGGTGACATCAACGCTCACGGTGATTGTCTCGTCGGGTCGCATCGTTGTGGCTGAGAGGCGGAGATTGCGGTAAGCAAATGTGGTATAGCTCAACCCAAACCCAAACGGGAAGAGCGGTTCGATGCCTTTGCGGTCGTAATAGCGGTAGCCAACAAACAAGCCCTCGCCGTACAGGACGTGGCCGTTTTCGCCGGGGTAATTGATGTAGGCCGGATTGTCGGCCAGCCGCTTGGGGAAGGTGGTGGGCAGGCGTCCACCCGGATCGGCTACTCCAAAGAGGACATCGGCAATCGCATTGCCCGCCTCTTGGCCGCCATACCACGCGAGTACCACAGCTGCTACTTCGTCGAGCCAAGGCATGCGCAATGGAGAGCCAGCATTCAGTACCACGATAGTACGTGGATTGACCGCAGCTACTCGCTGAATGAGTTCGTTCTGTCGGCCCGGCAGCTCCATATCGCTGCGATCAAAGCCTTCGCTTTCCCACTCTTTGGTCAAGCCGGCAAAGACGATTGCCACCTGCGAGCGGGCGGCCAACGCCACTGCTTCCTCAATCGGATCATCCTCCCGTTCCGGCCAGAGACCAACCTGCACCGCGCGCCAGTTGCCGGGCGCTGGCCAGCGGTACTCGACCACCAAGCGGTAGCGCCGACTCGCCATCAGCGTTACCGTCTGGCGTTGCTCGTTGCCGTCCATCAGCTCTTTGTTCCAGCCATCTAGCACCAGCTCATCATCGAGCCAGAGCCGGGCTTGCCCAATGCACGACAGCCCTAGTTGGTAGCGTCCACTCTGCGGCGGCAGTAAATCACAGCTTAGCCGGGTCGCGAAGGTGGCAAGGTTCAGATATTCGATCTGGTCGCCAAACCAACTCGCTTCGAGGGTCATCAGGCGATCGGTACGCACCGGCGCGCCGCTGAGGTCGAGATCGGTAAAGTAGTCGATCCGTACCCCGGACTGGTTGCTGCCGGGCACCCGAATCCACTCCGGATCGAGGTTGGGCAAGCGGCGGAAGATCGGCGTGCCGATGGCATAATCAATGACGCATTGCGCGCCGGCGCGAGCGCGGATGCCCTGCAACGGCGTGACGACATAGTGCGGCGCGACTTCCGAGCTGCCACCGCCCATGATCGCAGCCCAATGCGCATTGGCCCCGATCACGGCAATCGTTTGCGGGAGTTCGGGATTGAGCGGCAACACCTGCCCGTCATTCTTGAGCAACACGATCGACTCGACGCCGGCCCGCCGGATAAGCGCGCGGTGTTCAGGCCGGTCGTTAGCCTGTTCCGCCGCCGGCGTAGGGTTGGCAAAGCCGCCGACCCGCTCAATGGTACGCAACAACCGGCGCACCTTATCATCGAGGTCAGCCTCGCTCAGATCTCCCCGCTCAATCGCCGCCAGCACATGCTCACGGCTTAGCCAGCGCGCCGGCCCCGGCATCTCTAGATCAAGACCGTTGCTGGTGGCGCGCTCGCTGTAGGTGCCGTACCAGTCTGACATCACCAACCCATCGAACTGCCATTCGCCCTTGAGAGTCTCCACCAGCAACCGACGGTTTTCGCTGGCCCAGACACCGTTGATCCGGTTATAAGCCGACATGATCGTCCACGGCTTGGCCTGCTTGATCGCCATCTCGAATGGGCGCAGATAAATTTCACGCAGTGGTCGCTCACCCACGTCAGAACTCATACTAAATCGCTCGAATTCCGAATCGTTGCAGACGAAGTGCTTAATGCACGCCCCCACACCTCTGCTCTGCAAGCCGGTGATGTAGGCCGAAGCCATCACGCCGGTGAGGTAGGGGTCTTCGGAAAAGCACTCGAAGTTACGCCCGGCTAGGGGCGAGCGATGAATGTTAACGGTTGGCGCGAGCAAAATGTGTGCGCCCTTGTCTTTCGTTTCGGTGGCCAGCGCCTCGCCGATCTCGCGTATCAGTTCTGGGTTCCACGTTGCGCCCATCGCCACGCCGACCGGGAAACAGGCCGAAGGATGGGAGCCGTTACGGCTAGCGCCGCGTGCGCCGTTAGGGCCATCGGTAACTTTAATTGCCGGAATGCCGAGGCGCGGGATTGCGACGGTGTGCCACGCATCGGCCCCGGCCACGAGCGCAATCTTCTCGTCGAGTGTGAGTTGCGCAAGGAGTGTTTCGGTGTGATTAGTCATGATGTTCCTCTGGGTGAATGTTAAGGATAGCCGCAAAGAGACGCAAACAGATCTTGATGTCGATGCTCGCCGATCCGCCGGCGCCCATCGATTGTCATCGCTAGAGCGCGGAACGCCCGCAATCTTGCGCATCATGGCGAACAATATGCACCCGCTAGCCGCCTGTCAACCAACTCAACTATGGCGCGGACCGTTCACCCGTTCTTTTGATACACCCGTACATAATCAATCAACATCTGCTGCGGGAAGACGGTTGTTTCATCGGGATACCCCGGCCAGTTGCCGCCTACCGCCAGATTGAGAATGATAAAGAACGGATGATCGAACACCCACTCGCCCGGCGTTTGATCGCGGCGCAGGGTATGGTAGAGCTGGTCGTCAACGTACCACCGGATTTCGTCCGGCTCCCATTCCACAGCATAGAGATGAAAGTCATCGGCTAACGACACTGGGCTGGTAAACGATTTGGTAATCGCGTTGCCGGCGGAATAGCCGGGGCCATGCACCGAGCCATGCACGGTCATCGGGTCGCCAATGTTCTCCATAATGTCAATCTCGCCGCAGTTGGGCCAGCGCGCCGTCGCAATATTCTCGCCGAGCATCCAGAAGGCGGGCCAGATTCCTTTGCCGCCGGATGGCAGCTTGATGCGCGCCTCGATCCGGCCATACGTCCATGCGTGTAGGTAATGGGTCTTGATCCGGGCGGACGTATATTCCCACGCTAGATACTCTTCGTTGCGGGCCTCGATCACCAACACGCCGTTTTCGATCCGCGCGTTTTCAGGCCGGTCGGTGTAAAATTGCAACTCGTTATTGCCCCAGCCACCGGCGCCCTTGTCAAACAGCCAATTGCGCGGATTGAGCGCCTCGCCGTCGAACTCATCACTCCAGACCAGCGTCCATGGCGAGACGGTTGGCACCGGTTTCAACGGGGCTGGCGCTGTCGGCGCGGTCGCGCATCCTGCCAGCAGCAGCACCAGCCAAAGCAAGCAGAGATGTTGAGTTATTTGCATTCGTAGGTACAACACCGTCGTATTCCTGTGTAAACGGGTTACTGGCTAAGGAGTCAAGCCAAATCCATACGGAAAGAGCGGCTCGCCATTGCCGCTTCCCAACGGCAATTGGTCTAGACTACGCGGCCAAGTCACCGGCAAGCGTCCGCGGAAGGGCCGGTCGCCGAAGAGGACATCGGCCACGCCGGCGCCTTCACTACCCGGCAGCCACGCGACGACTAAGGCGTCCCAACGGGGTAGCGAATCGGTAACGATGAGCGGTCGTCCGGCAATGAGCACTACCACCAAGCGCGCACACGTTTCTTCCATGCGGTACAACACTCGTTGTTCGTTGATCGGGAGGCTCAGGCTGGCGCTATCGCCGCGCCCTTCGGCGTAAGGCAACTCGCCAACCACGGCGATGCATACCGCATCGGCGGCGCCCGGATCACCCGTAAAGCGACCGTGTTCGTTGTATTCAACGACTGTCTGCGGTGAGACCGCAGCCTGAATACCGGCCAAAATAGTGGTGCCGGGAATAATAGAACCAACCCGTCCCTGCCACTCGATCGTCCAGCCGCCAGCTTGGATGCCGAGATCGTTGGCAGCTTGACCACCAATGTAAAGGTGTCGAATATCTTTAGTCAACGGGAGCAGTTGCTGTTCGTTTTTGAGTAACACCAGCGACTCGGCGACTGCTGTGCGGGCTAGTTCGCGGTGCATGGTGCTGCCGATCTGCGGTAGCAAATTGGTCTGAGCAAAGGGCTGCTCGAACAGACCCATCGCGAACTTGACGGTCAAGATGCGGCGCACAGCGTCGTTGATCCGCTCTTCGCTCACTGCTCCCGCCTCTACCGCCCGCGTCAAAGCGTTGATAAAGCGCCGAGCATCGTAAGGAACCATGTTCATATCAATCCCGGCATTGATGGCGGTTATCACAGCGCGATCGTAGTTGGGGTCAATCTGGTCGATGGCTGCCCAATCAGAGACGACAAACCCACTGAACCCCAACTCTTGCTTGAGCACATCGCTCAGCCAATACGAGCTAGCATGCATCTTTTGACCGTTCCAGCTCGAATATGACGCCATGATCACCTGTGCTCCGGCTGCGATGGTGGCGCGGTAAGGCGGCAAATGCACAGCGCGCAGGATGGCTTCGTCACCCATCGTTTCACCCTGATCAAGCTGGTAGTTTTCGGTCGTTGATGACCCCCACGCCGTGCCGCCGTCGCCGAGGTAGTGCTTGGGAGTTCCGATCACCCGATTAGGGGCAGCGATGTCAGGGGCTTGCAACCCGCGCACGAAAGCGGCAGCCAGTGTGGCCACGTGGTCAGGCCGTTCGGCATAACCCTCATACGTTCGCCCCCAGCGCACATCTCGCACGACCATGACGCCCGGTGCATAGTTCCAGAAAACCCCGGTTGCCGCCATCTCGGTAGCGGTAGCTCGCCCAATCTGCTCAACCAGCACCGGATTGTTCGCTGCCCCTAGCCCGATGTTGTGTGGAAAAATCACCGCACCGTAGAGATTGTTATGTCCATGCACGCCGTCAGCGCCATAGATGATTGGAATGCCGAGCCGCGTGCTCAGTGCTGCGTGTTGAAAGGTATTGACCATCTCGGCCCATGCTGCCGGTGAGTTGTCGGTGGCGGGGTAGCCGCCACCCCCACTGAGCACACCGCCAATAAACAGATCGCGCACCTGATCAGCCGTAAGACTATTTTTCTCGATCAGGGTCATCTGCCCAATCTTTTCGGCCAGCGTCATCCGTTGCAACAAATCTTCGACCCGTGCAGGAATAGGTACTGCCGGATCACGATAGATTGCGATGGTGGCGGTTGGCGAGGGGGCCGTCATGGCCCCACCGCATGCGCTGAGCATTGCCAACATCCATGGAAGCAAGAGGAACGATCGCCATCGCATACGCTGCCTACTTTTCAATATTGGTAATCACCACACCTTCGAGGAAGATGCGCTGGGCAAAGAAAAAGACGACAATGGGAATGACTGCCGAGATGAGCGATGCCGCCTGAATCAGGTTGGCCGACTGCGAGTAGAGATTGTTGAACGCGGTCAGGCCAACGGTAATCGGGAACTTATCAGGATGGCCGGCCAGATAGATCAACGGGCCGAAGAAGTCGTTCCACGCCCAGAAGAAGTGGAAGAGGGCGACGGCGGTGAGGGCTGGACGCGACATCGGCAAGATAATCGAGAAAAAGATACGGAGCGGGCTAGCGCCGTCGATCTGAGCTGCCTCTTCTAGATCGCGCGGAATGCCAAGGAAGAACTGGCGCAGCAAAAAGACGTTGGTACCCCACGAGAAAAACGCCGGCACAATCAACGGTAACCACGTGCCCACCCAGCCGATCTGCAAGAAGACAAAGTAGGTGGGAATCAATGTCACTGCGCCGGGCAGGATTACCGTCGAGAGCATAATCATAAAGAGAATGTTCTTACCGGGAATGCGAAACCGGGCAAAGCCGTAAGCGACCAGCGCCGCCGACAGTACTGCGCCAAAGGTGGTGATACCGGCGTACATCAATGTGTTGCGCAACAGGTTCGGAAAGTTGATCGTGTTCCATGCCCGGGTGAAGTTATTCCATTGAATATCGAGTACCCATGAACGTTCGAGTTGTCGCCACTGCCCTTGCCATTCAAACGGCCCTGCCGCCGGATTTTCTGGATCGACAAACAAGCTGCTTTGGCGGCCGGGACGGTAGAGCGCCAATTCCCGAATCTCGCCATCAATCGGGACGAGATACACGTCATACGCCTTGCCTTCGTATTCGAAGGTACGTTCGCGAGCCGGCCACCACGGCGCGCCGGTTTTGGCGATCTGGCTGTCGGTTTTGACGGCCGTGGTGATGCCGTAGACCATCGGGATCAAGAACAGGGTCAGCACTGCGATGGTAAGGCTGGTCAGGGCGATACGTGTAAGCGCGACTCGCGTCGCTTTGGGCAAGGTCGTCAATTGTTGTGCGCGTACCATCACCGTTCCTCCCCTGCGTAAAAGACCCAGAAGCGCGAGGTGCCAAAGAGCACGATCGTAATGATCATGGCGATAATCAACATGAGCCATGCCAGCGTCGCGCCGTAGCCCATGCTAAAAAAGCTGAACGACTGCTTGTAGAAGTAGACCATAAAGAAGCGGGTCATGCCTTCAGGGAAGCCGGTGCCGCCATTGAGGACGAAGGGGGCGAGGAAGTATTGCAACGAACCGATGACCCCTAACACCAGTTGATAGAAGATGACCGGTGTAATTAGCGGAATGGTGATAAAGATCAGGCGTTGAAACCAGTTGGCGCCGTCAATCTGGGCTGCTTCGTAGAGTTCGGTTGGCACGCCTTGCAAGCCGGCCAGAAAGATGATCATCGCATTGCCGACACCCCATAACCCGAACATCGTGTAGGCATAATAGACCAGATTAGGGTCGGCCAGCCAGCGTAAGCCTTGCGTGCCGGTAGCGCGAATGCCGGTTAGTCGCTCGATGATCACATTGATCCAGCCGGTCTGTTCATTAAGGACGCCATTCCAGATGAGCACTGTTGCTACGAGCGGGATCATGGTCGGCATGTAGAACAGCGTGCGGTAGACGCTCTTGCCCAAGACGTGCTCGGAGTTGAGCAACACCGCCAGAAAGAGTGAGAAGAGTAACGAGATTGGTAATGAAATGGCGGCAAAATGAAATGTGCGGCGCAGCGACAGCCAGACCTCGGTATCTTGAAACAACGCCCGCTGCCAATTGGCAAAACCGATAAAGCGCGCTTGATCAGGTGTGGCTGGGTTGAAATCGTAGAGCGAAAAACCGAACGATGCAATCATTGGCAATAGGTAAAAGAGCAGAAAGCCAACGATCCATGGACTAATGAAGAATAAGCCCCAACGGATCTCTTTCTTTTCTAATCTGCTCAGCCGACGCCGTTTCGTTGTGGCGGTCTGCTTGCGTAATATGCCGCTGAGTTCTGGTAAGGGAGCCATTGTCACGCCTCCTTGTCGGCAGGGTGGGGCAGGGTGGTACGAGTATACCGTTCTACCTTCAACCCAACACCTTCCTCATCTTGCGCCGTTGATATAGTGCGTCAACGTGGTCTCGTCATTGATGACGGCCCTGCGACTGCCTAGCAGGGCCGCCGTCGTGTAAAGTGATTATCGCTTCGCCGCGTCGAAGATTTTTTGCAGGTCGGCTTTGAGCTTGGCTACCTCGGCGTCAAAGTCGGCATTCGGCGTGTTGGCAAGGTAGTTCCAGAACTCGTTGTAGCGGTCGGTCGTCTCTTGGAAGCTCGGCATCCAGCTCTCGTGGTTGGGATTGTCGGCATACGCCATCGCCTCCACCACCACGTCCCAGTTAATATCGGTCTTGTTGGGGAAGCTGGTTTGATTATATCGGGCGAAGTAGTTGTCTTGCAGCGAGAGCCGGGCCGGCATACCGCCGTAGATAGTCAGTAGTTCGTTGACGTGCTCGGCGCTCAGCATGTAGCTCAATACCTCGAAGGCAGCGTCGGGGTACGGGCACCCCTTGAGAATACCGAAGGTATCGGCATGCATCTTGGCCGTAATGGTGCCTTTGTAGCTCGGCGTCGCGGCCAGATTCCAGTCGAAGTTAACATTGCCTAATGCCCACGGCGCAACGTACCACATATGAATGTGGATCATCGCCAGATTACCCGATGAGAAGGGACCGCCGGGGCCTTGCAGGAAGTCAGCGCCGCTGTAAGGGCCATTCGGAATGAACCAATCTTTCCACCAGCCGTCATACGTCCACTTCCACGCTGCCTTCCAGTGCTCTGGAATCTGGGCATTGCCATTCTCATCAACCAGCGAGCCTGAGCCAAAGAAGGTACCGATACCGCGTAGATCTGTCCACTGGTTCATCCAGCCAAACTGTACGATCTTTTCAGGGTTGAAGTCGGGCGATGTCGCATCGTTGCCATTGACGTCCACGGTCAGCTTCTTAGCCAGTTCCGTAAGCGTTTCGATGTTCCACTCGCGTTCAACCCCGTTCTCGTCAACCCATGGCGCACCGTGGGTCGCCGGTGGATACGGCAGGCCGGCCTCGTCAAAGAGGTCTTTGTTGTAGATGATGAACGAGGGGAAGATCGCGAATGGAATGCCGAGCTGGCCCTCTTCTTTGACCTGATAGAACTTGACCAGATTCGGGTCGAAATCACTCAGATCGTAGTTGTATTTCTCGATCAATGGTTGCAGGTCGAGCCATGCGCCTTTGAAGCTGTCGCGTCCCCGGATGCCAACTGGACCAACGAGACAGGGAGCGTTGCCGGCAGCAATCTGAGTGGCGAGCGTATCGAAAGCGACGTTGTTGTCAACGATCTCAAGCAACAGTTCGATCTTGTCTTGACTGGCGTTAAACCGCTCGACGAAGGCATTCTGCGGCGGGATAGCGCCTTCATCGGTGCCAGCACCCAAGCCAACAAACCAACGTACTTTGACGCGGTTGGAGGTTGAGGCTGTGTTTGGGGCGGGAGCGGTAGTAGGCGCGACTGCGGCAGTTGGTTCGCTGGCTGCCGGAGCACTGGTTGATTGGGCCGGCGTCGTTGCGCCACCGCTGCCACAGGCGGCATTGACCAGTGCAGCCACGATCAACATGAGACTAACAAGTAACGGTTTCAGCGATTTCATTGAATCTCCTCCTCTGGAATGAGTACGCCATTGCTATTTACGTGCCGAAATGGGTTTGAACTGATGGGGAGTTGGGCGGCTGCAACGACTGGAATGCATGGTGCTCTTCCCGCATCCCCGGCGCTGGATTCATTGCCTGATCGCTTGCACCTCCTTTCAACGTTGGCGAACGCAACTGTCGCGGATCACCAATTCGGTTGGCAACATCACCCGCTGGGCCACGGGTGCGAGAGGAGCGGTCACGAGCCGGTCGAGCAGCAACCGGGCTGCTGTCTGACCCAATTCGCCGATCGGCTGACGCACGGTAGTGAGCGCCGGGGTCATCGCTGCCGCCAGCGGAATATCGTCAAACCCGGCCAAGCCAATGTCACCGGGAACGCTGAGGCCAGCGGCCCGCAACGCCTTCAACGCGCCGAGCGCCATCATGTCACTGGCGGCAAAGACCGCATCGGGGATCGGCACAAGGCGCAAGAGCGTCTGCATCGCGCTAAACCCACTCTGCTCGCTGAAATTGCCTTCGACGACGAGTTCGGGCATCACCGGCAACCCGGCGGCGTACAGCGCATCGCTATAACCGGCAAACCGGTCACGGCCAGCCACAATATTCATCGGGCCGGTAATGGTCGCGATCCGGCGATACCCTTGCCCGAGCAGATGCTCGACCAGCATGCGTGCGCCGTGACGATTATTGACATCCACATAGGGAATCGCCTGCTGCGACATAATCCGCCCCACCGACACCACCGGGATCGTCTCTTGGGCTAGCCACTGTAAAAGGAACTGGTCTTCGACCGCAGAAGCGACAATCGCGCCTTCAAGAAACCCGCGCCGGCCAAGGTGGCGATACGGGTCGCCGTCAGTCGTGGTGGCCAGATCGAGCATGATCGAAAACTGCCGTTCATTGCAGACGTGGGCAATCCCCTCGATTAGCAGCGGGAAGTAGGGATCGGCAAAGAGGGTGTGGATCGACTGCGGAATAATGATCCCAATCACCTGCGAGCGGCGGCTGGCCAACGAGCGCGCCGGTAAATTGGGCTGATAATTCGTCTCGCGGATCGCCTGCCACACCCGCTCGCGCACTGCCGGATTGACGTGTGGGTGATTGTTGATCACCCGCGAGGCAGTTGCTCGCGAAACCCCGGCCCGCCGGGCGATGTCGTCAAGGGTGATATTCATCGCTTGCCACCGCTGACTGGAAACGCTTCCAACTAATCGTATAGTACCGAAACGGCGGTGCGGTGGCTTTTCAAAAAGCGCGAATCAGTTGCACAAAACCGTGAAAGCGCTTTCAGGGTGAAGTTGTGCTCGCTACTTTTTTCATTGCGTGTTCTTTCTTCTACTAATACTCATCTGGATGGGTTAGTCTCGACTTAACGTAAAGGTGGTTGGGTGGTGCTTGATTGGATTGCTTAGTGCTCAAATTGATCGCTTCCTGCCGCCGTATGGGTTGTTCATCCATATCGTTGGTCATATGTCGCTCTTAATCATCCTCTCGCAGCAGGTACGTGATTTCCTCTGACAGAGGGCATTGCGTCCGGTAAGCGCTTCGTCCTGCCGCGATCGCGCAATGAGGTTGCTTGGCTGAGGAGGAACGCGACGATGACAAGTAGTCGTGCCAGTTGACGATGCCACCGGAGTTGCAATGTACACTTCACTCGCCCATAGCATTACCCTCGCCGCAAGGGGCAATGCGGCATTGACTGCACCGGCAGCGGTGAATCCCGGTGATGTCTACCCGGATAACCTTGCCTTCCGGTCGGGCGAGTATGTCCGCTTCGCCCCGCGTGGTTGGCGCGGATCAGGGAAGAGGGAGTCACGACGTTACTCGTGGATGATCCGGTGCCAAACGCTACCGCCGGTAGTCCGCCGGTGGGTTTTAGCGGTGACGGTGCCCGGATGCGGATGAACTATTGCCTCCAGCCTCCAGTCAAAGGCGCAGGAGCACCAGACGGCTGGCTCCGCAATGGCGCAGAGGCACGGAGAATGCAAAGGTCGCAGAGGGGGTTGGAATAATCCTCACCCTCTGCGTCCTCGGCGTCCCCTGCGGTAAACGTTAACTAGCCTCACTCTAGTGCCTCCCCCTACAGCGGAGGGAACAAGCGGCTCCCCCTCGCTCGTCGTCAGGAGGGAGAGGGGGGCGGGGGGGTGAGGGCGACCATCGCCAGCAATCGTTTTGTGGCTACTCCCTTCCTCCCCGCAGCAAACTTACCGCTGCACCAACGGCACATGGAGAAAGACGCGCTCGACAGCTCCCATATCGCACGCGCCACCCTGTGGTCGGCTCACGCCGCGTTGGTCAATCGAGTTACCAATCCCGCACAAACCGCTATTTATCGCCGGCGAACCGTGTTGCAAGGCGCGGGTCGGCGTAAAACCGCCGTTATTCGCCAACGCACCTAGCAATGGATCAAGCTGCAGATTATTGCCGCCATCGGTGCCGCATGAACCATTCCATACCCCAGCGGTAAAGCAACCTTGCACATCGCTATACGAAATTGTTGGGTTGCTCGAAAAATTGTGGATTCCACTACCATTCGTGGCAGAATTACCCCAAATGATCACATTCTTAAGCAACGGATTGCTAAAGCTGTCGTTGTACATGCCGCCGCCATTCGTGCTGGCACTATTACCCGCCACAGTAATGTTGGTCAAGGTCGGGCTGCTGTTGCTGTAGAGGTAGATCCCGCCGCCAAAACTGTTGGCGCTATTCTGGCTGAAGGTGACATTCACCCACGTTCCCGTCGCGCTCTGCAGAAACACGCCGCCGCCGTAATCAGCCACATTCGCATAGAAGGTCACGCCGGTCATAGCGAGGGTCAGGTTACGGCTAAAGATCCCCCCGCCCCAATTGGTAGCGGCATTGAGCGAAAGCACGACATCTTCCAGAATGATGGTGCTGTCAGCGTTAGCCATGCCGCCGCCATTCCGGTTCGCATTGTTGCTGAGGAAGGTGACGTTTTTGAGGTAAGCGGCGCTGAAGCTGTTATATATGCCGCCGCCATCGCTGTTGGTATCGCCCATGGCGTCATTGCCGCTGAACGTGACATTGCTCAGCGTTGTTCCACTGTTTAGATTAGCCATGCCGCCACCTCGGTGCGCCCGGTTACCCTGAAAAGTAACGTTAAACAAGCTGGCAGAACCACCGATATTCACCATACCGCCGCCGATCTGAGCGTTATTTTGCCGAAAGGTGACATCGATGACGATTGGAAAGCCAAATTCATTTGCGATCCCGCCGCCTTGGCTAGCTGCATTACCGCCAATGATCAGATTGCTCAAGCTGGGACTGCTATTAGAGAGCCACATACCCCCGCCTTTGTCGGTACCGGCGTTGCCGCCAGTGATGGTGAAACCATCGAGGATGGCCGTATTATTGACCCCGATCGCCGTCACGACGTGATAGCTATTCGTGCCGTTGATGCTCGTGACGATGCTGTTGCTGTTATAGGTGTCATTATCGTCAATGTCACCGGTAAGAACTGTCCGGTGAGCAGTAGGGTTGCGTTCGTTCAAGCTCGCTTCGTTGCCGGCAAACCCGCCGTATATCGCGACGTTGCTTTTGAGCGCAAAGCTATCGCTCTGGGTGAGACCGGGTTGATAAAATCCGGCCGCAACCCAAATCTCGCTGCACGACAGGTTTGTAAGCGCCGATTGGAGGTCATTGTACGCATTCGCCCACGATGAGCCGTTGTTCGCACCCAACGCATTCCATTTCACATAGCAACGAATATCCGCCGCCCGGATTGGCGCAGTATCCACGCCGCCAGTAAGTACTACAGCTAGAATTATCAAGAACCAGTGCTGACAGGCACGGATGGTCATACGTTCATCCCCTATGTATCGAGTGTAATATGTCTGAACCTTGCTCACACAGAGACACGGCGGCACGAAAGTGAGTGGTAAGCTGCGCTGCGCGCTCATCACGTTGCCGGTGCCCAGCCCATAGCCACCTAGCTCTAGTCCGCTTCAGATATATGCGAAGACAAGCGAAAGAACGTTATCTGCTGCACGCAATCATTTGAACGTGCAACTCCAGCGGCCCTTCAACCGGCCAGCCTCAAACGTGCCGGACTTTCCATCCACTGCGACGATCACTGTCCCTTCGCCCGCAAACATCTGCGGCTCATCGGAACGGCCAAGCCCGACCTCAAAACTGGCCGGCGACGGTTGATTGGGCTTCACGCCGCCGGAAGCCGAGAGGGTAAAAACGCCGACCGGCGTGGGCGGGTCTTCACCGGGCCGCGCGATAAACGAGACGACAAATGGATCGGCTGCTGGATCGAATGAGCACATCGCAAAACCGGCAATCGATACGATATTCAGACTCTCTAGGGTGGTCACGCCAGCCATATTCGCCGGCTCCTCGATCACCACCTCCATCCCGATCAACGCACCGGGCTGAGAGGCAGGCTGTTCGGCTACATCACCCGCTGGCGGCGGCGTGAACGCTACCAGCCGATCGGTAAGCAACCGGCCTATCGCGATAACTTCTTCACGGCTCAGCTTATAGCCGTAAAGAGTGACACTCCAACCATTCACCACGGCATACAGCGAGAATTCGCCGTCGCTCTCAACGATCGCTGCGCTCTCGCCGATATCGACTTGCTCGACGGTTTTGCCAGAGTCTTGGTTGAATTGGATCACCTTGGCAAAGGCTTCAGCGCCGGGATTGCGCAGGTCAATGCCGAGATTGGCGTTGCTCTGATCTTGGTCGTTGAACACATAAGCGCAGGTGGCGAAGAAGCGATCGTTCCCCGGAAACGCATTCAACAATGGCACGCCGGTGATGGCCGCCAACTCATCAGGGTTGAAGACAGCGCACGGTTCTGCCGCACGCGGGTCAAACTGACCGGCTACCGTCGGTGCGGTTGTGGGTACCGGCGCTTGGGTGGGGGCAGGAGCCGGCGCGGTAGTGGGTACGCTGGTGGTAGGCGTCCCGCCCCCGCAGGCGGAAAGCAACAGCAAGACAACGAGTAACAGGAGCGTTGGACGCATACGAACACCTCTAGGAACGTGACTGCTGATACAAAAAGCACCCAGCCTGCAAGCATGGCCGAGCATTCGTAGTGTAGCAGGCGAGCGTCCTCAAAACGTCCTCGACTCCAAGGCACAGCAGCAAAGCATGCACTGCGGTTATACAAGCCTCACTAGAGGCTCGAAAACTTCAGTGCAGCGAATCTGTGCCGGCAAGAAGGGGATGGGTAGTTTTCGCGATAGCCCATGGCAGACGATGCCATCGTAACGCGCGTTCCTTACAGAGGGGAAACTTTGTCAGCCGATGGAGATAGGCATAGCAGCACCATCAGCAACCTATGCCGCGATCGCGCACCGCTCGCCGGGGTTCCTTAAAGTAATTGAGACTGCCCCAGTGCTACGAGCTTGCCCGCCGTTTGCGCTGCGCAACCACCTGCACCGACGAATGGGAACTCAGACTATCGAGGCAGTACTGACGCAACCGGCCAGCCTCTGGCAACCCGAGTGGGATCATAAGCGGTGCAAAAGACCGGTGCGCGATAGCTTGTACTTCAGCCAACGCAGCCTGCGCCCTCACTGTATCTCCTAGCTGCAAGCAAATGTCGCTTAGCACCAGCAAGCTCTCGCCGAGCAACGGCATATCAGGACAAGCACGCGACAGCATCACCGCCTGCTCGGCTGCTGATGCAGCTTGAGCTACGTGACCGAGCAACAACCAGCCATTCGCTTGCGCTAATGCCACCACCGCTTGCGTCGGCAATTCTCCGGTATGCTTGGCCTGTGCGCAAAGTGCCTCAAGTTCGGCAAAGAGGTCGCTGTTTGGCGTCATCACCAAGCGCCGGCCCAGATAACGTGCGCGTGCCAACATGACGCACGTTGGCACATTAATCTCTCGCGCAGCATGATACGCCTGCTCATACATCGCCAGCGCCTGTTCCGGTTGAGCAAGCAACTCCCAGATTTGCCCCGCCAGCAAGCTGGCAATATACAGAACGGGATAGATCCGGGCAACTTCAGCTTGCTTGATCAATTGCGCGAGTGACCAATGTGCCGGTTGGCCTTGGGCGAGATCAACGATTGTCAAGTAGCTCTGCATCAAGAGCATACCGTACTGACTTTTCACATGCGTGGCGATGTGCAATCCGCTGGTAAAATCGTGCCGGGCTGCATCACCTTCGCCGATACGCACATAGACCCAACCGCGACCGGCAAATCTGCCCCACATCCCCGGCTTATACGATTCACCGGCAATCTCGATCGCGCGGGTATACACCCGTTCTGCCTCATTGTAACGGCCACAGTTCAGCAGCATCTGGCCGATCATTGTCAATGCCGCCGCTTCTAATCGACGCAAACCACTCCGTTGAGCAATCGCGACCGTCTGCTCAAGCACGTTACGGGCATGAGCATACTCTTGCGCAAAAACCAAGGCCGTACCAAGATGATTCAGACTTTGTGCCGTCTGCACGATAATCCCCGCCGCAGACTCATCACTCGACTGAATGGCTTCAACGCTAACGCACGCTTGACGCAGATCGGCAATTGCTTCCGCAACATGGCCCAACATCAGAGCACTAATACCGCGAATATTGAGCGCGCGCACTAGATTGGCAGTGTCGTCGAGCAATAATGCCAGCTCCAGCGCCTGCGTTGCCGTGGCATACGCTTCGCTGGCATAATCGCGGGTATAGAGCGTGTAGGCTCGCATGACTAACGCCTGCACATAGAGCGATGGAAACTCTTGGCTCACAACCACTGCCTGCTCGAGCAACGAGAGTGCCAACGCCGAATCACCTTGATACAGCGCCACAATACCCCGTTGAATGGTGCTGCGTGCTTGCAATTCTCGCTCGGCCCGACTCGCACCGAACAGGAGCGACTCGGCACGGGTAATGGCTTCAATTGCCAGTGCAAACACCGCCAGATCGGTGCTCTCACGAGCATGATCGAGCCAATACCGAGCGGCTAACAACCGGCAACCAGCTTGCTCATAATGATCCGCAATCCGCGCAGCATATCCGCTCTGACCGGCATATACTGTTGCTAACGCACACGCAGCCCGCTTGTGCAACGCGATAGTACGATCAGCAGGAATATCGTTTACGATAAGTTCGTGAATCAGATGATGTGAAAAAGCGTAGTCATCGGTGCCGTGAATAACTGTATCCACTAAGAAGCGGCGCGAACTCAACTCATCGAGCGCTGACGCATATACCGCTGGCCGCCAACTAAGCATCTCTTGCAACACCGCATCGGCGCAGGAAAAACCCAAAATCGCTGCTGCTTCCAACATCTGGCGATTGTTCTCGCTCAACTCGCGCAACCTCAGCCTGAGCGAGTCGCGTAGACCGGTCAGACCGTTCTTCACCACACGACTCGCCTCGCGCAGACTTACTACCGCCTCTTGCAGCAAGAGCGGCAACCCACCTGTATACCGTTGGATATCGTCCAGCATTGATCTATCGATCGATTGTCGGTCAAAAGTATTAACAAGAAACTGATCGGTTTCCTCAGGCGTAAACGGTTGTATGGTTATATCATGCGCATGATGCTGGCGGCGCAATCTCCGCTTCGTCGCCATCAATGCAGGAGTAATAGCACCAGAACGGTGCGTAACAATAATCAGGAGGGGCAACAAACGACACAAATCAGCCACTTCAACCAACACCTCAAGCGAGGCTTGGTCGATCCAATGCACATCTTCGATGATCAGCAAGAGCGGCCGAGCCAATGCCAACGCCCGTACCCCTTGTCGAATCGCCAATCGCAGCTCAACAGCATCGGGTTGCTCCGGCGCAGTCAATTTGGGATGCAGGGCTGCCAGATCAGGAACCAGCGGCAACAACCGCTCGATCCAATCACCGGTCAGCGTCACCTGTGCCAAAGACGGCGCCGCTGCGGCAAAGATCTGCCGCCACGGCAAATAGGGCTGCTGCTCACTCATCGTGCGGGTCGGTTGACAATAGCCCCACAACACATGCAGTTTGGGTACACGTGCTACATCGTCGCACCGCCGTACCACTTCTTGCACTAGCGAGGTCTTGCCAACACCGGTTGGCCCGGAAATAACGACGATTTGCCCCTGACATTGCTCGGCCTGATGGATGAATTCGAGTAGTTGCCGGAGTTGGGCATCGCGTCCGATAAACAGTGGCTTCAACGGCAACCGACGGGAAGGCGTCTGAGCAGGTGCTAGGCGGTGATGCAGAATATCGTCATACAACGCCATCGTTTCCGTGGCCGGTTGCGTGCCTAATTCACGTGTGAGATCTCCTGCCAGTGTGCGATAGATATCAAGCGCTGCGGTGCGCTGGCCGGCCAGTGTTGCCGCAGTCATTGCCCACCGTACCACCTCTTCATCCCACGGATCGAGGGCCAGCGCGTGACGCGCCCAAGCACCTGCTCGCTCCCAATCACCACGATCCAGCCATACTCGGGTTAGCGTTTTAAGCAGCAGGAGGTAGCGCTGATGAAGCATCGTGCGCCGACTGAGAATCTCGTCATCGGTATCAATACCGGGGGCCAACTCACCGTGGTATAGCGCTGCCGCCGCCTCCATCTCTGCTACAGTTGTCCATTCCTGTTCAAAGGCAGTGACATCGACATAGCAATCAGATGGTGCATTCCAAGCAATTTCTTGTGTAGACACGACCAACCACGATCGCATCATCGGCGGCAACACTTCGCGCAAGAGATAGAGATGTCGGCGCAGATTCGCTAATGCCTCGGCCGGTTCGACATCGGGCCATAGCATAAACGCCAGTTGTTTGCGCCCAAACGGCCGGCGCGGACTTAGGACCAGCCGAACTATCAATCGGCGCAGGCTCTCGCGGTGGGGAAATGTAATGCATTCTGATCCGGTCTCAAAACGAACGTCACCGAGTAGAAAGATGCGAGCGGAGAGGGTGACCAAACCCATAGATGCTCTCCGAGACGCGGAACGGATAGGCGACACTGCACATTATAGCTTGTCTCACCACGAGATGCTAGGGGAACAATAGAAGAAGGAGGACGCATAAGCGCGAATACGTGTCTGTTCGCTTATGCGTCCCTCTCTCGTTCACTCTTACCCTGCGGCAGCAATACCCTGAATACCGCCTTCAGTCATCTTGTAAACATCGAGCAGCTCATCAACCTGTTCGGCGGTGAGCAACCCTTTCTCAACCACCACCTCTTTGATCGTCTTGCCGGTGGCCATGGCCTCTTTCGCCACCGCCGCGCCATTCAGGTAGCCGATCACCGGATTGAGCGCTGTGACCAGAATCGCATTCTTGGCTAGCCAGCCCGCCGCCTTCTCGCGGTTAGCGGTGATCCCGACCACACATTTAGTGGTAAAGGCGTTAATCGCGCCGATCAGCACATGCATCATCTCAAACAGGTTGTGCGCGATAATCGGCATCATTACGTTCAACTCTAGCTGACCAGCCTGCGCCGCGAGTGCCACCGTCAGATCACAGCCTTGCACGTGATAGCATGCCATGTTCAGCATCTCAGCCAGCACCGGGTTGACCTTACCCGGCATAATCGACGACCCCGGTTGCACGGCGGGCAGGCGAATTTCATCGAGGCCGGTTGCAGGGCCGGACGAGAGCAGGCGGAAGTCGTTAGCGATGCGGCCCAGCGTAATGCATAGCGTGCGCAGACTGGCCGAGAAGTCAGCAGGATCGGCCATGCTTTGCATCGACTCAAACAGATTGCCCGATGAGCGCAGTTCGTGGCCGGTTAATTCGCTCAGCTTCGCCACCATGCGAGCGTGGTATTCGGGATGCGCATTCAGGCCAGTGCCAGTGGCGGTGCCGCCGATGCCTAGGCGACGCAACCGGTCAGCAGCAGCGACAATTCGCTCTTTGTCATTGCGCACCGCCTTCGCATACGCGCCAAACTCTTGACCAAGCCGTACCGGCACGGCGTCTTGCAGGTGAGTGCGGCCCGACTTCACCACGTCGTCGAATTCGACCGCTTTTGCTTCTAGGGCATCAGCTAGATTATCAATCGCACCCAGTAGTTCAGGCAACCGCCACAAACATCCAAGCCGGATCGCGGTTGGAATGGTGTCGTTGGTCGATTGGGCCATGTTCACGTGGTCGTTCGGGCTAACCGGCTTCTTGGGGTCGTCAAGGCTATAGCCCAAAATCTGATTGGCGCGATTGGCCAGTACCTCGTTGACGTTCATGTTGTGCGACGTGCCGGCGCCAGCCTGAAACGGATCAACCACGAACTGATCGGCGTGCTGACCGGCTAAAACCTCTTCGGCGGCTTGAATGATTGCATTGGCGATCTGCGGATCAAGCAGACCCAAATCGCGATTGACTTCAGCCGCCGCCCGCTTGATCATCGTCTGCGCCCAGACAAAGGCGCGGTAGGGGCGCATCCCGCTCACCGGAAAGTTTAACACCGCCCGTTGCGTCTGCGCGCCGTACAGTGCATCAGCCGGCACCTGCATCTCGCCTAACGAATCGCGTTCAATGCGGTAACGCTCAGCCATGAGTTTAGCTCCTTTCATGCGGCAGGGGCGCTCATTGCGCCCTGTTTGGCATAGGGCATCTCACTACAACCCGATTGTAAACGCAAAGATGTAAAGGGGCAAACGTAAAGGCGCAGAGGAAGCAGCGACATAAATGCCAAGGTGCAACGGAAATAAGAGCAAGAGACAAAGCGCGGCATGATCCCAAACAACTATCCCTGCTGCGCCCTTCATACCTCTGCGTTTCCCTTCCTTTGCGACTTTGTTGCGTCTTGGCATCCCTAAAAAACCCCTTACAGTTTGACAAATGCCTATTCGCAACGATCCACTCATGTGCTATAATCAGACCAAACCGCCGCGCCATTGGGCGCGATTTATGTCGATATAATACCAAAAAACCGACACCTCAATCAGCATTTCGGACAAATGTTTCAGGTTTAGATCACCTATCTGCCCTTGATCACGCTTGTCAAGTGTAAAGATTTTTTAACGCGAGCATACCATGCGCGACTTTGTTCACTTGCATGTCCATTCCGAATATAGCCTGCTCGACGGCTACGCCACCACCAAAGGTATTGCCCAGCGCGCCGCCGATTTGGGCATGGATAGCATCGCCCTCACCGACCACGGGGTGCTGTACGGCGCGATGGAGTTTTACGAGGCAGCCAAAAAAGCCGGTATTCGCCCAATCCTCGGCGTCGAAGCCTATATGGCCCCCGGTTCGCTCAGCGACCCCGTGACCAAAGGGGCCAAGAATTATTTCCACCTGCTGCTGCTGGCCCAAAACGAGACCGGCTACCGTAATTTGGTTAAGCTCACCACCCGCGCCCACCTTGAAGGCATGGGCAAAGGTGTCTTCGCCCGTCCCCGCATTGATCGCAATCTGCTCGAAGCCCACCACGAGGGCCTGATCGTCACTTCGGCCTGTCTGGCCGGCGAGGTATTGCACTATCTCAAGAGCGGCGATCGCCGCACCGCCGTCGAGACAGCGGCCTACTACCGCGATCTGCTCGGTCCCGATCGCTACTACATCGAGCTGCAACTGCACGATAATACGCCCGAACTCGAATCGCTCAATGATGAATTGGTGCGCATTGCCCGCGAACTTGGCATTCCCCTCGTTGCCACCAGCGATGCCCATTTCGTCCGTCCTGAAGATAAAGCGACGCAGCATAAAGTGATGGCGATGGGCATGAATATGACCTTCGCCGAATTCTGTGCACGCGAATATGCGATGGACGAAACCTACCACATTATGTCGGGCGAAGAGATGTGGGCGCGCTTTAAGCGGTACGGTACCGAGCCATTGGAAAATACCCGCCGCATCTCAGATATGTGCCGACTCAAACTGGAGTTTGGCCGCGTCCAGTTGCCGGTATTCGAGCTACCTGAAGGACATACTGCTGCGTCATACCTGCGCCTCGTCTGTGAAGAGGGCTTGATGCGCCGTTTTCACGGCCAGCCGCCCGACGAGTATATGCGCCGGCTGGAGTATGAGCTGGACGTGATCAATAAGACCGGCTTCCCCGATTATATGTTGATCGTGTGGGATTACGTCAAGTTTGCCCGCTCGCGCGGGATTCCCTGTCTGCCGCGTGGCTCGGCGGGCGCGTCGCTTGTGCTCTACGCTCTCGGCATTACCGATGTCGATCCGGTCAAGAACAAGCTGCTCTTCGAGCGGTTTCTCTCGCCCGAACGGCTTGAGATGCCCGATATTGATACCGACTTCGCCGATTCACGCCGCCAAGAGATTCTTGATTACATTGCCCAAAAGTATGGCCGCGAGAATGTGGCCCAGATTATCACCTACGGCACCCTCGGCGCCAAGGCGGCTATTCGCGATATGGGCCGCGTGCTCGGCCTCGATCCCGGCGAGGTTGACCGGGTGGCGAAGCTGATCCCGTCGCTGCCGGTTGGCACCACCATCGCGCAGGCACTCGAGCGGGTGCCTGAATTAAAGCAGATATATGAGACCCAGCCCCACTTGCGCGAGCTGATTATCGAAGCGCAGAAGGTGGAAGGCCGCATGCGCTCGGTTGGCACCCATGCATGTGGCGTGGTGGTCAGCCGCACCCCGCTCGAAGAGATTGTACCGCTGCAACGCACTACCAAAGACGAGAATGCGCTAATGGCGGCGTTTGAGGGGTCAACGCTGGCGAAGATGGGTCTGCTCAAGATGGATATCCTCGGTCTCACTAACTTATCGGTGGTGGCCGAGGCGCTGAAGTATATCGAGCAGACCACCGGACGCCGTATGTGGCTTGATGAGATTCCGCTCGATGATCAGAAGGTGTTTGAGGCTTTGGGTCGCGGCGAGACCAAGAATGTGTTCCAACTTGAATCAGCGGGTATGACCCGCTACCTGATGCAGTTGAAGCCAACCCGGGTTGAAGACCTCTACGCTATGGTCGCGCTCTACCGGCCCGGCCCGCTCGAGCAGATTCCGGTTTATATCCAGAACAAGAACAATCCTTCACAGATTCGGTATCTCCATCCAGTGCTTGAGCCGATCTTGTCTGATACCTACGGCGTGATTGTTTACCAAGAGCAGATTATGCAACTGCTCCAGACGGTGGCCGATTATACGCTTGGTCAAGCCTATATCGTGATCAAGGCCATTAGCAAGAAGAACAAGGAGCTTATGGCCGAAAACGAGGCGATCTTTAAGCAGGGGTGCCAGCGCAAAGGCATTAGTAAAGAGGTGGCCGACCAGCTTTGGGAGCTGATCCTACCCTTCGCCGGTTATTCGTTCAACCGCCCCCACGCCACCCTCTACGGCTTGCTCAGCTATCAGACGGCATGGCTCAAGGTCAATTATCCGGTTGAGTATATGACCGCGGTGCTGACCGGCGCCGGCGGCGTGATTGAAGATGTGACCAAGGCCGCGCTTGAAGCGCGCCGGTTGGGGGTGGCGGTGCTGCCGCCCGATGTCAACCGTTCGCAGAAGGGCTTTACCATCGAGCCGCTGGCGAAGCCATTGCCCACCGGCGTCACTCACGATCGCGGGATTCGCTTTGGTCTGATGGCGATTAAAAATGTCGGCGAGGGGCCGGTCGAGGCGATTATCGCTGCCCGCGAGGCCGGTGGCCCGTTCCAGTCGCTCGAAGACCTCTGCGCCCGCGTCGATCGTCACGCCCTCAACAAGCGCACGCTGGAAAGTTTGATCAAGGCCGGCGCGCTCGATTCGCTGCCCGGCACTCGCCGCCAAAAGCTGGCCATCCTTGATCAGGCGGTCAACGCCGGCGTTGAAGCACAGAAGGCGCGTGAAATCGGCCAAAGCAGCCTGTTCGATATTTTCGGCGAGAGCAGCAATAGCGGCCCGACTGTTGCCCGCATCCCGCTGCCGCTCATTACCGAGACTCCCGCCGAGCAGAAAGAGGTGCTGCTGTGGGAGAAAGAGCTGTTGGGACTGAATATTTCAGACGATCCGATCGCCAAAGCGCTAGAAGGGATTGACCTCAGCGGGGCCACCGAGCTTGGCTCGATCAACGAAGAGCTGATCGGCGAGACGCTGACCTTCGTTGGCGTGTTGAGCGGTGTGCGCCGGATTGCAACCAAGAAGGGTGATTCGATGCTGGTGGCGATGCTCGAAGATCTCACCGGCAGCATCGAGATTGTGGTCTTCCCCAAGGTACTGGCGAAGTCCGCCGATCTCTTACAGAACGATGCGGTTGTGCGGGTAACGGCGAAAGTCGATAACCGACGTGATACGCCGCAGTTGGTGGTTGAGAGCGTGGAAGCGCCAAGTACAATTGATGTCGCCGCTAGCGCGCAACCGGTTGAGATGGATTTGGAAGGGATGGGTGAGGAATTGATCGGCGATATGGTGATCGAGTTGCCGGTGCCCGCATCCGCCGCGCAACCGGCGCCAACACCCCCTGCTGCTCCCGCCAGCGCGCCCGCCGCCGCTATGCCTGCCGCTGCCCCGCCAGCGGCCAAGCCGCCGGCAGTGCGTCCGCGCCAGCCGGTTAAGCTAGCCAGCAACGGCAATGGTAACGGGCATAGCAATGGCAACGGCCACGGGAAGACAGTCGAACCGGCCCGCGCCGATGGCCCGCCAGCGCGCAATCTGCGCATCTACCTGCCGCGCAGCAACGACTTCGACGCTGACGTTGCCTTGATGCAGCACATCCACAGCTTGCTTAGCGCCAACCACGGCCATGATCAGGTCACGCTTTACCTGCCCAATGGCGTCGGTATGGTGGTGCTGCAATCTCAACAAACTATCGAACTATCAGAGGAGCTGATCAAAGAACTACAGCAGATACTCGGCCACGAGCGGGTATTGGCGGCATAAGTAAAGCCGCCCGACGGTGCGGCTCAGGTGCAGCAGTTGACAAACGCAAAGACGCGAAGGACGCAAAGGCGCGTCAAGTGATTGTTGTTAGACCAATCCCCGGCGCTATCCCCCCTCCGGGTGCAGAGACCCCCACCTAGTAAAGCCGCCCGACGGTGCGGCTCTCTCCCGCGCGGCCGTGCAGCTCACGACGCTTCATGGGGATGCGGCCACCGCAAACCCGCCCACGAACGTCTGTTGCGAATGATGACTAAACAACACGAACGAATACTCACCAGCAGGGACATCACGCAGCGACAGCTCACCACTCACCCGCCCATCACCATCGGCGCGCACCGTTGTTACCGCCACCGGCGGCGCACCATCAGGTGGGTTATACCAAATCCCTACTGGCTCGCCGGGAGCAAAGCCAGCGGCAGCATAGGTGAGCGTTGAACCAGCCACCGTAATCTCCGGCGCGCGCCAGTGGTTCAATTCTGGGCCGGGGCCAATGGTGGTGCGCGGCACATTACTCTGCCCGTGGCCAAAGTCAGTCACGCTGTCACGGTAGGCCAAACGAGCCACGCGGCCAATCGCAACCCCATGCGGCGCATCATCCCGCACCCGGAAGCGGATAGTCATCCTCACTAGATCACGGTTAGCGGCCAGCGGGCCGGTGCGGATCGTAATCAACCCCGACTGCACCTCGCTCACCCACACCCCAGCCCGGCTCGGCGTCGCATCAAGCAAGATCAACGTATTGTCATCAAAGGGTAGCTCGATCGTTGCATCAAACACCGACCCACGGCCATAATTCTCCAGCACCAGATCGAGCGTCACCACCTCGCCGGGCCGTGCCACATCATCCACTCGCTGCGCTAAGGTAAGACGAGCCGGACGCCCGCCGCGCGCCAGATCCACCGTGTACTGGACATCATCGATCAGCCACGTGTCGCGCGTGCCGCTAACCTCAATCGTCGCGATAGTCTGGTTCGGCGGCGCGGTCAGCGTCACCCGATCAAGCTGACCGGTAAAGGTATTCGGCACAACCACCGCCGTCCCCAACACGATGCCGCCAGCAGCGAATGCCGTGAAGGTGAGCGGGTCTGAGGTGGAGGCTGCCGCACTAAATGCAACCACACCCGCCGGTAGTGCAATCGCTCCGGTACCGGCACCGCTCACCCGTGCAAAACCGTTGCCATTCACCGCAAAGGCGCAGGTGCCGCCGAAATCAGGGCATGACGCGGGGAAAGGTGCGTTGTAGCGCCCGCTGCGCAGATCGCCAAACCGCCAGCCAAATTGAAACACTAGCCCGCCGTAAGCGTCGATCGATTGATTATCAGGAAAACCTTCAAAATCGAGGGTAAATGTTCGCTGCGATTGGGCAGCCGCCACCGATACCGAAAGCAGCGAGCAAACGATCAATACGATGGCAACATAACAGCGCATGCAATCCTCCCTCGCAGCAGCGGCGGTCGCTTTCTATTATAGGGGGTAGCACCGGATACTTAGATGGCAAATTTGTCAGGAATGGAACGCCAGAGATAACGGTTTTGCGAGTAATACGCTTCCCGCACAGACTGGCGCTTGGCTGACCGCCGAGCATGCCGGGGAAACGCCGATCGACTCCAAATCTCGTCGTCTCGTGTGCGCCTCTAAAGACGTATGGGTCAACACTTTGCCCAGACCCGCTCCCAATATGCTCCTCTCCTTGACGAAAATCCAAGCGATTGATCAACTTAGCTGCTACGCTGCCTCAAGAATAAAGTTGTTTCCTTTCTATAACATTTTGCAATTTTAGGATATTGACAATAACACCTTCACGACATAGGCCAAGAACCATTCAACACAGTGTATGGTGCATTCGGAAGGAGATCGATGTGACCGAGCCACAATCGCAGACGAATCGCTCCAAATCCCTCTGGCCATTCTACCGTGATGACGTGAAGGGCAAGATGGCCGAGTTAGTCGAGGCCATTCTGGACAGCGCGCACGAAGCTGATGCAACGAAGCAGAAACAATACCGGCTGGTTATCTTCATTGATGACCTTGACCGTTGCTCGCCCGAACAAATGGTGCGCATGTTTGAGTGGCTGAAGGTGCATATGCTGGTGGAAGGATGCACCTATGTGCTGGCGCTTGATCACATTGCCGCTGCTCGCGCTATTGTTGGCCGATACCGCGAATACTTAAGCGAAGACCAAGATCTTGCTTATGGGTTGCGCTATCTAGAAAAGTTGATCGAGGTGGAATACGAATTAGGCATTGCGCGCAATGTCGAGCAGATGGCTATTAGGCAAGTACATCTTCCACACAAAGTGCCGTACCGAAGAGTTAGTGAAATGGCCCAACAATTACGCGGTGGCGACTTCCCCGGTGTGCAGCAAATTGATCAATTACTGTCACTACGCTCGCTGCTCGTACCGCGCACTATGCTCAAGATCGTGAACCGGTTTAAGCGGGTGATGGAATTTATCAAGAACATCCGCTAGCAAACCAATTGCCTGAGTCGTATCCGTTCTGGGTATTGTTCTTGATCGCTATGTACTACCGGCTCAACCCAGACCATCTTGATGATTTCATGCGCGGGCGCGGCGTGATGTATGAACTGTTGAAGAATCCGAGATCGGTGCAATCAGACAAATGGGGAACAGGCCCGTTTCGTGAATGTTGCCAGTATGCCGATCGTTTCGGCGCATCGGCAGGATCAAGTTTACAAGTACTTCGCGTAGAACATCTCCTTGCCTTGGCGTCAATCGTCCGTGAAAGCACATTTGATAGTCAGTTGTGAACAATAAGCGAACCTCTTTGCGTATCACGGCGCCTATATGCTCTGTTAGGATGAAGCATATGGGTGCGGCTGCTTTCCGCTGCCACTATCGTGAAATTCCCCCATTCCCTCTCTCCCCACGCAATGCTATAGTAGCAGTACGATCTGTCTGCCGGCAATGCAACCTCTCTGCAGATAGAGCGTATATGCATGCAACCTTCACGGTTGCTCAAATTCGATACCACAAGGTCGTTTACCGTCTTAAATGGCAAGACGGCAGGAAAGCGCTCGTTGTAGGGAGGTCGTATGTTTTTCGCTCACCGGTACTGGTTCGTCGCCTTTGTCGGTCTGCTCATCGTTGCCCTCACCGCTTGCAGCGGTGGCAATGCCACGCCGACCGCAACCCCCACCCAAGCCGCTGCCGCTCCCACCCGCACCCCTCGCCCCACCCGCCCGCCTGAACCAACCGCCACGCCACGCCCATCGCCGCCCGCTGCCTCAACCCAAAGCGGCCAATTAGCGCTGGTCGATATTGGCCCACTCGTAACCTATCGCCATGCGAGCGGCGTGTTCCGCATCGATGTGCCTAACAACTGGACGCTGCAAGACAATAGTTCGCCCGATGAGCTGTTGCTGATCTGGACGGACCCAACCGGCAATGGTGCGATTTTAGTGAATATCTTTGAGGATAACCGTAGCTTTACCGATCGCCAGTTGGTCAATCTACTCAACACCTTCCTCGCAGATCGCTTTGGCAATCAGCCCGACTTTCTCTACGAAGATCCCCGCCCCCAGAATGATGGTAGCCAACTGGTAGTCTGGTCGTATACCGCCACCGCCGATAACAATCTCAAAGTCACCTTGCTCGGCAACAGCTTTGTCGAACAGCGTGGCAACAAGGTCTCAATCTTGACCACCCTCGTGCCGGATGAGCAGTTTGACACCTTGCGCAACCAGACCGACGACATCATCAATACGTATGCCATCGATCCCAGCGCCACGCTCGGCAGCACTACCATCGGCGGCGGCAATACGAGCGGCGGCAGTCTGGCCCCGGTTGAGATCGGCCAGTTGCGCACCTATTCGCACCCGTCGGGTGTCTTTAGTATCGATCTGCCGGTTAACTGGACGCTCACCGACAGTAGCCGGCCCGGTGAGTTGATAATGGTCTGGACCGATCCCACGAACAATGCCGTGATTATCGTGGATGTACTCGAAGATCGCACGCAGTATAGCGATGATCAATTGGTGGATAAGTTGGTTGCCTATCTCGTGAATTTATTCGGCAACCAGCCCGATTTCTTCTACGAAGACCCTCGCCCACAGAACGACGGCAGCATTCTACTTGTCTGGGGGTACACGTCCACCGCATCAAATAATGTGCAGGCGTCAATGTTGGGCAACAGCTTCATCGAACAGCGCGGCAATAAAGTGGCCGTATTGACTACACTGGTGCCGGAAGAGCAGTTTGACACGCTGATCGACAAGACGAACGCGATCATTAACACGTACCGGATTAACCCGGACGCGCGGGTGCCATAAGCAGGCTGAGCGCCCGTAACCAACCCCACTATTCCCGGCGGCTGGGAATAGTGGGGTTGGAGTGTGTATGTGTAAGGTAAGTCCGACCCTTCATAGACAACAACATTCGCCCTATCGTTCGTCCCCACAAATATAGCCCAAGTTGTGACGAAGAATGCGTTGCAGATTCTCAACGAGACGACACGCAGATTACGCATGTTTGAACATCAAGACAGGAATACAATACGAACAACTTATATTAAGCAAAGTAATGAATTTGCCGCATAAACGCCCAAGATTTTTGCAACAGACCTGCACAGCAAACATGAAGATGATCGAAGTTGCTGTCGATAGTGATGAACCGTGCTAGATGCTCCGCTGGCATCGCCTTAGACAAGATAGTACCGCAGCTCACACCACTTATTCAGTTTAGCGTTAGTATATTAGATCGGAATTCGTTTCAATAATTTATTATTTAGATACTTCTCTCCACAAGGTCGCCTTCCAACTTATCAATAACTCGCATCAGCAACCATCAGGAAGGAGATCGCAATGTCCCGCTTCATTCGCCGGATCAGTCTCGTGTTCGCCTTGTGCTATAGCGTAGCAACAGCCTTCCCGACAGCCGTTTCGGCAACTACCACGGCCGATCTCATACCGGTAGCAACGGCTACGTTTACGAGGCCCGGCACAGTAAGGGTTCTTGTCCCGCTTAGCGGCGATCGTATGCTGATAGCGGGGGAATTTATCGCAATTGGCAACCATCCCGCCCAAGGGATAGCCATCTTGGACGCCGACGGTTCGATCGATCCATCGTTTCGAGTTGACCCACGCCTCAAGATACGGCTTATTAACGCGGCAGCCGTGCAGCCGGACGGTAAGATACTGATTGGCGGATGGTTTAGGATTCAGTCATTACCCGGATCGCGCTATCTCCTCCGCCTGCATGCCAATGGCCAAATTGATGACTCATTGCGATTCGAGACTCTTGGTATCGTGCATACACTTTTGTTCGATAACAACAAGATCGTCGTCGGCGGAAACTTCTGGCAACCTACCCCTTATCTTGCTCGGCTCAATCTTGACGGCTCCGCCGACACGTTGTTTCAACCGGGAACAGGCCCCAATGCCGCTGTGTACAGTATTGCCCGCCAAAACGATGGCAGATATCTCATTGCCGGCGATTTCACAACGTACAATGACGTGACGCAAGCCGGACTAGCGCGGTTGCAGCCGAATGGCGCGCTTGATACCGATTTCGTGCCGAGAGGTTGGCGAATCAGCCGGCGGATCGCCGTCCTGAAGGATGGAACGATAGTCGTGGGATCTTCGACGCCGTGCAATGATGAGTCGTTTGCATGGTATACGCCACAGGGTATACGCAAACCACTTCCCGAAACGCCGCCGTCGTGGCTGGCAGAGATCACCGCGCTGCTGCCGCTGCCCGACGGGGGTTTTCTGGTTGGCGGCTGGTATACTTTCAGTTGCGTACAGGGATCACCGGTAATTCACCGCGGCGAGGTATGGCGTTATGCCGCCAATGGCACATTCCACACGCTTACACAATTTAGTGAGACTTCTGATGTATTTGCTCTCGCCTTGCGGAATGATGAGAAACTGTGGGTTGGCGGCAACAGTGCGCCACAGCACGCAAGCCAAATCGGAATTTTCAATGGGTTGGCACTGCTTGATCTTGCCAATGATGGCCTCGAACGCATACCCGCCTACAATCTAGTGGTAAGCAACGAAGCCGACATTATGGGTATGAGCCTCTATCCAGACGGGCGTGTGCTGGTGGTTGGATCGTTCTCGCATGTGAACGGGCAACCCCGTTACGGGATCGCCCGCCTGCTCGCCGATGGCCGTCTCGAGCCTGATTTCGCGCCGTTCGCCGATCAACCGCGCAGGTGGGGCAGAATCGCTTTAGCGTTGGCTGATGGCCGCGCCCTCGTGGGGACAAATGACGGATTATATCTCATCAATACCGATCAGCAAGTCACAAATCTATCAGCTCTGAACAATTACAATGATCCATGGGTGTTAGCCCAGCAACCCGATGGCAAGGTGCTAATCGGCAACAACGGCTCGCTGCGCCGCTTGCGCGCCGATCTCAGTACGGTAGATATGGACATCAGTACGAGTGGAGCTGTCTACGATGTGGCAATCATTGCTGGCGGCAAGATACTGGTTGCCGGCACGATGGGGGTGATCCGGCTGCATAATGATGGGACGATTGACAATCAATTTACTGCCCCCGCCTTTACCAACGACGCCGGTGATCCATCAACAGTGAATAGTCTGGCCGTCTTAAGTGATGGCTCGATCATCGCCGGCGGGATCTTCACCCGAGTCAACAATACAGCCCAACCAACCATAGCCCGTCTCACCAGCACAGGCGCCTTTGACAACACATTTCCGGGACTGAACGGCGTCCAGTCGGTCAACACGATCTGCGCCCAAAACACCGATAATGCAATCTGGCTAGGTGGCTCATCTTCAGCGGGTCAGCCGCTTATTGCCCACATCTCGGCAACCGGCGCCCAACAGACTATCGCCACCTATACCGCGCTTAGCAATACCGGCTCCATTAGAAGTGTCTTATGCGCTTCCGATCACATGCGTTGGGCCGGCGGCACATTTTCGCTGATCGACAACCAGTCGTTTTACGGAGTAGCGCGCTATCTACAGGTTCGGAGCCGGGTGTTTACGCCATTAGTGATACGGTAAGCGGTACCCGTGCAAAGAGAGTGAAAACCATAAAGTGCGGCAGCCAAGCTGCCGCACTCCAGCCGACTGTCGTTGTCTTAACCCTTCGCCGCCGCGTAATGCTCGGCCACCTTCGCCCAATTCACCACATTCCACCACGCATCAACATAGGCGGCCCGCTTGTACTGATACTTCAGATAGTAGGCATGCTCCCAAACATCAATGCCGAGGATGGCTGTCTTGCCCTCCATCAGCGGATTGTCTTGGTTCGGCGTGCTCATAATGCTCAGGCTGCCATCCTTGCCGGCAACCAGCCATGCCCATCCCGAACCGAAACGGCCCAGCGCCGCCGCCTTGAACTGCTCTTTGAAGGCATCGAAGCTACCGAAGGCCGCGTCAATCGCAGCGGCTAGCTCACCAGTGGGCGCACCGCCGGCGTTCGGCCCCATAATCTCCCAGAAGAAGGTGTGATTCCAATGCCCGCCACCGTTATTGCGTACCGCAGTGCGGATAGCTTCGGGAATGGCTTCCAGATTGCTCAGCAGCTCTTCGATCGTCTTACCCTGCAAATCGGGGTAGTTGGCCAAGGCGTTGTTCAGGTTGGTGACGTAGGTCTGATGGTGATTATCGTGATGATAATGCATCGTCGCTTCGTCAATGTACGGCTCGAGCGCGTTATAGGCGTAAGGCAACGGTGGAACTTCAAATGCCATGAGTAACCTCCGAGACATTTTCAAACAATGACGGCCACCATTGGCCGTCAGCTCACGCGTATCTCTATTGTACCGCGAATTATCAAACTAATGCTACGCCGGAATACGATAGCGGCAGCAATGCCCGCCTTCGGCAATCGTCATATCACGGGTGATCGATGTTGCCAACAGATCTTCGTAGAGCCGCAACTCTTGATCGCAAATCTGCGGGTAACGGCGCGCAACACAATCGAATGGGCAGTTGTACTGCGTCATGAGCAAATCGCCATTATCAAGCTGCTCGCATTCGCACATATATCCCTGTGAGGCGAGCATATCAGCTAACGCGGCCACCTGCACCGCTCGCGGCTTGCCGGCCAATTTGGGCGCAAGATCAGCATTGAGTGTTTTACGCCGTTGCTCAAGCACTTCACTCACTGCCGCGTCACCGCCAACTGCCGCCATGCTCTCGATCAGCTCGCAGACCAGCCGTTCGTAATGCTTGGGAAAGAACGACTCTGCCCGCTCAGTAAGCGCATACAGATGCGCTGGCCGGCCAACGTTCCGGCGCAAGCCGCTAATGTAGACTAGCCCTTCCCGCTCGAGCGCGGTCAAGTGCTGGCGGATGCCAACCGCGCCGATTTCGAGCGCGGCGCTCAATTCAACGGCGCTCATCTCTCCGTGCCGGCGCAACAATTGCAAGATGCTGCGCCGCGTCGCCCCTTGTTCTCTGCGCTCAACTTTCATGGCCGGCATCACCACTTTACGTATATGATCCTATCGATATGGCCTTATGGTGAGTATATCAATCGCGCTATGGCCTGTCAAGGAAGAAGCGCGAATTTTGCCACTTTAGTAACATCATTCTTTCTTAATTCTCTGGTATAATGCTAAGAGATACGCAGTTAGGTTTTATGGAGTAGAGGGATGGGTCTCTTTTCTGGCAAGCAGCCGGCACAGGTGACAGAAGAGCAGATTTTGGCCGCGTTGCGGCAGGTGCAAGAGCCAGAGTTGGGCGGCGATCTGGTGTCGCGCCAAATGGTGAAGCATGTTGCGATTTGTGATGGGATCGTCCGCTGTACGATTGAGTTGACCACCCCGGCGTGCCCGCTTAAAGATCAGATCCGCGATGAGGTCGTCGCCGCGGTGAGCGCCGTTCCCGGCGTGAAAGAGGTACATGTCGATTTTAGCGCGAATGTGCGCCGGCCCGCCGGCATTCCTGAGCAGTCGGCCATTCCCGGGGTGGCCAATGTCATCGCTGTAGCTGCCGGCAAGGGTGGTGTCGGCAAAAGCACTGTAGCAGCCAATCTGGCCGTGGCGTTGGCTCAAATGGGCGCACAGGTCGGGTTGCTCGACGCCGATGTCTTTGGGCCGAGCTTGCCGTTGATGTTGGGAGTGCGCGGCCAGCCAACTGCGGTAAGCGACGCTAACGGCCAGCCGATGATGCTGCCGCTGAGCAATCACGGCGTTAAGGTGATGTCGGTTGGCTTTTTGATCGATGAGTCGCAGCCGGTGATCTGGCGCGGGCCGATGGTCAGCCAATTGCTGCGCCAGTTCCTCTATCAAGTGGCATGGGCGCCGCTCGATTATCTGATTATCGATATGCCCCCCGGCACCGGCGATGTGGCCCTGACCCTCGCCCAAAGCCTGCCGCTGACTGGCGCGCTGATTGTCACCACGCCCCAGCAGGTGGCGACGATCGATGTGATCAAGGCGATGGAGATGTTTCGCAAGGTGAATGTGCCGTTGCTCGGCGTGGTCGAGAATATGGCCTATTTCATTGCACCTGATACCGGCAAGCGTTACGACATCTTTGGCAGTGGCGGCGCCGAGCGGCTGGCCCATCAACTAGGGGTGCCGGTGCTCGGCCAGATTCCGCTTGGTATGAGCGTGCGCGAGGGTGGCGATACCGGCCAGCCCGCTGTGATTAGCGACGCGCCCGATGCCTACGCCAATATCTTTCGCGAATTGGCCCGTCAAGTTGCTGCCCGGATTTCGGTGTTGCAGTACGCGACGGTGTAAGGAAACTCGAAGACCCGGTTCGTAGCTCCCCGCTCGGCGGCAAGCACTATCCCCCTCCCCCTTGGGGTGAGGGCTAGGGTGGGAGCTACCTCCCCCTCCAAGCGAGAGCTAGGGTGGAGGCTGCACGGGGCGCAGACCGCTGGCCCGCTTATCAAGGGGACCATCGCCCCTAGCCTAGGGTACTCATCGCCCTCCCCTTCCGGGCGAGAGCTTGGGTGAGGGTGAATGCTGTTCACATCTTTAGTTGGTTTGGCTGTTCGTTGCGTCGTTGCGTGTTCACGATGAGGTGTATGCATGGCTGCTAAGCCGCTCCCCGGCACAATTCCAATCACCTTCTACGAGCCATCCCGCCATCCCCGCTACGCCACCGACACTCCCGCTCTCGACCAGTATGGCCGCAGGATCGACTATTTGCGCGTTTCGCTCACCGACCGCTGCAATATGCGCTGTGTGTATTGCATGCCTGCGGTCGGCATGCAGTTTGCTCCCCGCCCTGAGTTGCTCACCAACGATGAGTTGCTGCTCGTCATTCGCGCCGCCGCTCGCGCCGGTTTCCGCAAGTTGCGCCTGACCGGCGGCGAGCCGACGCTGCGTCACGATCTGATTAATCTGGTGCGCGAACTGAAACGGATTTCCGGGATTGAGCATATCGCGATGACCACCAACGCTCTGCGCTTGCGCAAGCTGGCCCAACCATTGCGTGAGGCTGGGCTGGATAGGGTCAACATTAGTATTGATACGCTCGATCCGGTGAAGTTTCGCATAATGACCCGCGGCGGCAATCTTGATGAGGTGTGGGCTGGGATCGAAGCGGCTGACGCTGCCGGTTTGCATCCGATTAAGCTGAATGCGGTCGTGGTGCGCGGGATGAACGATGAAGAGGTCGTGCGCTTGGCTGGGCTGACGCTGGAACGACCGTGGGAATTTCGCTTTATCGAGGTGATGCCGCTGACCGGAGTGGCCGGCTTGGCCGAAGAGGGAATTGTGTCAAGCGCCGAGCTGATTGCTCGCCTCGAACAGCACTACGGCCCGCTCGAAGAGATTGGCCATGCGCCGAGTGATCCGGCTCGCACTTACCGTTTGCCCGGTGCCAAGGGGGTGATCGGCTTTATTTCGAGCGTGAGCGATCCCTTCTGTTCGACCTGCAACCGTATGCGCCTCACTGCCGATGGCCGCCTCCACCTCTGCCTCTTGCGCGACGATGAGGTCGATCTGCGGGCCGCCGTCCGCAATGGCGCTACTGTTGATGAAATCGAGCAGATAATTCGCCACGCCGTTTACATCAAACCGTGGGGCCACGGCCTCCCCGAAGGCGTGAAACCAACCCTGCGCGGGATGTCGGAATTGGGCGGCTGAGCGCGCCGATTTCCAACATGTCTCTAACGATCAAGCGCCGGCTGAGAGATTACAATGCATGGTAGCATTGGTGGTATGCGCTTAGCGTTGTGGGTGCTTGCCAAGGTTCATTCATCTCTCAGCAATAGCGAGGGAGGCGTATGACAACGGAACCGTTGACGGAAACCGGACGACAATCTCATACCTTCAAGGCCGAAGTGCAGCAGGTGCTGTACATTCTGGCCCATTCACTCTACACCGACCGCGAAATCTTCCTGCGTGAGTTGATCTCGAACGCTTCCGACGCGATCAACCGGGTGCAGTTCGAGATGCTGACCAACCGCGAGGTGCGCAATCCTGAACTCGAACCGCAAATCACGATTGAGGTCAACAAAGAGGCGCGCACGCTTTCAATCAGCGATACCGGTATCGGTATGACCGCCGAGGAGATGGTCGAGCATCTCGGTACGATTGCCCAGTCGGCGGCGCGCGCGTTTGTGAAACAGGCCGGCGAAGGGGCTAAGCAAACCGCCAGCGAAATCATTGGTCAATTTGGCGTCGGCTTCTACTCAGTGTTTATGGTTGCCGATAAGGTGACGGTCGTGTCGCAGTCGTATCGGCCCGATGCGCCGGCGGCGATGTGGGAATCGAGCGGAGGTGATAGCTTTACTGTTGGCCCCGCCGAGCGCGCCCAACGCGGCACCACGATTACCCTCCATCTCAAAGAGGATGCAACCGAGTTCGCTGATCCGTGGCGGATCGAACAGATTGTCCGCCGCCACTCGAACTATGTCGCCTTCCCGATTATGCTCGATGGCCGCCAGATTAACGCCCGCACCGCGATCTGGCGTAAGGCGCCGCGCGATGTCACCGCCGAAGAGTACAATGACTACTACCGCCAACTGACCCTTGATAGTCAGCCGCCGCTCAGCTATATTCATATCTCGACCGACGCGCCGGTTGATCTGCACGCAATTCTCTACATCCCGTCCCGCCGCGAGCGTGGTATCCTCGAACGGCGGATCGAAGGCCAGATTAAGCTCTATTCGCGCAAGGTGTTGATCCTCGAAGAGGCAAAGGATCTGCTGCCGGCCCACTTCCGCTTTATCGAAGGTGTGGTTGACAGCGAAGACTTACCGCTAAATGTCTCGCGCGAGAGTGTGCAGAGCGGTACTGCTGGCGGCTCGCCGGTGATGCAGCGCTTGCGCAAGACGCTCACTGCTCGCCTGAACAAAGAGCTGAACGAGCTGGCCGAACGCGATCCCGAAAAATACCGCACTTTCTGGCAAGAGTTTGGCCCCTTTATCAAAGAGGGGATCGCAACCGATTACGAGCACCGTAACGATTTGCTCAAGCTACTGCGCGTGCAGACGACTAAGAGCGGTGACGAATGGATCACGCTGGCTACCTACAAAGAGCGCATGGTGCCCGGCCAGAAGGAGATTTACTACCTCATGGCGGCCAGCCGCGAGGCGGCGCTCAGTAGCCCGCACCTCGATCCGCTGCGCGCACGCGACATCGAGGTCATTCTCTTTACTGACCTCATGGACGGCTTTATGCTGTCGGGGTTGCGCGAGTATGAGGGTCTGCGCTTACGCAACATTGACGAGGGTGAGCTTGATTTGCCCGGTGAGGTTGAGCGGCCCACACCGGCGATTGACGATGCCCAATTTACCGCACTGGCCGAACGGATTGCAGCAACCTTGGGCGAGCGGCTGAAAGAGGTGCGCGCCTCGAAGGTGCTGCGCGATAGCCCGGCCCGCTTGGTCGCCGATGAGGCGGCGTTTGGCCGCGAGATGCAGCGCATCCAGCAGATGTTGGGCCATGAGGTGCAGACCGGACCGCGCATCTTGGAACTTAACCCGGCTCACCCCTTGATCGCTGCGCTAGCTCGCCGCGCTGCCGCTGATCCCAACGACCCGCTGATCCCGCTGGCCGCCGAGCAACTCTACGATAACGCGCTGTTGATCGAGGGCCTGCACCGCGACCCGGCAGCAATGGCGCCACGCATTTTGCGGCTGCTTGAATTAGCCGCCAATGTTGAACGGTAGCCGCAAAGAATTGGAAACGCAAGGGCGCAGAGAACGCAACGTGCGCAAAGGTGTTTGAAATTGGGGGTGTTAGTACAGTCGTACTTAAGCCCCCTACAATAATAAACTCTACCCCCTCTGCGCCTTTGCGTTTACCGCTGACGGCGTGCAACGATCAACCCCGCTCCACCCAACGCTATCACTGCCAGCACCACCCACACCCACCACCGCGCGCCACTACCGCCAGCAACCGGTGCCGGTTCGGCCGTGGGGGTAGGAACCGCCTCGGTAGGCGCTGACACCGAGGTAGCCGTTGGCACGGGATCCGGCGCTGCCACCAACGGACGCGGGCCAACGAACACCACTGTGGTGCGACCGAGCACACTGAATGTCCCATCAGCGCTGTAGCGCGATTGTGTCACCCGCTCGTCGCTCGAAGCGACCTGCACATCGTGCAAGCGTAGATCGCCGTTGGCCAGTTCGGGAATGGTGATTGTCACCGGATCAGGCCGGGCGTTGAACAGCACCACCACCTGCCCAATGTTCGGATCAAGTCGCGTCAGGCCGTTGTCGCTGATGCTCATCACGATCAGGCCGGGGATCTGATCCGGCCCATGATTGAAGAACGAGACCATCCGCTCGACCTCTGCGGCGGTACGTAGCCGGAAGAGTGGCGTACTACGACGAATACGCAGCATCTCGCGGAAGTGGTCGTAAGTGGCCCGCATCAGCGTTGCATCGGGTTTGAGATCAGGATTGGCCAACAATGGCGCCATGATCGGCCAGTTACTCTGATTGTCTCCCGCCGGCGGCAACCCCGATCCAAACGTGTTTTCTTGGCCACGCCAATCGATCCGATTGAACCAATCGGACGAGTTGTAGCTGTTGCGATCGAGCGATTTCGAGCGCAGCAGTTCATCGCCGGCGTGGAAGAAGGGAATGCCCTGCGCCAGCGCGGTCAGCGAGAGGCCGAGTTGCGCCATGCGCGCCCGCTCGACGATCGGCGTGGTGGCAGCCGCTTTGAGCTGCACCGCATCGAACAGCGTCTCGTTGTCGTGCGCTGACACGTAGACAATCTGCTCTTGCGGATCGAGTGTGTAGCCGCCGGCGGCGCCGCGGTATTTGATCTGCTCGCCGGGCACGGTACGGCCTTCGTAGTTGACCATGCGGTACGTCTTAAGATTGCCAGCTAACCCTAGCTTAATCAGGTCGGTTTCGGCAAGAAGCTTAATCCGCTGTGCATCGGGCGTGCCTTGCGGAAAGTCGCTCGGATCAGTGGCGAGACCGGAAATGAACCCCTGCAAGCGCGGATCATCGAAGGGGCCGCCGCCACGCGCTGCATCGCGCAGCCGGTCTGAGAAGGTGCCAATGCCGGTGCCGGCCATATTGAACTGGGTCGCGTTGATGCCGCGCACGTTGTTGGCAACCTCGCCGAAGTTCCAGCCCTCGCCGTAAACGATAATCGATGTGCCATCCACCCCGTCGCGTTCAAGGGTCAACGCATCGAGCGCCGCCCGCACCGCGAGCATGTTGTCCTTCATGTGGTGGCCCATCAGGTCGAAGCGGAAGCCATCGACCTTGTACTGTTTCGCCCACAACACCACCGAGTCGACCATCAGCTTTTCCATCATACGATGCTCGGTGGCAGTATTAGCGCAGCAGGTCGAAGTCGTCACATTGCCGTCGCCGTCGAGCCGGTGGTAATAACCGGGCACGATCCGGTCGAGCACCGAACGCGGATTCTGACCGCTGGCGTTAGTGTGGTTGTAGACCACATCCATCACGACCCGCAAACCGGTCTGGTTGAGCGCCTGCACCATCTCACGGAATTCAAGGATGCGCTGCGGGCCATCGGGGTTCGTGCTATAACTGCCTTCCGGAACTGAGTAGTGATAGGGATCGTACCCCCAGTTGAAGCCGTCGAGATCACGGATTGGCTCGATCAGAGCTTGCTGCTCAGGCGAATCAGGCGGCAGCGCGCGCAGTTGCTCGTAAGGCAACGGCACTTGCCGCTCGCGAATCTCTTCGATGGTGGCAATATCGAACGCCGGCAAGAGATGAACGTGTGTCACCCCGGCCTCGGCCAGTTCGGCCAGATGACGCATCCCAACACTCTCACGCACGGTAAAGGCGCGGAAGGTACCGCGCAAATCAGCCGGCACTGTTTCGTCGAGAATGCTAAAATCGCGCACGTGCAGCTCGTAGAGCACCACATCTTCGGGCGCGGCCAACGGTGGCTTGGGCAACGTCTCCCATCCGGGCGGCTGCAAAGCCGGATCGTTCAGATCGATAATCTGGCTGCGGGTGCTGTTGGCGCTCAGCGACACTGAATACGGGTCAGTGACCAGATTCGTCACTACCCGGCCCTCACTCGGCACATAGACATCAACTTCAAACAGGTAATACTGACCGATCCAGCTTGCCTCGCCACGAATGCTCCAGACGCCGGTCGCAGCATCGAGCGTCATCGGTAAGACCACTGCGCGCGTATCAGGGTTGACATCGGCGAAGCGGTGCAAACGCACTTGTCGAGCGGTTGGCGCCCAGACTCGGATCGTGGGCAAGCCGTCCTCGATGGTCACGCCAAGTGGGCCGTCGTAGGGAAAGAGTGCATCAAGCGCGCCGGGAATCTGCACGCGGGTCGCATCGAGCGGCTGGTCATTCTCATCGTACATCGCCACCACCAACTGGCCGCGGGTGAGACCGATCAGGCGCGCGCGGTCGAGCGGCGGCAGCTTAAAGGCGCTAAAGCCGGCCAAATGCGGGAACTTGGCTAATGCCGGGCCGGGGCCGGCCGGGGTAAAGGTCAGATCAAACCGTTGCCCACCCATCACCCCTTGCGGCGTCAGTTTGATCGCACCAGCCGGGTCACTAAACAGGGCGTAACGATACCGTGGTGTGCCGATCACATTCCACACAATCGTCTCGGCATCAACCCAATAAGCGCGAGCGCGCGAAATATCGCCCTTTGGCGCACCGGCGGTTGAAATCGTCACTTCACCACTCCCTGCGTTATAGCCGACGTACACCTCGCCGCCTTCGGCAACTTTCATCACAAACGGCGGGCCATTGGGGCCACCCTCACCAATCGCACCCCCCAGCGTCTCACCAATCGCCAACCGCAAGCGATACTCACCGGCGGGGATGCGATTGGTGGTAAAGGTATACAACCCATCGCCATCAGGGTCTTGCAGCCACGAACCGAGGCAGGTGGGATCATCGGCGGCAGCGCAACCGAGCGCGGGCTGAAAATCGCCTACGGCAACGATCAGCGGCGTGTTGATACTATCAGTCACCCAATGGGTCTTGTGGTCGTAGACAAAACGAACTGTGGTAGGTACAGACACCTGCAACGGAATGTTTGGCCCATCGCGGCGGGCATTAAGACCGTAATTCTCAGCCCAGCTATCGTTGAGCGCGACTTTATACTCATAGGAGCCTGCCGGCAAGTCAAACCGCGCGCTCCACACATCAACTGCGGGGTCGTAGGTCAGGTAGGTAATGCTGCACGACGGCTGCCAATCGCCGGGACAACCAAGCACACGTTGAATCGTACCGGGAATGGTGACGGTTTTGGGATCAGGCGTGGTTTGCGCCGCAATCGGCAAGGCAGCCAGCGACCACACCAGCCACAACGAGACTGCGAGCGCCAACAGCGCGCGCCGGCGCCAAAAACGAAGCTGCATAGCGATCACCCATGATAGTTGGCAGCGAAACTATTTGCGCGTAGTATAGCAGGTTGCGGGAATAATGCAACTATGACAAGAGCGCATCAGGGCGGGTCTTAAACCCGCCCTGACGAGACGCCCTCTGAGCGTGCGACTGCCGCAGCACCCTTACCATTCATCACCCATTGCCGCCGATCCACGCATGAAAATCGGCATCGATGGCGCGAGTAAAGCCGGTGATCATATGGTTCATCTTATGTTCCATCGCCCGCTCGCCGATCGCTTGTAACACATTGCTCGGCATCACCCACAGCACTCGCGGCACAGGAATCGTCATCGCTAATTCGACAGTATATTCGATATCAGTGCCATTGGCATGCGGGTAGAAGACCGCCTCGGCGAAGAGTTGGCCGGGAAAGACAAATCCTGTCAAATCGATGGGCGGGCCATCATCAACCGGCACAATCCGAATAGCACGGTGCGGTTCAAAGATGGCGGTAACATCGAAGTAGCCAGCCATCGCATGGCCATGACCATCAGTAGCACCGACCACGAGGCGGTAGCGATTGGGCGCGTAGGCGAAGACCTCAATCACATCCGGCAATAGGCTAAAGACCGCAGGAATATCGCAGAAATACTCAAAGGCCAGCTCGAGTGGGCCGTTGAAGCGGAAGAGGTGGACAGCAGCACCGTTGAGATCGACGGCTCGACGACGATCATCGTTGGCGATAGAGGGCGTGTAGGGCGCCGACATAGACGCTCCTCGGCGCAGCTTCAGCAGTGAAACTGCACAAATTTCATATATGACATCAATTACCGCTAGTATAGCATCTCCATGCGCTTTATGCAAGCGCAGACACACCGGCAAGGATTGACGTTTTGCTTTTTGCGTAATAGAATGAGACACAGAACCGCGACAACAGCGCCGCAACGAAGCTAGCGGCGGGAAGGAGCGATCAATGTCAGTCAAAGAGAGCGGCGGCATCTTTAGCATGATGTTCCGTGAGGTTGGTCTTTTCTGGGAGCAAGCGTGGAAGTGGGCTGAAGATCAGGCCAAAGCCGATCGTGAGCAAGAGAAGGTCGATCAACAGCGCCGGCTGGCCGAAGCGCAGGCCCGCCTGCTCGAGCAAATCCGGCTTGCCAAAGAGGCCGGCCTTGATGTTGATCGGATTATGGCTGTGATGCAACAAGAATTGAAGAAATAATTCCTCTGGGAATAGTTACGGAACAGCGGGGCGGCTCACCGCCCCGCATTTTGCATGATTACCGCCGCACTCGCTTCTCGCATGTCGGCTATAATAAGCCGGTAGGAATCAGCGCGTCGCGCTGAGCATAAGCGTTGATAACCAGCCCGAGGAAGCGGCATGCCCAAAGATGTTATTACCCAACGCAGCGTTGATTATAACCAGTGGTACCTTGATATTGTGCGCGAAGCCGATCTGGCCGAAGTTGCCGAGGTCGTGCGCGGCTGCATCGTGGTTAAAGCGCATGGCTGGGCCATCTGGGAATTGATGCAACGCGCGCTCGATGACCGGATTAAAGCCACCGGACATTCAAATGTGCAGTTCCCTTTGCTTATTCCCAAGAGCTTTATCATGAAAGAGGCCGAGCACGTCGAGGGCTTCGCGCCGGAAGTAGCCGAAGTCACCCGTGCCGGCGGTGAAGAGCTGGCCGAACCTTATGTCATTCGCCCGACCAGCGAGACAATTATCGGCTATTTCTACAGCAAGTGGATCCGCTCGTACCGCGATCTGCCGCTGCTCTATAACCAGTGGGCGAACGTGATGCGTTGGGAAATGCGCACCCGCCCTTTCCTGCGCACCGCCGAATTCTGGTGGCAAGAGGGTCATACCGCCCACGCGACCGAAGCGGAAGCCGAGGAAGAGACGTTGCGCATCCTCCATGAGGTCTACGCCGATTTTGTCGAACGAGAGATGGCGGTACCGGTGATTCGCGGTCTCAAGACCGAAAAAGAGAAATTCCCCGGCGCACTCCGTTCGTATTGTATTGAGGCGATGATGCAAGACGGGCGCGCGTTACAGGCTGGCACTTCACATAACCTTGGCCAGAATTTCGCCCGCGCCTTTGATATTACGTTTACCGATCAGAACAATACCATCCAGTATGCGTGGACGACCAGTTGGGGGGTGAGTACTCGTCTGATCGGCGCACTTATTATGACCCATTCTGATGATGAAGGACTGGTGCTGCCGCCGCGTCTAGCCCCAATTCAGGTTGTGGTGGTGCCGATCTACAAGAATGATGAAGAGCGCAGCACGGTGATGGCAGCCGTTGCCCGCATGACTGCCGCATGGAAAGGCCGGCTGCGGTTTAAGGTTGATGACCGCGACAACTATAGCCCCGGCTATAAGTTTAACGAGTGGGAATTGAAGGGGGTGCCGGTGCGGATCGAGATCGGGCCAAAGGACGTGGCGAAAGAGACGGTTGCGCTCGCGCGCCGCGATATTCCCGGCAAAGCCGGCAAGAGCTTCGTGCCGCAGGCCGGCCTGACCGAGCGGATCGAGGCACTGTTGGAAGAAATGCAGACCACTCTCTTCCAGCGCGCCCTTGCCTTCCGCGAGGCCCATACCGCCGATGTAACCACCTACGACGAACTGAAAGAGCAAGTTGAGCGCGGTTTTGCCCGCGCATTCTGGGCCGGCGATACCACCGACGAAAAGCGCATCCAAGAGGAGACGCGGGCAACCATCCGCTGTATTCCGCTGGAACAACCCGGCACGGTTGGCCGCTGCATCTACACCGGGCGCGAAACCGATCGGCAAGTCATCTTTGCCCGCGCCTATTAATGTGTGTCGCCGAGGAGCGCTATGAGCACAACGTTAACCAACTTAGCCGCCTTCATCCGCGAGCGCCTGCCGCAGACCAGAGAACGCTTGTGCAAAGCCGTACAAGCCGAAAGCAGCGGCTATGCCGCTATTCCTGCCGCTGACTTAAGCCCAGCCCTGCAACGTTCGGTTGAAACGATCTGCGCGCTCTTCGGCGACAACGATAGCGGGCCGGTCAACGAATGGGCACCCCAGATCGGCGAGCGCCGCGCCCGCATGGGGCTCTCACTTGACGATATGATGACCGTGGTGACACGTATTCGCGAGTTTTGCTGGCAAGAACTCGATGCGTTTGGCAGCGACCGGCTTGCCATCGGCGATGTGCGGCGCTTCGAGGATGCGATCAATGAGTTTAACCGGCTGTTGCTGCTCGGTTATAGCCAAGCAATGCTGGCCCTTCAGCAAGAGTTGCGCGATCAGGCCGAGCAGATCGAGGCCCAACAACAGACCATCCGCGAGTTGAGTACACCGATCTTACCGCTCTACGAAGGGATTTTGGTCTTGCCGTTGGTCGGCGCTATCGATAGCTTCCGCGCCGGTCAGATTATGGAACGCCTGCTCACCGCCATCGCCGAGCGTCAGTCAGATATTGTGATTATTGATATTACCGGCGTACCGGTGATCGATACCGCAGTCGCCAATTACCTCTTGCAAACCGCACGGGCAGCCCAACTGATCGGCGCGCAAGTGATTTTGGTCGGGATTGGCCCTGAAATCGCCCAGACCATCGTGCAACTAGGCGTTGATCTGCGTAACATTCAGATTGGTGCAAATCTCCAAGCGGGGATTGAATTGGCATTGAGCCAGTTGGGGTATACGATTCGCTAACCGATACGTTTGGTGATACTGCGATGCCCAAAGTTTTTGCTGACATTGTTGCCTTTGCCGAAACTGACTTAGCCGCTACTGTTGAATCATTTGTTGATCGCCTGCGCGCGCAGCAGCCAAACTACGCCGCGATGGATCGAATGGCACTCCTCCAAGCCGTTACGACTTCACTACGTACCCTCCTGCATGCGATCAGCACCGACGATCTCCAGCCGTTTCTCGCCCATGCCCGCGCGGTTGGCGAAGCACGCGCGGCGAGCGGCTTTATTGCTGCGGATATGTTTGCCGCCCTCAACGAATTGCGGCATGTGACATGGAATATCGTTGAAGCGTTTGACCGCGACCGCAGCATCGTAACGATCCACCACGTTCGGCGCATTGAAGATCTCTTGCAAGAGTTCGGCAAGACGCTGCTCACTAGCTTTAGCACCGTCTACCGCACGATGCAAGCCCAGATTCACGATCAGGCCGAGCAGATCGAAGCGCAACAACAGACCATCCGCGAGCTGAGCACGCCAATCTTGCCGCTCTACGAAGGGATTTTAGTTTTACCACTGGTTGGCGTCATCGATAGCCTCCGCGCTGGCCAAATTATGGAACGCCTCCTTACCGCTATCGCCGAGCGTCAGTCAGATATCGTGATTATCGACATTACCGGCGTGCCAGTGATCGATACCGCCGTCGCCAATTATCTCTTGCAAACTGCGCGGGCGGCGCAATTGATCGGCGCGCAGGTGATCTTGGTAGGGATTGGCCCCGAAATCGCGCAGACGATCGTCCAGCTTGGCGTTGACCTGAGCGGCATTGCTATCGGCGCCAACCTGCAAACTGGGATCGAATTGGCCTTACAGCGTACCGGACGTGCCATTAGGCCGGCGGCATAAGAACTAACGCAAAGGCGCCAAGACGCAACGTTTTCGCATGTTGGTCGTCTAGACAAGCCGAGTCCTCTCCGTACAAAGCGACAAGGGGGTCGCATGGCCACTATCTTTACCGAACTTCAAGCCTTTCTCCTTGCACGCCGTGACCACATACTGGCTGAACTAGCTCGGCACGTGCAGCAGCACAGCCCGGGTTATGCCCGGCTTGCGCAAGAAGAATTGCTGCCCACAATGAATATGACGATTGAAGCGCTTGCCGAGGCAGTTGGTACCCAAGACCTGCTACCGTTCATCGCTTATGCCGAAGCGCTCGGTGAGATGCGCGCCCACGTGGGCTTTGTATTGACTGATGTATTGATAGCGATTGACGCCTTTCGCTCACTCACGTGGGACGCACTTGAAGCGTTTGCCCAGCATCAACCCGCTTGTACCGTTGAGACGGTGCGTGTCGTTGCAGATATGCTGCAACAATTTAGTCGATCAGTAGTTACGAGTTTTAGCTATGCTTACGAACAGTTACACTATCAACTATACGATCAGGCCGAGCAGATCAAGGCGCAACAGCAGACCATCCGTGAATTAAGTACACCAATTTTGCCCTTGTACCAACATGTGCTGGTCTTGCCAATCGTTGGCATCATCGATAGCTTTCGCGCCAGCCAAATTATGGAGCGTCTCCTCACAACGATTGCCGAACGGCAATCAGATATCGTGATTATCGATATTACGGGGGTGCCATTGGTCGATACCGCCGTCGCCAATCACCTGTTGCAGACGGCGCGCGCAGCCCAATTGATCGGCGCACAGGTCATCATGGTTGGCATTGGCCCTGAAATCGCCCAGACGATTGTCCAACTCGGTGTTGATCTCAGTGGAATTGCTATCGGTGCTACGCTGCAAAGCGGGATTGATATGGCATTTCGCCGACTTGGTAAGCAGATTGTCCGGCGGTAATGCACTACTTTCGCACTGTTTCTGCCCAACATCACATTTGCACCGCTCGTTGCAATCGTAACTCGACTATGCTAGAATAATCCACGTCTACGACAAGGTTTTTCTCACTACAACCAGCGCCCCGCGTATCGCGCGCCGCGCCGGCAATCACATCGGGTCGTGCATTCGTGCAACGAAGGAGTTGGGGTCATGCAGGATCTGAACGCCGTCCAAAGTCTTGCGGTCTGGGCTGTGCTCGTCGTTTCGCTGCTCGGCATTGGGTATGCTTTCTTCATCCGCAGTCAGATCCTCGCCCAAGATACGGGAACACCCCGTATGCGCGAGGTCTGGGGTTACATCAAAACTGGCGCTAATGCCTACCTAAGCCAGCAATTCCGCACCATTTCCATTTTGATCGTTATTTTGACCTTCGTTTTGGCGGCTAGCGTGTTTATCATTCCGCCAACGACCGAAGCAGTCGAGCGGTTTGGCAGCAGAGAAGCAGCGACGCTCTGGGTAGCAATTGGGCGCGCGGTGGCCTTCCTGATGGGATCGCTCTTTAGCTACGCAGTTGGCTTCGTTGGTATGAATGTCGCAGTTGAGGGTAACGTGCGGGTGGCCGCGGCATCACGCAAGGGCTACAACCCTGCGCTGCAAGTGGCGTATAAATCCGGCTCGGTGACCGGCATGCTCACCGTCGGCCTTGGCCTGCTCGGCGGCACGCTGATCTTTATGGTCTTCGGCATTGCCGCCCCCGACGCCTTGCTCGGCTTCGGCTTCGGCGGCTCGCTGATCGCGCTCTTTATGCGTGTCGGCGGCGGCATCTACACGAAGGCGGCTGACGTCGGTGCCGACCTTGTCGGCAAGGTTGAAGCCGGCATTCCCGAAGACGATCCGCGCAATGCAGCAGTGATTGCCGACCTTGTCGGCGATAACGTCGGTGACTGCGCTGGAATGGCGGCTGACGTGTTTGAGAGTTTTGAAGTGACGCTGGTCTCGGCGATGATCCTCGGCATTGTGCTGGGCGATGCAGTGGCCGGCACGATGGGCGATGGTCAGTACGATCTGCGCTTCATCATCTTCCCGCTCGTGTTGCGCGCGATCGGCGTGATCGCGTCGGTGATCGGCAACCAGTTTGTCACCACCGATGAGCGCAAGCGCAACGCGATGGCGGCGATGAACCGCGGTTTCTACATCGCGGCAGGCTTAGCCATTGTTGCTAGTGCAGCGGCGACACCGGTTTTTATGGTTGATGCTGCCGGCAACGTTGATTGGCGTCCATTTTTCGCTACCCTGTCGGGTGTGATCTTGGCCTTGGCGCTTGATAAGCTGACCGAGTACTTTACCAGCACGCACTTCAGCCCGGTCAAAGAGACCTCGAAGGCATCGCAGACCGGCTCAGCGACCAACATCCTCTCTGGATTGGCCCTTGGTATGGAGAGCAGCGTTTGGGCAATTTTGGTTATCTCGGCGTCGATCTTTACCTCGGTGCTGATCTATTCCGGCGAACCGGCTGCGACCCAGTTCACCGCGATTCTGTACGGCGTGTCGCTGACAGGCATCGGCATGCTGCTGCTGACCGGCAATACCATTTCGATGGATAGCTTCGGCCCGATTTCCGATAACGCGAACGGCATCGGCGAAATGGCCGGCCTCGATAAGAATGCTCGCAATGTGATGGATGACCTCGATGCAGTCGGCAATACGACCAAGGCCGTCACCAAGGGTATCGCGATCGGTTCAGCGGTGATCGCGGCGGTGGCACTCTACGGTTCGTATTTCACCGATGTGAATAAGGTGATCAAGCAGATGATCGATGAGGGAGCAAAGGGTATCGAGCTGCTCTCGTCGATCAACGTCGCCGCACCTGAGGTCTTTATCGGCTTGCTGATCGGCGGTGCTGTGCCGTTCCTCTTCTCGGCGCTGACCATTCGGGCAGTGTCGCGCGCCGCAGCGCAGATCGTCAACGAGGTGCGCCGACAATTCCGCATCCCCGGTCTGATGGAAGGCAAGGTAGTGCCTGATTATGCGCGCGCAGTGCAGATTTCGACCACGGCAGCGCAGAAAGAGCTGATCAGCCTTGGCCTGATCGCGGTGATGGTGCCAATCATCGTCGGCTTCACGCTTGGGGTTGAGGCGCTGGGCGGCTTCCTAGCCGGCATTATCCTCACCGGTCAATTGATGGCGGTCTTCCAAGCCAATGCCGGCGGCGCGTGGGATAATGCCAAGAAGTATATCGAGGAAGGCAACTTCGGCGGCAAGCATAGCGAACCGCATAAGGCGGCGGTAGTCGGCGATACGGTCGGCGATCCGCTGAAGGATACGTCTGGCCCGGCCTTGAACCCGATGATTAAGGTGATCAATTTGGTAGCGCTGATCATTGCCCCAATTATTGTCACGATCGAACCCGGCAGCCCCGGCGTGATTATCGCAATGGTGATCTGTGTTGCCGCGCTGGTGTGGGCCATCTGGCAGAGCAAGCGCGAGAGCGAGGCGCTCAAGGAGATCGCGCAGGCGCCGGCATCGGCCGATTAGTTGCGGTGATTGATCTTAGAGCAGCTTAGGCAAGGGCGGGTTGGCAACCCGCCCTTCCTCGCATCTCTCCAGCTAGCATCGCCCACGGCTTCGTTAACGCCGGGTAATCAACTCTTTTCGCCACAACCATCACAAATCAACTAGGATCAGCGTAGCGTCCTTACAATCTGTTAGGGAGATGTTCAATGACGACATCCGCGCTACAGACCGACGTTGACCGAGATGCACGCGCTGCCAGCGATAATCGGCGCAAGATCCTCGAAGCGACTATGAAACGCTTCCAGTATCAGGGCGATGCGCTGATTGAAGTGCTGCACAAAGCGCAAGAGCTGTACGGGTTCCTCTCGCCAGAGCTGCTGAGCGACGTCGCCCAGCGCCTCCGCTTGCCACCAAGCCGCGTCTATGGCGTCGCTACCTTCTACCATTTCTTCTCGCTTGCCCCGCAAGGCGAACACACCTGTACTGTCTGCTTGGGCACGGCTTGTTATGTACGTGGTGCAGCGCTCTTGCTGCGCGAACTCGAAGAGCTGAGCGGCGTGAAAGCCGGACACACCAGCGCCGATGGTCGCTTCTCATTGCTCACGGCCCGCTGTCTCGGCGCGTGCGGCCTTGCACCGGCAGCCGTGCTCGATGGCGAGGTGGTCGGCCATGCTGACCGTTCCGATTTGGCAGCACGCATCCGCAATCTACTTGGCCGCGAGGAGTGACTATGGATCTCCACGAGCTGGAAGCCATTGGTGAACGAGAACAAGCTCAGCGCACTCGCCTGCGCATTCTCTGTTGCGCTGCCGCTGGTTGTCAAGCGTCAGGGGCGCTTGAGCTCAAGCGTCGCCTTGAGACGGTGCTGACCGCAGCCGGGAAGTTAGCCGATATTGATGTCACACCGGTTGGCTGCATGGGACTGTGCGGGCACGGCCCTTTGGTGCGGCTCGAACCAAGCGGAGAGATGTTTGAGCGCGTGACGCCGGCTGATGCCGAAGAGATTGTTGCTGCGCTTGAAGGTAGACCCTGCACAGTGACGCGCTGTGATCGCCAGCATCCCTTCTTTGCGCGCCAATTTCCGATTGTGCTGCGCCATTGCGGCCAGATCAATCCCGAGCGGATCGAAGATTACATCGCGGTGGGTGGCTATCGCACGCTCTATCATGTCATTCATGAAATGACACCTACCGAAGTGATAGCCGCCATTACCCGCAGTGGCTTACGTGGACGCGGCGGTGCTGGCTATCCGACCGGCTTAAAGTGGGCAACGGTAGCTAAAAGCCCCGGTGAACGCAAGTTTGTCGTCTGTAACGCTGATGAGGGCGATCCGGGTGCATTTATGGATCGCAGTATTCTTGAGAGCGATCCGCATCTCGTGCTGGAAGGGATGGCAATTGCCGCCTACGCCGTTGGCGCTGAACAAGGATTTATTTATGTGCGCGGCGAATATCCGCTGGCTATCGAACGGCTGCAGAAGGCGATTGTCCAAGCCCGCCGCTTCGGTTTACTCGGCGCACAAATCTTTGAGAGCGGGTTTAATTTCCGTATCGACATTCGGGTTGGTGCCGGCGCCTTTGTATGTGGAGAAGAGACCGCCCTCATCGCCTCGATCGAAGGGCGACGCGGCCAGCCCCGTCCGCGTCCGCCATATCCTGCCGAAAGCGGCCTGTGGGGTATGCCGACCCTCATCAACAATGTCGAAACCTTTGCCAACGTTACCGCGATTATCGAACACGGGCCAGAATGGTTTAGCAGCATCGGTTCTAACCGAAGCAAAGGCACCAAGGTCTTCGCTCTCACTGGCAAGGTTCGCAACACCGGCCTGATCGAAGTGCCGATGGGCATTACCCTGCGCGAGATCGTTGAAGAGATCGGCGGCGGCACTCCCGATGGCACGCCGGTCAAGGCCGTACAGACCGGCGGCCCATCAGGTGGCTGCATTCCGGCCAGCCTCTTCGACACGCCAGTAGATTACGAATCGTTGGCTGCGGTTGGCTCGATTATGGGATCGGGCGGCATGGTGGTCATGGATGAACACACCAACATGGTTGATGTCGCCCGGTTCTATATGGAGTTTTGCAAAGACGAGTCATGCGGCAAGTGCATTCCATGCCGGGTGGGAACGGTACAGCTCTTCAATATGCTCACGAAGCTCCGCAATCGACAAGCTCATGCTCGTGATCTAGACAAGATCGAGGAGCTGTGTGATCTCATGCGCGAGACGAGCCTGTGCGGGCTAGGTCAATCGGCCCCCAATCCGGTGCTCAGCACCTTGCACTACTTTCGGCACGAATACGAGGAGTTGATCGGCGCGGAGGGCGACCATGGCAGCTAAAACACTTACCATTGACGGACATCTCGTTTCGGCCCGCCCCGGCGAGACGCTGCTGGCAGCCATCCGCGAGGCCGGAATCACGATTCCGACCCTCTGCCACCTCGATGGTCTCTCTGAGGTAGGGGCATGCCGGCTATGTTTGGTGGAAATTGAAGGCCAGCGCCGGTTGCAACCAGCCTGTATGACGATGGTCAGCGAGGGGATGGTGGTACATACCAACACACCGCGCCTACAGTCCTACCGGCGGCAGATCATTGAACTGCTCTTTGCTGAGCGTAACCACGTCTGCGCAGTGTGTGTGGCCAGCGGCAATTGTGAACTGCAACGACTGGCCGGCATGGTCGGGATGGATCACGTGCGCTACGAATACCTCTCGCCCAACTATCCGGTTGATATTTCGCACCCACGGTTTGGCATCGATCACAACCGCTGCGTGCTCTGCACCCGCTGCGTGCGCGCCTGTGACGAGATCGAAGGCGTGCATACGTGGGATGTGGCTGGGCGTGGGGTCAATGCCCATGTCATTACCGACCTAAACCAGCCGTGGGGCACATCGACCACCTGCACCAGTTGCGGCAAGTGCCAACTCGCCTGCCCGACCGGCGCGATCTTTCCGCGCGGGGTCACCGTCGGCGAACGACCGCATGCCAGCGAGCGCATTGCCTTGATCGTCGAAGCGCGCAAGCAACGCTGGTAGGCGCGCAAGGAGAGAACCATGAGCCGGCTACGTATTGCTACCATCTGGCTAGGCGGCTGTTCGGGCTGCCACATGTCGCTACTCGATCTCGATGAATGGTTGATCGAGCTGGCCGCGCGCGCCGATCTAGTCTACAGCCCAATCGCCGATACCAAACGTTTCCCGCCTGAAGTCGATCTGACCTTAATCGAAGGCGCGATCGCCAACGACGAACACCTCGAATTGGCGCAGACAGCGCGCCGTCACAGCAAGATCATCGTCTCGTTCGGCGATTGCGCTGTCACCGGTAACGTCACCGCACTGCGCAATCCGCTCGGCCCGGCCCAGAACGTCTTGCAACAAGTGTATGTCGAGCACGGCGATCCGGGTGGCGTCATTCCGCACGAGCCGGGAATCGTGCCGGTACTGCTCGATAAAGTGGTGCCAGTGCATCAGGTCATTCCGGTTGACTACTACTTGCCGGGATGCCCGCCTTCGGCACCACGGATTCGGGCCTTGCTGGAAGCGTTGATTGAAGGGCGCGAACCGGCGGCTGATATTCGCTTTGGGTAGATGGATAGTGGCAGAGACGCTGCAAGCGCCATCAGGTTGCGTCGCTGCGTTCGCAATCATATTAAGGAGTGCGCGATGGGCCAACGTATCGTCATCGATCCTGTCACGCGCATCGAGGGCCATGCCAAGATTAGCATTCACCTCGACGAAGCGGGCAACGTTGCTGAAACGCGGTTCCATGTCACCGAGTTTCGCGGCTTTGAGCGCTTCTGCATCGGTCGTCCATTCTGGGAGATGCCCGGCATTACGGCACGCATTTGCGGCATCTGCCCGGTCAGCCATTTGCTGGCCTCGGCCCGCGCCGGCGACGGTTTACTAGCAGTACTGATTCCGCCAGCAGCCGAAAAGTTGCGCCGGTTGATGAATCTCGGCCAGATTATTCAATCGCACGCGCTGAGCTTCTTCCATCTCAGCGGGCCCGATTTGATGCTCGGCTTTGATAGCGATCCAGTTCAGCGTAACGTCTTTGGGTTGATCGCCGCCGATCCCAACCTTGCGCGCAATGGCATCCGGCTGCGTCAGTTTGGGCAAGAAGTGATCGAGTTGCTAGGAGGGCGCAAGATTCACCCGGCTTGGGCCGTACCGGGTGGAGTGCGCAATGGCCTCAGTGTGAGTGGTCGCGATCAGATCCGGGCCAAACTGCCTGAAATGTTAGCAATTGCGCTCGATGCCATCGGACGGCTCAAACAGCTTACCGAACGCTACCAGCGCGAAATCGAGACCTTTGGCGTCTTTCCCAGCCTGTATCTGGGAATGGTCGGGCCGGGAGGGCGCTGGATGCACTACGGCGGCAAATTGCGCGTGATCGATCATACCGGCAAAATGCTGATTGACGAACTCGATCCGATCGATTATCGCGATGTCATTGGCGAAGCGGTCGAACCATGGAGCTACCTGAAGTTCCCCTACATTCGGGCGCTCGGCTATCCGGGTGGCATGTACCGCGTCGGGCCATTGGCGCGGATTAATGTCTGCTCTACCATGGGAGCGCCACGGGCTGACACCGAGCTGCGCGAATTGCGCGAGCAAGCCGGGCCAGTGATCGAGGGCAGCTTCTACTACCATCATGCCCGGCTGATCGAGATCATCGCTGCACTCGAACGCATGGAGATGCTGATCGAAGACGACGACCTGCTCTCAAACGAGCTGCGTGCTGACGCCGGTGTCAATCGCCGCGAGGCGGTCGGCGTGAGCGAAGCGCCACGCGGCACGCTCTTCCACCACTACAAGGTCGATGATAAAGGTTTGATCACGGATGTGAACTTGATTATCGCCACCGGCCAGAACAATTTGGCCATCAACCACACAATCGGCCAGATTGCCCAGAGCTACATTCGCAATGGGCAATTTGACGAAGGCATCCTCAACCGGATTGAAGCTGGAGTACGAGCTTATGATCCATGCCTGAGTTGTTCAACCCACGCGGTTGGGCAGATGGCGATGGAAGTTGAGTTGTACGACGCGCAAGGAAGGTTGCTTGATCGGGTGAGTCGTTAAGGAGCCGGTAAAGGAACGCGGCTCACCATAGCGAGCCGCTTCAATCATCATATCGTTGCTGCGGACAGGGTTGGACAACCCGGTGTCATGTCTAAATCTGCCTGCAACTGTTTCCTTCCCGTGGCAATGGCATCGCTGCGTATGTGCGAACCAAAAGCCAGCGATGGACAAGATCACATTGAATATCGCAACAATATAGATCGGAGAGAAGATGAGCGACCATAAAGATATTATTCACAGACGACAAAGTTCAAACAGTGGAAATTTTACAACGATATCCTATCGTCGTGCCAAGTTTTTTGCGTTATAATTGTTACTACTCTTACCAAGCACCTCGCGGAAAGGGTTGGCTATGGGGCACATCTGCCAGCGTCGATGCCCGGCAGTAGCGCCGCAGGGTCTGATCATTGGGTACGGCAGCCCGGTGCGTGGCGATGATTACGCTGGGCAAGCCGCAGCCGAGCTGATGCGGCAATGGCGTGTTACTGGCTTACGAGTAATCACGCAAGCGCAACTTACACCGGAATTAGCGGCAATCATTGCCCGCTCACGTCGGGTCATTTTCCTCGATGCTGCGGTTGATCGCACGAATGTCGAAGTGCAGCTCATCGAACCGGCCACTGTCCTCACCTCCAGTCACCAGAGTGATCCGGCAACGTTATTAACCCTTGCCCGCATCCTCTATGGTCATGCACCACGCGCAGTCTTGATCACCATCCCCGCTTACGACACCTCACTCAGTTTAGTGCTCAGCCCTGCCACCGCACGAGCGGTTGCGTATGCCGCCCGGCTTGCGCGAGCTTATATCGGACGGCGTTATTGGCCATTGCAAGCACGGGCCATTGGCTAATTGCCAGTAGGGGCGCGGTATTGCAGCACATCACTGGTGATAATTCCATTACAGACTTGGCCGGCAAAAGCTAACGCTAGCGCATGTTACGCAATGAGCCAACGCTTTGGCAGCCCCATTATAGAGTGCGGCAGTCTACTGCCGCACTCCATTCCATAGCCGGTTGTGTTTGGGCAGCCATCGTCACAGCAAAGAACGCCTGATCAGCCTTGCTCTTACGCCAATGCTGCCGGCGTAGGACAACTTCAGAACAGCATCAGCCGGCGCGCGAGCAAAAAACCCCACACCCCCCAGCAGTGAGCTAGGGGGTGTGGGGTTTAGCACCTGAACAGGCACGCGTGGTGATGAGCCGCGCCGTAGCACGTGAGCAGTGAGTGGGATTGCTCCCTAGAAAGGAGGTG